>JBBRZD010000311.1:0-1999 GCA_038237055.1 Lysobacterales bacterium | reverse complement strand
CGGCCATTGTCGAGCGTCGCTACGTCTCGGTGCTGACCAAGCAGGATTCGGGCGTGTACAAATACGAATCGCGCGCGAAGGAAATCCCGATCAGCGAAGCGCCGCTCAAGATCGGCGCAACAGGCATCGACTACGCGTTGCCGACTGCGACGCCCGGCAGTTATGCGCTGGTGGTGAAGAACGCGCGTGGCGAAGAACTCAACCGCGTGCAGTTTGCGGTCGCGGGCGAGGCCAACCTCAGCCGCTCGCTAGAACGCAACGCGGAGCTGGAACTCGCATTGTCCAAGCACGATTACGCGCCGGGCGAGGAGATCGACGTCGCTATTCGCGCGCCGTACGCGGGCGCGGGACTGATCACGATCGAACGCGACCATGTGTATGCGCATGCCTGGTTCCACACGACCACCACCGGCTCGGTGCAGAAGATCCGCGTACCGGCCGGCTTCGAGGGTAATGGCTACGTCAACGTGCAGTTCATTCGTGATCCGTCTTCGAACGAGGTCTTCACTAGCCCATTGTCGTATGGCGTCGCGCCGTTCTCGGTCGATCTCGACGCGCGCCGCGATGCGCTGACCCTTGGCACGCCTGCGCAGGTCAAGCCGGGTGAGACCGTCACGTTCAAGGTCGGCGTGGCGCATCCCGCGCGCGTCGTCGTGTTCGCGGTCGACGAGGGCATTTTGCAGGTGGCGCGTTACACGCTTGGCAATCCGCTCGATTTCTTCTTCAAGAAACGCATGCTCGAAGTCACGACCAGCCAGACACTGGACCTGATTCTGCCCGAGTTCTCCAAGCTCGCCGGCATGGCGGCGCCGGGCGGTGACGAGGACGGCGCGCTCGGCAAGCACCTCAATCCGTTCCGCAAGAAACACGCGCCGCCGGTCGCGTACTGGTCCGGCCTCGTCGACGTCAAGGACACGAAGGACTTCAGCTGGAAAACGCCGGACGACTTCAACGGCAAGTTGCGCGTGATGGCCGTTGCGGTAGCGCCGGATCGGGTCGGCACGGCCGAAGGCGCGACCACGGTGCGCGGCGATTTCGTGCTGTCGCCGAACGTGCCGTCGATGGTGGCGCCGGGTGACGAATTCGAAGTCAGTGTCGGCGTCGCCAACAATCTCACTGGTCTCGCCGGCAAGGAGTTGCCAATCAGCGTCAAGCTTGAAGCGAATGCGCAAGTCGAAGCGGTCGGCGCGTCGCAGCAGGAACTCAAGCTCGGCGAGTTGCGCGAAGGCGTCGCACTGTTCCGCCTGCGTGCGAAAGGCGAACCCGGTGTCGCAAGTCTCGCCTTCAGCGCGAGCAGCGGCGACAAGGCTGCCAAGCAGACGGTCGAGGTGTCTGTGCGGCCGGCGGTGCCGTATCGCAGCGAGATCGCGATTGGTTCCGTGCGCAGCGCTGTATTTGAAATGAAACCCTTGCGCACGATGTTCGATGCACATGCCAAGCGCGATGTCGCGATGTCGTTCGCGCCGCTCGTGCTTGCGCGCGGCCTGTCCGCCTATCTCGCTGATTTTCCGTATCGCTGCACCGAGCAATTGCTGAGTCAGGGCATGCCAGCCCTGGTGTTCGATGCGCATCCGGAATTGGGCTCGCTGGTGCGCGGCCAGGATGCTCCGACCCCGGCAAAGGCTTTCGCCCAGCTGATCGCGGTGCTGCGCTCGCGCCAGAATGCAGAAGGTGGCTTCGGCCTGTGGACGGCGACGCCGCAAGCGGAGCGCTACGTCTCTGCTTATGCGGTGCAGTTCCTGCTCGAAGCACGCGAGCGTGGCAAGAGCGTGGCAGACGATATGCTCGAACATGCGAACACGTATCTCCTCACGCTGGCCGCGGACGAGAGCGACGGCAGCCTTGATGGGCTGCGCGAACGCGCGTTCGCGATCTATCTGCTGTCGCGTCAGGGCAAGGTGATGACGAACCAGCTCGCATCGGTGCGCAAGCGACTCGATGAGCGCTATCCAAAGGAGTGGCGAGAGGATTCGGCGGCGGCCTATCTTGCCGCGTCGTT
>JBBRZD010000310.1:0-2086 GCA_038237055.1 Lysobacterales bacterium | reverse complement strand
TGGTCGTAGAAAATTTCGGTGCACGGCCCGCACGGACCGGTATCGGCCATCTGCCAGAAGTTGTCCGACGCGTACGGCGCGCCCTTGTTGTCGCCGATGCGCACGATGCGCTCGGCCGCCACGCCGATTTCCTTGTTCCAGATGCCGTAGGCTTCATCGTCGGTGTGGTAAACGGTGACCCACAGACGCGACTTGTCCAGCTTCATGACGCCGGTCAGAAATTCCCACGCCCACTCAATCGCTTCGCGTTTGAAATAGTCGCCGAATGACCAGTTGCCGAGCATCTCGAAGAACGTGTGGTGACGCGCGGTGTAGCCGACCGCATCGAGATCGTTGTGCTTGCCGCCCGCGCGCAGGCAGCGCTGCACATCCGCGGCGCGCACGAACTTCAGCTTCTCGCTGCCGAGAAACACGTTCTTGAACTGCACCATGCCGGAATTCGTGAACAGCAAGGTCGGATCGTTCGACGGCACGAGCGAACTCGACGGCACGATCGTATGATCCTTGGAGCGGAAAAACTCCATGAACGCGGAGCGGATTTCTGAGGTTTTCATGGACAGGACATCGCGTGGAAGGCTGGACTTCGGGCACGTCGAAGATGCGGCCCGAGACAGCTTTCTCAATCGAAATTCTGACCCGGATCGTCCACTTCGGCGCGCGTGACGGCCCGTACTGTCGCCGGATCGAAGCCGCGGCGCAAGAGAACGTCTGCGCGTTTCGCCCGTTCGGTGCTGTCGGCCGGCACGCCCGGGCCGAAGCGCTTGCGCGATTGCACAGAAGCAATCGCGGTCCAATCAAGGTCCACCTCAGCCAGCACCGCGCGAATCGCCGCGTCGTTGAGTCCGTGCGACCTGAGCTCGGCGCCAATGCGGCGCGGACCGTAGCCTTGCGCGCCGCGCCTGCGAGCAAGGCTCGCGGCGAAACGATCGTCGCTCTGATACTGCTGATCCCTCAGCCGGTCGATCGCCTCGACCGACTCGACCTTGTCGTGACCGCGCAGCGCGAGCTTGGTCTTCAGCTCCCGCGTGGAATGCTCGCGCCGCGCGAGCAACCCGAGCGCCTTATCGTAAGCGACGCCCTTGGTCGGCTTTCCTGCGGTCTTTCTAGCCATCGTCTGGCAGCCGCCTTCGCATCAGCACATGAATGGAATCAAGCCAGTAAACTGCGCGATGACGAAGCCGGCAATTGCTCCAACAAACAATCCGCCAATGATCACGAGCACATAAGCGACCTTGGTGCTCCCCCGAGTACGTCCGCGCGTATTCGAAAACATTCTGCTGATCGGCTTCTGACGAAACGACATCAACGAACCCTGCGCTGAAAGAGTCAACGGCTGCTCGATCGCGCGGCAATTCTCGCGGCGATCGATTCGCTCAGATCATCGGCGGATTGCCCCGCCGATTGCACGGCTGCCTTGATCGCGGCTGCGTCCAGACCACCGGCACGCGACGCCTCTGCCAGCGCCCACGTCCTCGCAGCACGCTTGCCGCTGCCGCAATACAACAAGACCGGCCTGCGTATCAATGCCAGCGATTGACCGAGCGCATCCACTGACTGCGATGGAATATCACCGTGTGTGACGGGCACATAGGCAAACGCCAGTCCGTTGGCCTGTGCAACTTTCGCGATGGTTTCCGACGAAGGCTGGCCGGGCCTTTCCCCATCTGGACGTAGATCGATGATCGATTCGAACCTGCGTGCCTTGATATCCGCAAAACTCTCCGGCACAACCTGTTCCGTCACCCATACATCATTGGCCAGCCGCTTTGCGTCCACGACGATACGAGGTGATGGCTTGGTAATCGCCGCATAGGAAACGACAAGCGCGACGCCGGCCAGCACAGCGAGCGCAAACACCCCTGTCATTTTCGACATGTTGTGCCTCTGCAATCAGCTTTCGCGAGGTCTATCTCAAGCTTCTTCCATCTCCACTGCCGGCAACGGCGAACTTCCGCCGTGCACCAGCAGCTTTGCGCGCAGCTGCGCCTCGATCGCCGCAGAGATTTCCGGATGTTCCTTCATGTACAGACGCACATTGTCCTTGCCCTGGCCAATGCGGTCGCCGTTATAGCTATACCAGGCGCCG
>JBBRZD010000309.1:0-2149 GCA_038237055.1 Lysobacterales bacterium | reverse complement strand
GAAATGAATCTGCATCTGTGCCTTGGTCGACGCCGACAGGGCAGTCACGGGTTGGAGTCCGACATGGAAGGATGCTGGCTGGGACAAGCTTGCAATTATGGCGCAAGGCTTGGCGATATCGTTCGCGGCGATGCGTTCTTCGTGCGGCGCTCAGCTATCCGTTGTTGGAGCATCTGCCGACGCAAGCTCCGCGGAGGAAGGCGTGAACTCGCGCCAAACGCCGTCGCGCATGACTTCAAGGGGGCGATAGCGCGCCTTGTAGTGCATCTTCGGATGGCCTTCGATCCAGAAGCCGAGGTACAGGTACGCGAGCGCCTCTTCGCTGGCCATGCGCAGCTGGCTGAGTATCGCGAATGTGCCGAGGCCGCGGGCGCCTTCGTCAGGGTCGAAAAACGTGTAGACAGCGGACAAGCCGTTTGCGCAGAAGTCCGTGACCGCCAGTGCAACAAGGCGGCCGGCCGCGCGGAATTCGATGAAACGAGTCGGACTCCATGGGGTGTAGAGGAAGCGCGCGAAATCCTCGGGACGTGCGTCGTCCATCCCGCCATCCGGATGGCGCGCGCACAGATAGCGCTGGTACAGCGCAAAGTATTCGTCGCTGTAGTTGGCCGATACGATGCGCAGGCTAAGATCGGCATTGCGCGCAAGGCAGCGGCGCTGCGCGCGGTCGGGATGAAAGCGAGCAACCGGTACGCGGCAGGCAATGCAGGCGCGGCAACCGCTGCATTGCGGGTGGTAGACGTGCCCGCCGGCGCGTCGATAACCGCGCTGCACTGCCACGTCGTAGATATGCGGCAGCTGCGGTGCGCTCGGATCGATGACAATGTTCTGCGCCGTACGATCGGCGTAGTAGCCGCACGGATGGGGCAGGGTCTGAAACAGGCGGACAACATCCGAGCGCATTTGATCATTCTATCGTGCATGCAGCGATGCGCGCACGACGGCTGTCTTGGCGGCAACCGTCGAAGCGGCTGATCAAACTCAGTGCGACAGCTGTGTCACTGCGATCAGGATGGCAACGCCAACGATCAAGGTCAGCACCACGAGTTTTACGCGCCGTGATGCGCGGCGGTGACCGATCACATCACCGGCGCCGCGCGAGGCGGCGAGCTCGTCAGCGAATCGCGTTGCCTGTTCGAGCCCTGCATCGCGCAAGATCTGGCGCGCACGCGTCTGGTCCTCTGAACGCACCACCGATACCTGCGGCCACGCGTCGCGATCGCCTTTCGCGGTGTAGCTGAATTTCTTCCAGTCGGCGCCCTGGTAAGCGCGGCGGTTGCTGACCGATGTCTGGATGCCTTGTTCGGCCATCAACGCAATCACGCGCTGCACGTTTTCCATTCGCGGCGATGTGTAGATCTGGCGCATGCGGCAATCCCGTGACCATTCTTTGGGGTTATTCCGGGCGCAGGCGAATCAAGCCTTCCTGCGCGGTGGAGGCGATCAAGCGGCCATCCTCGCTGTAGATCATGCCACGGGCGAGGCCGCGGCCGCCTTGGGCGGTTGGGCTGTCGCAGGAGTACAGCAACCATTCGTCGGCGCGGAACGGACGATGGAACCAAAGTGCGTGGTCGAGGCTCGCTACCTGCACGTTGCGCTGCAGGAATGAAATGCCGTGCGGAAACATCGTGGTGCCGATCAAGTGGAAGTCCGACGCATACGCGAGCAATGCGCGATGCAACACCGGATTGTCCGCGACGCGGCTGGAAAGTCGGAACCAGACCTGCTGAAACGGCGGCCGCTTCGGAGGATTGAGTTCGTCGCGTGAATACACGTGGCGAAATTCAAACGGACCGGAGCGCCCGAACCAGCGCTGCAGCTTCGTAGGCAGTTTTGCCAATTCGTCACCGGGCAAGGGGCTGGTCGGTTCGAGATCCTCGGGTTTCGGCACGGTCGGCATCGGCAACTGGTGTTCGACGCCGGCTTCCTCGTCCTGGAACGAGGCTGCGAAGTTGAAAATAGGTTGACCGTGCTGGATCGCCGTCACGCGGCGCATCGAAAAACTGCCGCCGTCGCGCGTGCGCTCGACGTGGTAAAGGATCGGTTGTTCGACGTCGCCGGCACGCAGGAAGTAGGCGTGCAGCGAATGCGCGCTGCGGGCGCCGTCGACCGTTTGTTGCGCCGCCGACAGGGCCTGCCCGAGCACCTG
>JBBRZD010000308.1:0-2488 GCA_038237055.1 Lysobacterales bacterium | reverse complement strand
CGAGAAGCGCGATGAGAGCTCGGGCAAGGGCGGCACCATGCGCCTCGGCGCGCAGGAATGTCGTCTCAAGGCAGGAACCATCGCGCGTGAACTCTACGGCCAGGACGTTGTGCGCGAACGCCATCGCCATCGTTATGAATTCAACAATCGCTATCGCCAGCAGTTCAAGGATCTGGGCCTCGTGATTGCGGGCAAGTCGATGGACGACCTGCTCGTGGAAATGATCGAGCTGCCCAATCACCCGTGGTTCGTCGCGTGCCAGGCGCATCCCGAGTTCACCTCGACGCCGCGCGATGGCCATCCCTTGTTCATTGGCTTCGTGCGCGCTGCGCGCGAGCAGAAGGCGATGCGCGAGGCGCCGCGACTGGCAGGTGCCGACGCAACGGAAGCGGTCGCATGAAGTTGTGTGGTTTCGATGTCGGCCTGGACCAGCCGTTGTTCCTGATTGCCGGACCTTGCGTGATCGAGTCGATGCAGCTGCAACTCGACACCGCCGGCACGCTCAAGGAAATCACCGGCAAACTCGGCATTCCCTTCATCTTCAAATCGAGCTTCGACAAGGCGAACCGCACCTCGGGTACGAGTTTTCGCGGTCCAGGTCTTGAAGAAGGTCTGAAGGTGCTGGCCGAAGTGAAGCGCCAGATCGGCGTACCGGTGCTTACCGATGTGCACGAATACACGCCGATGGATGAAGTCGCCTCCGTCGTCGATGTGCTGCAGACGCCGGCGTTCCTGTGCCGGCAGACCGATTTCATCCAGAACGTGTGTCGCGCCGGCAAGCCGGTCAACATCAAGAAAGGCCAGTTCCTGTCGCCGTGGGAAATGAAGCACGTCTCCGCAAAAGCGAAGGCCACCGGTAATGAACAGATCATGGTGTGCGAGCGCGGCGCGAGCTTCGGCTACAACAATCTCGTCTCCGACATGCGTTCACTCGCCGTGATGCGCGACACGCAATGCCCGGTCGTGTTCGACGCAACGCACTCGGTGCAGTTGCCCGGCGGTGCTGATGGAAAATCCGGCGGCCAGCGCGAATTCGTGCCGGTGCTTGCGCGTGCAGCGGTCGCGGTTGGCATTGCCGGCATCTTCATGGAAACGCATCCTGATCCCGACAAGGCGCTCAGCGACGGGCCGAATGCGTGGCCGCTGGGGAAGATGCAGGCGTTGCTGGAGACGTTGAAGGAATTCGATCGCGTCGCGAAAATGCGGCCGATCGATGCAAACGGTTGATGCTCGCAGGAATTCATTGCGTTTTTTTCGTTGCTTGTCATCCCGGCGAAGGCCGGGATCCAGCTCCACCTCTCTGATATCGGCTCGCGCCAACAGAAAAACTGGATGACCAACTTCGCTGCTGAAACGCGTCTCCGGCTTTCGCCGGAATGACGAAAGAAATCTTCGGTTACCCACGATAGGCACCGCCATTCAAATGAGCACGATTACCAAAGTCCATGCCCGCGAAATCCTCGACTCCCGCGGCAATCCCACGCTCGAAGCCGAAGTCACGCTGTCAGACGGCTCGTTTGGCCGTGCGATGGTGCCGAGTGGCGCATCGACCGGCTCGCGCGAAGCGGTGGAACTCCGCGACGGCGATAAGTCGCGTTATCTCGGCAAGGGCGTCAAGAACGCAGTCGCGAACGTCAACACGACTATTGCGAATGCGCTTAAAGGCTTCGATGCGGCCGACCAGAGTGGTCTCGACGCTAAATTGATCGCGCTCGATGGCTCGCCAAACAAAAGCAAGCTTGGCGCGAACGCACTGCTTGGCGTTTCGCTCGCGAACGCACATGCAGTCGCGGCGTCGAAACAGCTACCGCTGTGGAAGCATCTGGCCGGAAATCGTGCGGCGCGTTTGCCGGTTCCGATGATGAACATCATCAACGGCGGCGCTCATGCGGACAACAACGTGGATTTGCAGGAATTCATGGTGCTGCCGGTTGGCCTGCCCAATTTCTCCGAAGCGCTGCGCGCCGGCGTCGAGATATTCCATGCGCTGAAGTCGGTCTTGAAGGCGCGCGGTCACTCCACTGCGGTGGGCGACGAAGGCGGCTTCGCGCCCAACCTGAAATCCAATGAGGAAGCGATCGAGACGATCCTCGAAGCGATCGCCAAGGCTGGATACAAGGCCGGCAGCGACGTCTATCTCGGACTCGATGCCGCAAGCTCGGAGTTCTTCCGCGATGGCGCATACCACCTCGACGGCGAAGGCAAGGTGCTGAGCCCGCAACAGTTGGTCGAGTTCTATGCGGGCTGGTGCGCGAAGTATCCAATCCTCAGCGTCGAGGACGGTATGGCCGAGGGCGATCATGTCGGCTGGAAGCTGATCACCGAGACGCTGGGCAAGAAGGTCCAGTTGGTCGGCGACGACAATTTCGTGACCAATCCTGCGATCTTCCTCGAAGGCATCGAGAAGGGCATCGCGAATGCGATCCTGATCAAGGTCAACCAGATTGGCACGCTGACCGAAACGCTCGAAGCGATCGCAATGGCCGAT
>JBBRZD010000307.1:0-2538 GCA_038237055.1 Lysobacterales bacterium | reverse complement strand
CTGCTGGAACAGGCGGCCGGCAATGGACGCAAGCACGTACTCGCCCCATTGCGCACAGCGATACTTGCCGCCGAACACGCACCTGCGGCTACCCTCGCAGGCGTTCGCGCGCAGTTGCAAGCCTTGGTCGAACTTTCCGAACCCGTTGCCAACGATCCCGCGTGGTCAGGTGATATCGCCGCGGCCGATGCCTCGCAGATTCTTGCGCGCGAATGCCGCGCGGCACTAAATGATGTCATTGCATGGATTCCCGCAGGTACGCCAGCCACAGCGGCGACGCGTATTCCGACACTGGCGGAATTCGCCCGCGTGACTTTGCTTGAGAGCAAGTTCGTCGCGGTCGCCGATGACTCGCATCTTGCAGATGCGGACCTGACCACTCGTGCCCGCACCTGCCTGCGCCTCATCGAGCGGCTGACCATTGCCTGCGACGACTTCGTGCGTGTCGATTACGGATTTCTGTACGACGCGAAGCGACACTTGTTCGCAATCGGTTACAACGTCAGCGAAGCGCGCCGTGATGGCGGTTACTACGATCTCCTCGCGTCTGAAGTGCGGCTGGCCGTGTTCGCCGCGATCGCTTACGGTCAGATACCGCAGGACAGCTGGTTCGCCCTCGGTCGCCTGTTGACCGCGCACGACGGGCCACCGACGCTGCTCTCGTGGAGCGGCTCGATGTTCGAATACCTGATGCCGCTGCTGGTAATGCCAGAGTTCCCGGGGTCGCTATTGGCGCAGACCTGCGAGGCCGCGATTGCGCGCCAGGTCGCCTACGCGCATCAACGCAATGTGCCGTGGGGCATCTCCGAATCCGGCTACAACCTCACCGATGCTGCGCAGAATTATCAGTACCGCGCGTTCGGCGTACCCGGGCTCGGACTGCAGCGCGGTCTGTCGCAGGAGCTCGTGATCGCACCCTATGCCAGCGCACTCGCGTTGACCGTGTTGCCGCGAGCAGCCGCCGAAAATCTCGGTGCGATGGCCGCGAAGGGCTGGTTGACGCCCTACGGATTTTACGAAGCGATCGACTACACGCCAACCCGCCAGCAGCCCGGCGAGACGCATGCAATCGTGCGATCGTTCATGGCACATCACCAAGGCATGAGCTTGGTCGCCTTCGCACACGGTCTGCTCGGCCGCGTGATGCAGCGTCGCTTCGAAAGTCATCCGCAGTTCCAGGCGACTCTGCTGCTGTTGCAGGAACGCGTGCCGCGTTCGACCGGCGACTGGGCCAGCGATCCGGAAGTCGTCGATGTGCTAAGCGCAACCGAGCAGCCGCAAATGCCGTTGCGTGTGTTCCGCAAGGCCGATACGCGCCGACCCGCGATGCAGTTGCTTTCGAACGGTCGATATCACGTGATGGTGACCGCCGCGGGTAGCGGTTACAGCCGCTGGCGCGACCTCGCATTGACGCGTTGGCGCGAAGACGTGACGTGCGATGCGTGGGGCATGTTCGCCTACCTGCGAGACTGCGATAGCGGCAAGGTTTGGTCGACGACCTTCCAGCCGACGCTTGCACGCACGGACTCGTATGAAGCCGTATTCACCGAATCGCGCGTGGAATTCCGGCGCCGTGCCGATCTGCTCGATGCGCACACCGTGATCGTCGTCTCGCCCGAAGACGACATCGAATTGCGGCGTACGCGCATTACCAACCGCTCGCGCGTCGAGCGCACGCTGGAGATAACGAGCTACGCAGAAGTGGTGCTCGCACCTGCCATCAGCGACGACTTGCATCCCGCCTTCAGCAACCTGTTCGTGCAGACCGAGTTGATCAAGCCGCGCGACGCGATCCTGTGCACACGCCGACCTCGTTCCGAGCACGAGGCGCAGCCGTGGATGTTTCATCTGATCGCACTGCACGATGCGAGCAGCGACGAAATCTCGTTCGAAAGCGATCGCATGCGTTTCATCGGTCGCGGCGGCAGCGGTTCCGACGCACTCGCGATGCGCACCGCGGGCGCCTTGTCCGACACAGCGGGTTCCGTGCTCGACCCGATCGTGGCGATTCGCCATCGTTTCAGATTGAAGCCCGATCAGACGGTGTGCATCGACATGGTCACCGGCATCGCCGACAACCGCGACGACTGCGTCGCCCTGGTCGACAAATATCACGACCGCCACCTTGCCGATCGTGTGCTCGATCTCGCGTGGACGCACAGCCGCGTCGTGCTCGGCCAGATCAACGTCAGCGAGACCGACGCCCAGACTTACGCGCGCCTCGCCGAGTGCCTGGTCTATGTCGATCCACTGCGACGCGCGGCGCAAGATATCGTCGCCAGTAACCGGCTCGGACAATCGGGTTTGTGGGCACACGCGATCTCCGGCGACCTGCCAATCGTGCTGCTGCAGGTAGGCGATTCGGCGAACATCGACATCGTGCGTCAGCTGGTGCACGCGCACGCTTATTGCCGCCTGAAGGGACTCGTCTTCGACCTGGTGATCTGGAACGAGGAAAGCGGTGGCTATCGCCAGAACCTGCACGACGATATCCACGGCGTGATCGCTTCCAGCGTCGACGCGAGCATGATCGACCAT
>JBBRZD010000306.1:0-2552 GCA_038237055.1 Lysobacterales bacterium | reverse complement strand
CACTGAAGCAACAAGCATCGCGGCTGAGGCCCCTTCCAAATTCACGTCAAGCGAGTGATCGCAGCGACAGCAAATCTCCGAGCAACGCCTGCGCGGTGACCTCCGGTCCGGCACCCGGCCCCTGGATTACCAACGGTTGGGATCGATAGCGCTGCGTCGTCAACGCGAACAGATTGTCGGTTCCGGAAAGACGCGCGGATGAATGCGTCAATGCGACCTCGGCGAGACCAACGCGCGCGCAGCCGTGCTGGTCCAGGCGCGCAAGAAAGCGCAGCACCCGCCCGTTCTTTTCGGCGCCCGCACGCCGCGCTTCGAGCGCGGCATCGAGTTCTTCTAGTTGCGCGAGAAAGGTCGATACATCTACGTCGCGAAGGCTTGCCGGCACCAGGCTTTCCACCTCCACTTGCATCGCATCGATCGAGTGTCCCGCAGCACGCGCGAGGATCAGCAATTTGCGCGCGACGTCTGCGCCGCCAAGATCGATGCGTGGATCGGGCTCGGTATAGCCCAATGCGCGCGCTTCGCGCACCAGCGATGAAAACGGTGTGCTGCCATCGAAGTGATTGAACAGCCAGGACAAGGAACCTGAGAACACACCTTCGAGCGTGAGCAGGCGATCGCCGCATTCGCGCAGTCGACGCAGCGTCGACAAAACGGGCAGGCCCGCACCGACCGTCGCCGCGTCGCCGTATTCGACGCCGCCGCGCGTACTTGCCTGGTATACCGCTCGCCAGCTCGCGAGCCCTTCACCAATCGCGGCCTTGTTCGCACTGACCACGTGGTAACCAGAGTCGAGCCATTGTGCATGTCGCGCCGCCGTTTCATCCGATGCGGTTGCATCGACGATCACGCGATGCGTGGCGCCGCTCGCATCCAGCGCGGCGAGCAGTCTGGACTCATCGCGGCCTGCAGCAGCCGCCTTTAAAACGGACGGCACATGGATCGGCACGATGCCGCGCGCATTGACGATCTGCCGCGTGGAATTGGCGGCACCCATCAGATAGACGGCCGACGACGCCGGCGTTGCCAGCAAACGCAGCAACGCGCCACCGACCACGCCCGTTCCGAGCAGAACGATCGCCGTGTCGTTCGCCGCAGCGATGTATTTGGGCAGCGCGCTCATGCACGAACCTTGCGTTTGGGTTGCAGCGCCTGCGCACGCGCAAGGGCCGCTTCAATATCCGCGCACAGATCCGCGCCGTCTTCGATGCCGACCGACACGCGCAGTAGTGAATCGCTGATGCCGGCGATGCGACGCGCCTCCGGCGTCATCGCTGCATGGGTCATCGTCGCCGGATGCGCGATCAGGCTTTCGACACCGCCGAGCGACTCGGCGAGCGAAAAATACGCCAGCCCATCCAGGAAAGCCTCGATGGCATCAACCCCGCCAGCGAGTTCGAAACTCAGCATCGCGCCGAAGCCGTTCTGCTGTTGTGCTGCGAGCGCGTGGCCGGGATGCGTGGGCAGGCCGGGCCAATAGACCTGCGCCACCTCTGAATGGTCCTGCAGCAAGTGCGCGATGCGCGCCGCGTTTTCCTCGTGCGCGCGCAGGCGCGGGCCAAGCGTGCGCAAGCCACGCAACGTAAGGAAGCTGTCGAATGGTGCGCCGGTAAGGCCGAGGCAATTGGCCCACCAGCTCAATTGCTGCGCGGTGTCGGCGTCTTTTGCAATCACCGCACCGCCGACGACATCGCTATGCCCGTTGATGTACTTGGTCGTCGAATGCACAACGATATCGGCACCCAGCGTGAGTGGACGCTGCAACGCCGGCGAAAGAAAGGTGTTGTCGACGACGCAGCGGGCGCCGACCGCACGTGCGGCTTGCGCAACCCGACGCACGTCGGTGATGCGCAGGAGTGGATTGGACGGCGTTTCGACCCAGACGAGATCCGGTTTGTGCGCGAGCGCTTCGCCAAGCTTCGCAGGATCGCTGAGATCAGCAAACACGACGCGGAAGCGCCCTTTCTTCGCCCATGCGTCGAGCAATCGCCACGTACCGCCGTAGCAGTCGTGCGCAGCGAGCACGAGGCCACCGGCGGGAACGAGTTCGAGCACGAGTGCGACCGCCGCCATGCCACTCGCGGTGACGACAGCACCGGCGCCCTCTTCCAGATCAGCGAGCGCCGCGCCGAGCTGATCGCGCGTCGGATTGCCGCTGCGCGAATAGTCGTATCGGCGCTTGCGGCCGAAGCCTTCGAATGTGTAGTTGGTGCTCAGGTGCAGCGGTGGCACAACCGCGCCGTGCTGCGTGTCGGACTCGATGCCGGCGCGCACGGCGCGGGTACAGGAGGAAGAACTCATGTCACGCTCCAAAATTCATTCAGGCTAGGGGATTCAGGACTTCGTGCAGCAACGAGCCGATCTGCACGTCTTCTTTCAGGAATGCGTCATGGCCGTAGCGCGAATCGATCACGTGCAAGGTGGCGGTCGCACCGCAGCGACGTTGCAAGTCGCACAGGTCGGCGAGCGGAACGACGCGATCGGAAGCGATGCCGACAAGGGTGGTCGGCACGCGTACGTCTTCCGGCGCGACGGCGTGCAGATCGATCGAT
>JBBRZD010000305.1:0-2570 GCA_038237055.1 Lysobacterales bacterium | reverse complement strand
GGTTTCCTTTGACGCCGAGAACGGTGACGGTCACCTCGTCGCCGATCATCAGTGTCTCGCCTACCCGGCGAGTCAAAATAAGCATGTGGTGCTCTCCTTAACACGATTTGTCGGTCCGATGAATGGTGACTGCGCTTGTTCCCATCTCGCTCTGTCGCGCAAACACCATACCGGGAACCAGGCAGCAACCTCCCTCGCAGCCCCTTCCCCTCCGCCCGATCCGTCGCTCTTGTTGCACCACGCGTTGCGAGGGGCGTTGGCGGCGATCTCAGGGCGACCCGATACTAACCAAGGCACCCCGTGCGTGCAATGAACGAAAGTACCTACAAGACCTCGCAATTCCTTTACATTTATTTCAACCGAGCAGCGATCCATTCCGGCAATGCAACGAGCGCCAGATCCAGTGCCGGGCAGTCGACGCCGCCGCCTTGGGCCATGTCGGGACGACCGCCGCCCTTTCCGCCGATCAATGCTGCCACGTGGGCAACGACATCGCCCGCCTTGATCTTGCCCAGCGCTGCGCCGTATACGCCGCCAACGAGAGCGACCTTGCCGTCTGCACCCGCTGCCAGCAACACGACGCAGTCGACGAGTTTCTGCTTCAACGAATCGACACCATCTCTCAGCGCCTTCGCGTCGAGCCCATCGACACGCGCGGCCACGACACTGATGTTTCCAATCTTGTGCGCTGATCCGCCGAGGTCCTGCGTCGCTGAACTTGCCGCTTTCGCCTTGTAGGATTCGAGTTCGCGCTCGAGTTTCTTCTGGCGATCGAACAGCAGGCGCAGCTTGTCGACGACTTCGTCACCGTGCGCGGATAGCAAGTCGCCGATCTGGTCCAGGCGCGCTTCTTCGGCATTGACGAATGCAATCGCCGCCGCACCCGTTACCGCTTCGATGCGACGCACGCCCGCAGCGACGCCGCTCTCGCCGACAACTTTGAACAAGCCGATGTCGCCGGTGCGCCCGACGTGCGTGCCCCCGCACAGCTCGGTCGAGAAATCGCCCATGCGCAACACACGCACTTCATCACCATATTTTTCGCCGAACAATGCGAGCGCGCCGAATTCGAGCGCGTCCGGGTACGCCATCTCGCGCACTTCCGCTTCGCTGTTGCCGCGGATCTGCGCGTTGACCATGTCCTCGATGCGGGCGAGCTCATCGTTTCCAATCGGCCGGAAATGCGAGAAATCGAAACGCAGACGATCGGGCGCGACCAGCGAGCCCTTCTGCTGGACGTGCGTGCCAAGTTCCTTGCGCAACGCCGCGTGCAGCAGATGCGTCGCCGAATGATTCAGGATCGTCGACTGGCGGCGCGCGGCATCGACCTGCGCTTTTACGCTCGCACCCGTGCGCAATGCAGCGCCATGCCAGCGACCGACATGCGCATGGAATACGCCGCCAAGCTTG
Organism: Lysobacterales bacterium; assembly: GCA_038237055.1. Taxonomy (GTDB): domain Bacteria; phylum Pseudomonadota; class Gammaproteobacteria; order Xanthomonadales; family Rhodanobacteraceae; genus Dokdonella_A. The sequence goes on along the minus strand of JBBRZD010000305.1, from coordinate 1,160 downwards.
ATCGTGTCGCTGACCTCGAATCGGCCCGCGGAATTCTTCAATTCGCCCAGGTCACCGACCTGACCGCCGGATTCAGCGTAGAACGGCGTGCGATCGAGAATCACGACCGCAACCTCGCCATCGTTGAGCGCATCGACGGCGCGCCCGTCGCGTACGATCGCGAGCACTGTCGTACCCTCGCTCTCGAGTGCGGCGTAGCCGAGAAACTTTGTGGGCGAGAGGGCGCTGGCGACTTCCGCAGGCAACGTCGCCTTGCTATCGAACTGGCTCGCCGAGCGCGCGCGTACGCGCTGTTGCTCCATCGCGGCCTCGAAACCCGCCATGTCGACCGACCAGCCGCGCTCGCGCGCGACGTCTGCCGTGAGGTCGACCGGAAAACCATACGTATCGTAAAGCGTGAATGCGATCTGCCCTGGCACGACCCTGGATGTGGCGCCTGCGCCAACGTGCTGCGTGTCCTTGAGAGCAGAGTCGAGAAGCTTCATTCCATTTTCAAGCGTCTCGGAGAAGCGCTCCTCTTCTTTCCTGAGCGCTGCCTCAACCAAGTCGCGCTTGGCGGTCAATTCCGGATACGCATCACCCATCACCTCGACCAACGCACCGACCATCGCATGGAAGAACGGCTGCTTCTGTCCGAGCATGTAACCGTGACGCAACGCACGACGGATGATCCGGCGCAGCACATAGCCGCGACCTTCGTTCGAAGGGAGTACGCCATCGACGATCAGGAAAGAACACGCGCGGATGTGATCGGCGATCACGCGCAGAGATTTGTTTTCCAGATCCGTCGTGTGGGTCAGTTGTCCCGCGAGTTTGATCAGGTGCTGGAACAGATCGATTTCGTAGTTCGAATGCACATGCTGCAGCACGGCCGCGAGGCGTTCGAGGCCCATGCCGGTATCGACGCAGGGCGCCGGCAACTTCGACAGTGTGCCATCGGCGGCGCGGTCGAACTGCATGAAGACCAGATTCCAGATCTCGATGTAGCGGTCGCCATCTTCATCCGGCGAACCCGGAGGCCCACCGGCGATGTCTGCACCGTGGTCGTAGAAAATTTCGGTGCACGGCCCGCACGGACCGGTATCGGCCATCTGCCAGAAGTTGTCCGACGCGTACGGCGCGCCCTTGTTGTCGCCGATGCGCACGATGCGCTCGGCCGC
>JBBRZD010000304.1:0-2599 GCA_038237055.1 Lysobacterales bacterium | reverse complement strand
GGCGTGTCGATGATGTTGATTCGATGTTCCTGCAACGACGTATCCATGCCCTTCCAGAAGCAGGTGGTGGCTGCCGAGGTAATCGTGATACCGCGCTCTTGCTCCTGCTCCATCCAGTCCATGGTGGCCGCGCCATCATGCACTTCGCCAATCTTGTGATTGACGCCGGTATAGAAAAGGATGCGTTCGGTCGTCGTCGTCTTGCCGGCATCAATGTGGGCCATGATGCCGAAGTTGCGATAACGGTCGATGGGAGTTGTACGGGCCACTTGATTTCTCTCTGATTGCGAATGCGTGCGCGGAATATTTCGCGCTCAGCAAAGTTTTTATTACCAGCGGAAGTGCGAGAACGCCTTGTTGGCTTCCGCCATGCGATGGGTCTCTTCGCGCTTCTTGACGGCACCGCCACGGTTCTCGGAAGCGTCCAGCAATTCGGCTGCGAGTTTGCGCGGCATGGTGTTCTCGCCGCGTTTGCGCGCGGAGTCGATCAGCCAGCGCATCGCGAGCGCATTGCGACGCGACGAACGTACTTCGACCGGCACTTGATACGTAGCGCCACCGACGCGACGCGACTTCACTTCGACGGACGGCGCGACATTGCCAAGCGCCTTCTCGACCAACTCGAGCGTCGCAGGATTTTTGACGCTGATGACATCCATTGCGCCATAGACGATTTTTTCAGCGACCGACTTTTTGCCGCTCTTCATCACCATGTTGATGAAGCGCGCGACCATCTCGCTACCGTGCTTCGGGTCTGGCAGAACGGAGCGGATACCGGGTGAGCCTTTACGGGACATGATGCGAGCCTGGTTTTAAAAAGAACGTTTGGAAATCGGACTGAAAGTTTGTAGCGGGTTACATGCAGCGCGAATCAGAAGCAGAAATCGATTACTTCGCCTTCGGGCGCTTGGCGCCGTACTTCGAGCGCGACTGGCGACGCTTGGTCACGCCGGCGGCATCCAGCGAGCCGCGCACAGTGTGATAGCGCACGCCCGGCAGATCCTTGACGCGACCGCCGCGAATCAGCACGACCGAGTGTTCCTGCAGGTTGTGGCCTTCGCCGCCGATGTAGCTGATGACTTCGAAGCCATTGGTCAGGCGCACCTTGGCGACCTTGCGAAGCGCCGAGTTCGGCTTCTTCGGAGTCGTCGTATAGACGCGCGTGCAGACCCCGCGGCGCTGCGGGCAATTGGCAAGCGCCGGCGACGTGCTCTTCTCGGTGATCGAGCGACGCGGCTTGCGGACGAGCTGGTTGATCGTTGTCATGTATCCTGAGAACCTGTCGATGCGTGTTTGCCGGGACGAAGATACGATCCAGCGAAGCATGTGTGAAAACATAAGGCAGGCCGAGTGAACAGGCCTGCCAAGCAGATAATTATAGCGTGCGCCTTTACTGCCTGTCAACGACAGGCAGTCGACCATGAGGTCGGCGACGATCATCCTGATCTCGAACACGAGGGGCATCCTGCCCCTCATTTCGTATGTGGGCCGTCCATGGGGACGGCGCAGCCGTACTGGTGAAACGAAAACTTATTCGACGACCCCTGCTTCAACGACCACCGCATCCGCATCAAGCGTGGCGGCATTGAGGATTTCCATTTCCGAATCCGTCAACCCACCTGCATCGCGACGGCGGCGCTCGTTGTGATAAGCGAGGCCAGTGCCGGCAGGAATCAAGCGCCCAACAATAACATTCTCCTTCAGACCGCGCAAGCCATCGCGGGTGCCGCGCACTGCGGCCTCGGTCAGCACGCGCGTGGTTTCCTGGAAGGAAGCCGCCGAAATGAACGATTCCGTCGCCAGCGAGGCCTTGGTGATGCCCAGCAATACGGGGTCGTATTTTGCTGCCTGCTCGTTGCGGGCTTCGACGCGGATGTTCTCGTCCAGAACGCGGATGCGCTCGGACTGCTCGCCCAGCAAATAGTTTGCATCGCCTACATCGGTGATCTCGACCTTGCGCAGCATCTGCCGGATAATGGTCTCGATGTGCTTGTCGTTGATCTTCACGCCCTGCAGCCGATAGACGTCCTGAATTTCCTTGACCAGATACGCGGCCAACGGCTCGACGCCGAGCAGACGCAGGATGTCCTGCGGATTCGGTTCGCCATCGACGACAGTCTCGCCCTTCTCGACGTGCTCGCCCTCGAACACGATGATCTCGCGGTACTTCGGGATCAACTCCTCGTGCTCGTTGCCTTCCATGTCTTTGATGATCAGGCGCTGCTTGCCTTTGGTTTCCTTGCCGAAGCTGATGATGCCCGAGCGCTCGGCGAGGATCGCCGGATCTTTCGGCTTGCGCGCCTCGAACAGATCGGCCACGCGCGGCAGACCGCCGGTGATGTCGCGGGTCTTCGATGCTTCGCGCGGGATACGCGCGACAACGTCGCCGACGCCAACCGGCGCGCCGTTTTGCAAGTTCACCAGTGAGCGCGACGGCAACAGGTATTGCGCCGGCAGGTCGGTGCCCGGGATGTTGAGATCCTTGCCCTTGGCATCGATGATGCGCACGATCGGACGCAGTTCCTTGCCGGTCGCGCCGCGGCGCTTCGGATCGGTTATCTCGACGCTGGCCAGGCCGGTCAGGTCGTCGGTCTTCTCG
>JBBRZD010000303.1:0-2600 GCA_038237055.1 Lysobacterales bacterium | reverse complement strand
TTGGACGTGCGCATGCTGACTGCGCGTCCGGGCGCACAAGGTTCGGCCTGCTTGCGGTTTAATTAATTATGTATTTAAATATGAGCATGGGTCGAGTAAAGAATCCATCAACACCAATCTCGGTGCGCCGAACGCGTGCGCAGCCCAAACGCGCGCCCGGCCGTCCGCTGGCCGACAGTCCGGATCAGCGTCTGCGCCTGCTGGATGCGGCGCTGCTTTGCTTCGCGCGCGTCGGCATGGCGGCGACGTCTTTGCGTGCGATTGCAGCCGAAGCAGGCGTAACGCCGGCAATGCTGCATTACTACTTCGGTGACAAGTCCCAATTGCAACAGGCGGTGATCGCAGAGCGCCTGCTGCCGACGTTCGCGCGCATGCGCGAAACGTTGATCCAGACGGATGGCGATGTTGCCGCGCTGATTGCCGCGTTCGTGCGCGGCATCGAAGCCCTCGTTACCGAGCATCCCTGGTTGCCATCGCTGTGGGTGCGCGAGGTGTTGTGCGAAGGCGGCGCATTGCGCGAATTCCTGGTCAACGAGCTCGCGCCCGCGATACCTTTGATGCTGGCGCAGCGTTTCTCGGTGGCGCAGGAGCAGGAGCGCATCAACGCAGATCTCGACCCGCGCCTGCTGGTGGTTTCACTGATCGGTTTGACGATGTTCCCGGCAGCCGGAGCGCCGATCTGGCGTCGCATCTTCAATGCTGACGACATCGATGCGGCGGCTCTTCGCCGTCACACGATCGCCTTGCTGGAACGCGGTATTGGTGTCGGTTGAACGAGGGATGTCGACGATGAAGACAAAAGTCGTGGCCGTTGTTGCAAGTATTTGCGCTGACCGCGCTTCGAAATTGCAGCGATGCGCAAGTTGCATGCAATCGTCTCGCGAGGCACTCAGCCATCGCACGAAGGGGATCCGCGGATGAGTCGAATCAAGATCCTGCTGGCGATCATGACCATGCTGACGGCGTGCACGAAAGCGCCGCCGCAAGCGCTCGGTACGCTGGAGTACGACCGCATCACGCTGCCCGCACCCGTTGCTGAACGCATCGTCGCAATCGATGTGCGCGAGGGCGAACAGGTCGCGGTGGGGCAGCCGCTGCTGCAGCTGGAATTGACTCATACCCAATCCCAGCTCGCGGCGGCGCAAGCACAGACCCAGCAGCAGCGCGAAGCACTGGCCGAACTCAAGGCAGGACCGCGCAGTGAAGACATCGCGCAAGCGCGTGCGAAACTCTCCGCCGCCGAAGCGCAGGCACGTGAGGCACGCGCTTACTACGATCGCTTGCTGCCGTTGAAAGGCAGGAATTATGTTGCAGCGGCCGATCTCGACCGTGCGCGCGCCGCCGCTGGCAATGCCGATGGCAACGTGCGGGCGGAGCGTTCTGCTCTCGATGAACTGCTGCATGGCACGCGACCGGAACAAGTCGCGCAGGGCGTCGCCGCGGTTGCAGCAGCCGCTGCGACGGCTGAAGCGCAAAAAGCCACATTAGGCAAACTGAGTGTGGTTGCGCCTCGCGCTGGTCGCATTGATCGTATCCCGTACAAGCTCGGCGATCAGGCGCCGATCGGTGCGCCGCTGGTGATTCTGCTGGCGGGCGACGCGCCGTATGCGCGCATCTACGTGCCCGAGCAGCAGCGTGCGAACGTGAAGGTCGGCGACGCGCTCCAGGTTTTCGTCGCCGGTCGCGAAAAGTCTTACGCTGGCAAATTGCGCATGATCAGCAGCGAACCTGCGTTCACGCCTTACTACGCTCTGATCGGCGACGACGCGGCACGTTTGAGCTATCTGGCCGAAGTTGCGCTCGGCACCGACGCCACCGATCTGCCCGCCGGCATTCCGGTGCGCATTGAATTTGCCGGACCGGCAAAATGAAAAGCGCGGAAGACGGTAGCGCGATTCGCGCGCGCGGCCTCAGCAAACGTTTCGGTAGCTTGGTTGCCGTCAATAGCGTGAATCTCGATGTCCCGGCTCGTCATGTCTACGGCTTCCTCGGCCCGAACGGTTCCGGAAAATCGACGACGATCCGCATGCTGTGCGGCTTGCTTACGCCGAGTGCCGGCGAGATCGAGGTACTTGGTCTTTCCATTCCCGACCAAGCGGAAGCCTTGCGGAGCCGCATCGGCTACATGACGCAGAAGTTCTCATTGTTCGAAGATCTCACCGTGTACGAGAACATGGAGTTCATCGCCGCCGTACAAGGTGTGCCGAGAGCACAGACGAAAGGCCGCATCGACGAATTGGTCGCGCAGTATCGTTTGCAGGATCGCCAGAAACAGCTGGCGGGGACGCTGAGCGGCGGCCAGAAGCAGCGTCTCGCGCTTGCCTGCGCGGTGATGCACGAGCCGGAACTTCTATTCCTCGACGAGCCGACCAGTGCAGTCGATCCGGAGTCGCGGCGCGACTTCTGGGAAAAACTCTTTGAGCTGACGGACATCGGCACCACCATTCTGGTTTCGACGCATTTGATGGACGAAGCGGAACGCTGCCATCGACTGGCCGTGATCGATCAGGGTGTTCTCGTCGCAGACGGCACCCCAGCTGAGCTGACCGGAAAGTTGCAGGGGCGCACCTTCATCGTCGAGACGGCGGACCCGCGCCGGG
>JBBRZD010000302.1:0-2652 GCA_038237055.1 Lysobacterales bacterium | reverse complement strand
CGTCAGCAGCGCTTCGCACAGCGATCGCTCGGCGCGGTTGGAGTCGAATTCAGGTTCGAGTTGTCGGCGTTTCATTGTATTGATGTATTAATGCGTTAGTACGATAGCGAAGAATATCGACTGCGCGCAGCGCCGTCAAGCTGAAGCGCTTGCTGACTCGATCATCGGGTCGACGGGACCGCGACGCGGATAGTGGGACCAGGCCGCGAGCCAAAGCTGGGTGTTTCTCCATTCCCACAGCGTCTTTCGTCGAACTCAAAGTTCGCTGCTTCGCTGGATGTCGCAGTCGAAGAGTACTCGTCCTCCAGCGCTTCGCCTTCGCCAGCTTGCGCAAGCTGTGCTCAGCACGAACGGGATGGGCTATTCAGGCGCGTCACTGGCGCGGTCCGGCCATCGATGGACTGCCCGGATGCGGTCATCTTCCGCCAATAGTCACCAACCCGTCCGCACTCGGCCCGAATTCCGCCATACGCTCAGGCGAGACTGCGGTTTCAATCCGGATGTGCGCGGGCTATCGTCGTGACACCGGAATGCGTGATCATTGCCGGCTTCCCGCCGCTGTTGGCGGGGCGGAATCGGGGAACCAACCATGGATGTGATTCGGTGGCTGCTGCGCTTGCCTGTTCTCGCGCTGCGCGGTCTGGCTTCGCTGCTGCGCGGACTCTGGCGCGTCTTCGTGTGGCTATTCTCTGTCTTGTTCGGTCAGGTGAGCTGGTCGGCGCCAGGTTGGCTGCGTTCTACCGGCGCGATGGCGACAACATTTGGCCGTGCCGTGCATCGCCGCCCTGCGCGCAGCGGTGGCATCGCGGCCTTCGTTTTGCTGCTCGGGCTTGGCGTTTGGCAGGGCGCGCTTTGGTGGAAGAACCGGCCGCATCCGCCGCAGCCGGTGGCGATTACGCTTCGCGCGGACTCCCCTGCGGCAACCCGCTACGACGCCGATCCGATTGAGGTCGCGTCGCTGACGATTCATTTCTCCGGCTCGGTCGCGCCGCTCGACAAGGTTGGCAAGGCGCCGGGTGATGGTGTGGCGCTGCAGCCGGCGCTGGCGGGCAGCTGGTTGTGGAGCAACGATCGCACGCTGACCTTTACGCCGGCCGTCGACTGGCCAGTCGGCCAACACTACGACGTCGTGATCGACCGGGCGCACGCGTTGACTGCGCAGGCGTATGTGCCAAACGTGACAGCCGGTTTCGACAGCGCGCCGTTCAAGGCAAACGTCGCGAGCAGCGAGTTCTATCAGGACCCGCAGGATGCCTCGGCCAAAAAGGCGGTGTTCCAGGTCCACTTCAGCCATCCGATCGATGGCGTTGACTTCGAGAAACATCTCGCGCTCACGCAGGCGACGCCGAAAGGCGCGGTTGCGCGCAAGTTCGTCGTCAGTTACGACCGCCGCAAGATCAATGCCTATGTGCATTCGGAGCCGCTGGCGGTGCCGAAGGACGACAGCGCGGTTGCGCTGACGATCGATCGCGGTGTCCGCGCATTTGTCGGTGGCAGTGCGCTGGCCGATCCCGTCAATGCGAGCGTCGCCGTGCCGGGGCTGTACAGCCTGTCGGTCAGCGGTATGGATGTGGTGCTCGCCGACAATGCGCGGCTCGAGCCCGAACAGATTCTCACCTTCACGCTTTCACAAGCAGTCGGTGAAAAGGAAGCGGCCAAGGCGGTGCAGGCGTGGCTGCTGCCGGTGTACAACCCGGACAGCAAGGAAAGCGAACGCACCGCGCCGTACGACTGGTCGGGCGATGCGAATCTTTCCGAGAAGGTCCTGAAGTCGGCGCAAAAGCTCGACCTTGATCCCGTTGCAGGCGAGCGCGATTACAACGAGCAGATCAGTTTCAAGTACCAAGCCGATCCGGGCCGCTACGTGTATCTGCGCGTCGCCAAGGGGCTTGAATCGTTCGGCGGTTATCGACTCGGCGCGATGTGGCAAAACAGCGTGCGCGTGCCCGACTATCCGCAGATGCTGCGTTTCATGGCCGATGGTGCGCTGCTGTCGCTCGGTGGCGACAAGCGCGTTGCGGTCGTCGCGCGCAACATGCCGGGCATGCAGATGGAGATCGCGCGCGTGCTGCCGGACCAGATCCAGCACCTCGTCTCGTTCAACCGTTCCGGCACGTTCGCCAAACCCGAGCTGGGCGCATTATCGCCGGATCAGATCAGCGAGCGCTTCGAACAGAAGCTCAGTTTCAAGGCCGATGATCCGACAAAGCCGCACTACGAAGGGGTCGACCTCAGCCACTACCTGGGCAAGGACAAGCGCGGCGTGTTCCTGCTCACCTTGACCGGCTACGACCCGAGCAAGGACGTGCCCGCGGAAACGACGAAACCCGAAGTCAGCACGGCGAGCGACGCCGGCAGTGCGGATGAGAGCGCCGGCGATGAGGCAGGCAATGCCGAAAGTGGCGCCGACACCGAAGGTGAGGGAGAAGGCGACACGGGAGCCGTGGACGAAACCAGCTTCAAGGATTCGCGTCTCGTCGTCGTGACCGACCTTGGCACGGTGCTGAAAAAATCCCTCGACGGCAGTCTCGACATCTTCGTGCAGTCGATCCAAAGCGGCGCACCGGTTGCAGACGCGAGCGTCCAGATTCTCGGCAAGAACGGGCAGGTGCTGGTGACGCAAACCAGTAGCGCGGATGGCCGCACGCATTT
>JBBRZD010000301.1:0-2692 GCA_038237055.1 Lysobacterales bacterium | reverse complement strand
TCGGGTATCGGGCGTGTATCGCCGGTCCACACGAAGCTACCCGCCAACGCAAGACCGAACGAGGTCTGCGGCGCGTGGTGCCGTGTCGCGAATACATCGAACCAGAATCCGTCGCACCAGAATCCGCGCGATACCGGGATCAAGGCAAACGCATCCCAGAAATTCGCGCCACCCTCGGCCAGCACTTCCGGATAGTCGGCAATGCGCGCCTGCAGCAACGGAATCAACGCCGCATGTGCGTACAGGCGCACACGACCGCGCCATTGTGGGTCGAAATAAATCTTGTAGAACAGACGTTCGAGACCACCGACATGGTCCATGTGCGTGTGCGTGATGTAGATCGCACGCGGCGGTTCGCCATAACGTTCGAGATATGCGGACAACGCTTCCGGACCGCAGTCGATCATCAGCAGCGGCTTCGTTTCGTGTTCGAGCACGCCGCAGGCGGAGCCGAGCGAAGGCGCCTGCGCACTACCGACTCCGAGAAAACGCAGGACCAGGCTCATGTCGACACTCCGAGCGCTCGCGAGGAATCTGCAGCGCGCGACATCGCATCGTGATACGCGGCGAGCAGTGGATGCCAGAACTGGCCATCGAAATTGACAGATTGACGCGCGCCGAGCTTGTCGAGCGATCGGCGCAAGCGCTTCAGGTTTGCCTGCTGCCAGGCCAACTTCGGCTTGCGCACGCGCCCGCGATCGAAATCGATAAGCCAGACCGAGTGATCGCCGCCCGCGACGCCGTTATCGACCAGGATATTGTGGGCGTTGAGATCCGCGTGCCAGACGTTGGCGGCGTGAAAACGCGCGATGGTCCGACCAACCGCCTGCCCGAGCGCAGGACTCAGCGAAGCGGATGCCAGCCGGTCCGCCAGCGTGCGCGACGGCGCGACTCGCCGGGTCAGCAAATCGGCGCGATAGCAAACGCCATCACGCACATAGCGTGCAGCGACCGGCGCAGAAACCGGCAATCCGGCATTGGCCAGACGCGCGAGCAGATGGAATTCGCGGAATGCACGCGTGCGACTGGGGCCGCTCCACAGATAACGATCCGCACTGACGCGCGCCATCAGTCCGCCACGATGATAGTGACGCAATGCACACGCACCGACTGGCGTCTCGATAAACGCAACGCCGCCGCGTCCACCGGAGTGCGTATCGCTCTGCCCGAGCGCGGCCCAATGCGCGCGCTCGAACCACTCTGCGTCAGGCACGACGCCGAGCGCGCGATCGAACACGATCGCGCCATTTCCCATCGATTGAACTTGCGCCTCGATCATGCCTCTGCCAAGTTGCGGGCCCGCGCGGACGCGATGTGCGTCCACAGAACCCAGATGGTAGCAAGCGCCGCATGGATCAAGCTGCAATATCGGCCACCGAGCCCGCCTCGCTCTGCCTTTTGCGTACCTCGGCGCTCGGCGACGTCACCCATGTCGTGCCGCTGGTACGCACGGTGCAGCGGCATTGGCCGCAGACACGTTTGACCTGGCTGATCGGCAAGCTTGAGCACAAACTGGTCGGCGATCTGCCCGACGTCGACTTCCTCGTGTTCGACAAACAGGCCGGGCGCAGCGGCTACCGCGCCGTGCGCGAACAACTTGCAGGATGCCGCTTCGACGCATTGCTGCACATGCAAGTCGCGTTGCGCTCGAACCTGCTCAGCCTCAGCGTGAAGGCGCCGCTGCGCATCGGTTACGACCGCGCGCGTTCGAAGGATCTGCACGGCCTGTTCGTGAACTGCCGCATTCCCGCGCGTAGCGGCGATCACGTACTCGACGCGATGGCGAGCTTCCTCGAACCATTGGGACTCAAGCAAACCGACGTGCGCTGGGACATCCCCATTCCGCCCGAAGCGCATGCGTTCGCGGAAAAACATCTGCGCGGCGACATCCCGACCCTGCTCGTCAGCCCCGTTTCAAGCCATCGCCTGCGCAACTGGCGCCCGGAACGCTACGCCGCCGTCATGGATTACGCTGCGCACACGCTCGGCTGGCGCGTTGCGCTGTGCGGAGGCCCGAGCGCGTACGAACGCGAATTCGGCGACGAGATTATTGCGCATGCGAAAGCACGCCCGCTCGACCTTATCGGCAAGGACACACTGAAACAGATGCTCGCGCTGCTGCAGCGCGCAACCCTGGTGCTGTGTCCGGACTCCGGGCCGATGCACATGGCCAACGCAGTCGGCACGCCGGTGCTCGGCCTGCACGCCGCGAGCAACCCGGCACGTTCAGGCCCCTACTCCGACCGCCGCTGGTGCGTCGATCGATACGACGCTGCCGCACGCAAGTTCCGCAAGAAACCTGCGCTAGCGATTCCGTGGGGAAGCAAACTCGAATATCCGGGCGTGATGGACTTGATCGAAGTGGACGACGTAATCGAGCGACTCGACGCGTTCGCGGCACTGCGCTGATCTGCAGAGGTCAAAAAAACGCAAGGTCTTGTGCAAAATGTACACAACGGAAATTTGACACTTTTCACGCATGATTTCGGTAATAATAGTGAGCGCATACAGCGCACTCTATTGACCAACCAAGGAATTCAGGATGATGCGGCAAGTCAAAACAAATCTCGTTACTGCACTCGCCATTTGTGGCTCTGTCGCGTTTTGTGTGGAAATCCGTCATTTGGCCGTCTGGACGGCTGGTGTAATCCACGGGTTGGTCGGAAGGTGTTTTAGCTTGCCGCCGATCAGG
>JBBRZD010000300.1:0-2702 GCA_038237055.1 Lysobacterales bacterium | reverse complement strand
CTTGCAAGCGCTGGAGATCGGCGCGCAGGCTGCGCCGAAACATGCGAATGCGGCTTCATCGCCACAGTCGCAGCTTGGCCTGTTTGCGCCGCCGCTGCCGTCGCCGGTCGAGGAAGCGATGCGCGCGATCGATCCGGATGCACTGAGTCCGCGCGAAGCACTGGATGCGCTTTACCGATTAAAGAAGCTGATCTGAGCGGCATCGCCCGCAACTGCATCATCACGACGGGCGACAAACGCATTCGTCATGGCAGGAACAAGCGCATGGCTGCATCCGGGTTCGACGGAAAATAGAAATGCACGAAACTCGCCGTCATGCGCCGGTTGCGGTACACCGCCTCGCGGCTCGGCGCGCCATTTGGGTTTGTCGCAGTCGCAAGGGCATCAGCCGCAATGGTTGCATGCGCGTAGTGAAACGTATGACCGCGCAATACACCTTCGGGCAATTGGACCTGTTGCAAGCCGAGCGCGGCGAGTCGTGTCTGCAGCACCGCGCTGCCGCGCATCAGGCCGGCCATCGTTGCGGCGTTGCCGTCGCGATCGGTCAGCGTGTCGAGCGCGTAGAGCATGCCACCGCATTCGGCCAGCAGCGGCTTGCCCTCGTCGCAATGTGCATGCAGTGCGGCGCGCAACGCATCGCATTGCGCAAGCGCAGACAGATGCACCTCGGGGTAGCCACCGGGTAACCAGATCGCATCGCATTCGGGTAACGCTTCGCCGGCGAGTGGTGAGAAGTACGAAAGCGTTGCGCCCGCAGCCGCGAGTAGTTCGAGGTTGGCCGGATAGAGGAAACAAAACGCGGCGTCGCGTGCAATCGCAATGCGCACGTCCTGCAGAAGTCGCGGGACAGGCGTCGTTTCGACTGCAGCGAAGCGTACTGGCGGCGGCAAGCTGGCATCAGCGTGAGTCGCCCACGCATCGGCCAATGCATCGAGACGCGCATCGATGTCGTCGAGTTCGTGCGCACCGACCAGACCCAGATGCCGCTCCGGCAACGCCAGCGCCGCATCGGCTGGCAACGCGCCGAACCAGCGCAGCTCCGCTGGCACGCTGTCGCGCAGGAGTTGCGCGTGATACGCGCTGCCGATTCGATTGGCGGCGACTCCGTACAACGGCAGGCCATCGCGGTAGTGCGCAAGTCCGCTCGCAACCGCACCGAACGTCTGCGCCATTGCCGAACCATCGATGACCGCAAGTACCGGCATTTCCAACTGCTGTGCGAGATCAGCGGTCGACGGATAACCGTCGAACAAACCCATCACGCCTTCAATGAGGATCAGATCGGCATCGGCCGCAGCGGCGAACAGGCGCAAACGCACGTCCTGCGCCCCATTCATCCACAAATCCAGTTGATACACGGGACGCCCGCTTGCGCGTTCGAGCACCATGGGATCGAGAAAATCCGGACCGGTCTTGAACACGCGAATACGCCGGCCACGACGCGCATGCCAGCGCGCAAGCGCGGCTGTCACGCTGGTCTTGCCTTGCCCCGACGCAGGCGCCGAAACCATCAAAGCGGGACAGGTGCGCGCTTCATTCATTGGCTAACGAGCGTTGTGCGCATCAACAATGTTTCCAGTGCCGCAGCCGCGCCCAGCGCGAAAGGTGCAGTCGAAACGGGGCGAAACACGGTCTTCATCATTGCGGACTCCGAGCGTTGAACTGAGGAAACTCCAGACAAATCGTCATTCCGGCGAGCGCCGGAATGACAGGCTTCGTCTTTTTCAGCGATTGATTCAGCGAACTGGTCGCCAGCTTGCGGTCAGCATGAAGTTGCGACCGGGCTGGTTGTAGAACGCCGCGGTTTCGTAGCGTCGGTCAAACACATTCTTCGCGCTCAACTGCAGCTTCCACGTCGCGTTGAGTGCGTAAGCCACGCGCAGATCGGTGAGTGCATAGCCGCCCAGCTGCAGCGTGTTGCCGAGATCATCGTAGCGCTTGTCGGCAACATATAGGCTGGCTCCGGCACTGAGCGCACCGAAATTCCGATCGGCATCGACACGCACACTTTCGCGCGCGCGTCGCGGAAGGAAGTTGCCACGATTGGCATCATCGTTCTCGTTGCGCGGATCGAGCCAGGTCGCCGTCGCGGCGACATCCCATTGCGCCAGCGTGGTTCCTGCGACCGCTTCAATGCCGCGGATGCGTGCGCGCGAAACATTTCCCGGCGCAAACAGGGCTGCGTCGTAGGCAATCAAGTCATCGACGTGGTTCTCGAATGCATTCAGCGACCATCGGCCCCAACCGGGCGTACCACGCAGCCCAAGTTCGAAGTTGCGCGAATTCTCCGGGCGCAGATCGGGATTGCCGAAGCCCGGGTAGTACAGGTCATTGAACGTCGGCGCCTTGTAAGCGGTGCCCGCGCTCGCGGTGAAGCGCAATGCACTGCTCAATTGCCAGCCCCAGAGCAGGCTGCCGGTGGTCTTGCCGCCAAACTGGCTGTTGTCGTCGTGGCGCACGCTCGCCTGCAGCGATTGCGCGCCGAAGGTCTGCTGCCATTGGCCAAACACCGCATCGTCGATGCGTCGGCTCTCGGTATATTCGGTGTCGCTATCGACGTGGTCACGCTGCCAGTCGTAGCCGAGCGTCAGCAATCCGCCGGCAATGCCGAGATCGCCCTGCAGCGAACCGAGGTCGCGATGCGTATTGAAGGTGCTCGCGTAGACGCCGTTCTCGAAGTTCTCGCTGAGGTCGGCGCTCTG
>JBBRZD010000299.1:0-2726 GCA_038237055.1 Lysobacterales bacterium | reverse complement strand
TGCTGCTGTTCCCGTTGCTGCCGCTGATCATCGGCGTGGCGATGTACGTGTGGTGGGAACGCAAGTTCATTGGCTGGATGCATGTGCGCCTGGGGCCGAGCAAGGTCGGACCCTTCGGTCTCGCGCAGACCTTTGCCGACGTGTTCAAGTTGTTGTTGAAGGAAGTCATCTACCCGACGAAATCGAACAAGACCCTTTTCCTCCTTGCGCCGCTGTGGGCGCTGATTCCGTCATTCGCGGCGTGGGCGGTGATTCCGTTTGCGCCGCACAAGGCGTGGTCGGATGCGAATGCGGGCCTGTTGTTCCTGCTCGCGATGACCTCGATGGGTGTGTACGGCATCATCCTCGCTGGCTGGGCTTCCAATTCCCGTTACGCGATGCTGGGTGCAATGCGCTCGGCCGCGCAGGTGGTTTCCTATGAAATCGCGATGGGTTTCTCGCTGGTCAGCGTGTTGATCCTCGCGGGCAGTCTGAATTTGTCAGACATCGTGATTGCGCAGTCGGGTCCCAAGGGCTTTCTCGAGTGGTTCTGGCTGCCGCTGTTGCCGATGTTCATCATCTACTTCGTGTCTGGCGTTGCTGAGACCAATCGCGCGCCGTTCGATGTTGCCGAAGGCGAATCGGAAATTGTTGCGGGCTTCCATGTCGAGTATTCGGGCGCACCGTTCGCGGTGTTCTTCCTGACCGAGTACGCGAACATGATCTTGGTTTCGTTCCTCGCACCGATCCTGTTCCTCGGCGGCTGGCTGTCGCCGTTTCCGCAAAGCTGGGGCGTTGTCGGCGAACCCGGCTGGTGGTGGCTGTGCGCCAAGGCATTCTTTTTCGCGACCGCGTACATCTGGTTCCGTGCAACCTTCCCCCGCTATCGCTACGACCAGATCATGCGGCTCGGATGGAAGGTCTTCATACCGATCACGATCGTCTGGGTCTTCGTGGCAGGCTGCATGAAGTATTTCGGCTGGGTTACGGCAGGCGCCTGAGGCATATCGAGTCATGAATCGAGTCACCAGTTATCTCAAAAGCCTGTTGCTGCTGGAGCTGTTCGGCGGCCTGTGGCTGACGTTCAAGTATCTGTGGCGACCGAAGTTCACGGTGCGCTACCCGATGGAGCACATCCCGAAGTCGAACCGCTTCCGCGGATTGCATGCGCTGCGCCGCTATCCGAATGGTGAGGAGCGTTGTATCGCCTGCAAGCTGTGCGAGGCAGTGTGTCCGGCGCTGGCGATCACCATCGATTCGGCGCCACGCGAGGATGGCACGCGCCGTACAACTCGCTATGACATCGACCTGTTCAAATGCATCTATTGCGGGTTCTGCGAGGAAAGCTGCCCGGTCGATTCGATCGTGGAGACCTCGATCTACGAATACCATTTCGAAAAACGCGGCGAGAACATCGTGACCAAGATGCAGCTGCTGGCGATCGGCGATCGCTTCGAGCAGCAGATCGCTGCGGATCGCGCGCAGGATGCGGCGTTCCGATGATCAACATGCGCTATCAGGATGGTCGTGATCACGCGCTTTGCGGCGCAGTGATTCCTGTGGGATCGCCTTCAGAAGCGACGCTTCCGCGCACATCGGGCGTCGCGGCCGAAGCCGCCCCCACAAGAGTTGGCATGCATCGCGCGACCGTGGCGACTGGAGCAACCGCAATATGAGTTTCCAACTGATCTGCTTCTACGCATTCGCCGCGATAACGGTCGGCGCGGCGGTTGCTGTGATTTCGGTGCGCAGTCCCGTGCACGCGGCCCTGAGCCTCGTGCTCACGTTCTTCTCGACCGCCTGCGTGTGGCTGCTCGCGGATGCGGAATTCCTTGCCATCGCGCTGGTGCTGGTCTACGTCGGCGCGGTAATGGTGCTGTTCCTGTTCGTCGTCATGATGCTCGATCTCGATCTCGATCCGCTACGCGAGGGTTTCGTGCGCGCGCTGCCGGTAGGTCTTGCCGTCGCGATCATCATGTTGGTCGAGATGCTCGGCTTGATTGGCGTGCGCGCGATGCAGGTGGCGCCGCCGGTGGATCCGGCCTCCGCTGCCGGTATGTCGAATACGACTTGGCTTGCGAACGCGTTGTTCACCCAATACATGCTGCCGTTCGAAGTTGCCGCGCTGATTTTGACGGTCGCAATCGTCGCGGCGGTTCCATTGACCCTGCGCCATCGCGTCGGCACGAAGACGCAGAATCCGGCGCGCCAGGTCGAAGTGCAGGCACGCGATCGCGTGCGCATAGTCAAGATGGCTTCGGAACAGCCCGTCGTCACGAAGCCGGAGTCACCGCCATGATCACGCTCGCCCACTTCCTGACGCTTGGCGCGATCCTCTTTTGCGTCGCGGTCGCCGGCATTTTCATCAATCGCAAGAATGTCATCACATTGTTGATGGCGATCGAACTGATGTTGCTCGCAGTGAACACGAATTTCATCGCGTTCTCGCGCTATCTGGGCGATCCGGGCGGTCAGGTATTCGTGTTCTTCATCCTTACCGTTGCCGCGGCCGAGTCCGCGATAGGTCTGGCGATCCTGGTCGTGCTGTTCCGCAATCGGGCCACGATCAATGTCACCGAAATCGACAGCTTGAAGGGTTAAACGATGCAGCTCTCGCAATCCCTTCTCCTGCTCATCGTGCTCGCGCCGCTGTTTGGCGCGATCGTCGCAGGTCTGTTCCGCAACCGGATCGGTCGCGTTGCCTCGGCGGGCGTGACGATCGCCGGCGTCGCGCTGTCCTGCGCGTT
>JBBRZD010000298.1:0-2758 GCA_038237055.1 Lysobacterales bacterium | reverse complement strand
CCGGGAAAGACCCGCCGCCATGACCGACTAGATGTTTACGAACGCTGAACCCACCCAATGAAGGTCGCCGCTTCCACCTCGGCCTGCTTGTGCGCAAGGGTCGCATCTAGCACATCGAGATGCGGCTGAACGTCCAGGCAGACGAGCGCGTATTCGACGCGCAGGGACGCTGGCTGCTGCCCGGCATGATCGACGAGCAGGTCCACTTCCGCGAGCCAAGGCTGACCCACAAGGCCGACATCGAATACGAATCGCGCGCCTGCGTCGCCGTAATCTTGGACGCTGTTCAAAGACTCCACATTCCGCTCGAGCATCGCGACCCCGTTCGTGAAGGGGCAGCTCGCCCGGCATGACAGCAAACTCGACGACTCGACGACTCGACGCGCGGCGCGCGATTGAAATTTGCGCGATGATGCGAGGTACGCGCTCGCTCCATATCCCTACTTCGTCATTCCCGCGAAAGCGGGAATCCATTTTTCGTTTCACCAAATTTCGTTTCACCAAACCGAATATGGATGACCGACAGCCGTCGTTGAAAGACCCTTCCTTCCTTCGCAAAAATAGCGATTTTTTCGTGGCGGTACTGTTGTTCGCCGGCGTTTTCATCGCCTCGCCAGCGCTTGCAGATGGCGACATCAATCACGGATTCCCGGAGCATGTCTCGCAAGGCGCGCTCGTCATCGGCAAGGTCAGCCCGGGCAGCAAGGTGCGTTACGCCAATCGCGATCTGTTGGTCACATCGCGGGGCGAAGTCGTCTTCGGTATCGGGCGTGACGAGAGCGGGCCAGTGAACGTCGAAGTGCGCGAGCGTAACGGCAAATTTGAGCACATCACCATCGAAGTGACTTCGCGCGACTGGCCGATCGAGCACGTCGATGGCGTGCCGCCGAAGACGGTAGAGCCGCCCCCCGATATCGCCGCACGCATCAAACGCGAACAGGCGCGTGTAGTTGCTGCGCGCTTGCGCGACGATGCGCGCGAGGATTTCCTGGAAACCTTCGCCTGGCCCGTCACTGGTCGCATCAGCGGACGCTTCGGCAGCCAGCGCGTCTACAACGGCATTCCGAAGTCACCGCATCCGGGCATGGATATCGCAGTCCCACAAGGCACCCCCGTCAAGGCACCCGCGAGCGGCATCGTTACCTTCGCCGACGCCGATCTGTATCTCACAGGCGGCACGGTATTGCTCGACCACGGCCACGGCGTCAGCTCGAACTTCCTGCACATGTCGCGCATCGACGTGAAGGTCGGCGACCACATTCAACAAGGCCAGGTCATCGGCGCCGTCGGCATGACCGGACGTGCGACCGGGCCGCATCTGCATTGGGGCATGAACTGGTTCGATGTACGTCTGGATCCGTTGTTATTGGTCCAGCCAAATCCATGGAGCTATTGATCGAACGCTCGCGCCTGCATCGAAACCTGCTTCGTTTCACCATGCAACCACTGCGTTCCGACTTCGCGGAATCCCATGCGCGCATGGAAGCGCATCGATACTGGATTCGGCGGAGCGAGATCGAATTCGCAGGTCAGCAACGGGGCGCCCGTATGCAAGGCAAACGCAGCGATATCTGCGTAGAGCAACGCCGCAAAACCGCGTCCGCGCGACGCCGGTGCTACGACGATGCGATCGATATAGAGGTATTGTGAATAGCGTTCGACGAACCACGCGTAGTTCGGGCTGTCGTAGTCGATTCCTTCGCGAAATGCGAGCAGGAACGCGGCAACGGAACCATCGACGTCGACGACCTTGTGATACGTAGCCATCCGATGCAGACGCACGAGACGCTCTGGCGTCAACGGACTCAGGAACTGCACCGATCCGGCATTGAGTTCGAGGATCGCTGGAAAATCTTCCGGTGTCGTGTCACGAATCACCGCGCCCGAGATCACCGCAAGGAATCCGGCGCGTCGAGCGTCCGATAGCCCTCGCCGTTTCGCGTCACCACCGCGACCGCATCATGCGGATGCAGGCTCTCGTAGTGCGCGGCACGCACATGGAAATCGGCGATGCGCTCGTCCGCATCGAGTGCGCGCTGGATACGCCGTGCGGCGTCCTCGCAGAACATCAGGTTCTGTCCGTTCGCGAGCGCGAACGCCTGTTCGTCTTCGCGTTTCACTGCGGTCTGCACCGGCGTCTGCAACGCTTGTTCGATCAGGTCGATGATGTCGGTGATCGGGAAATCGAACCCGTGCGCCAGTTTCACGCGCACCTTGGCCATGCTGCGCTGACTGTGCGGCGTGGCGACGTTGCCTTGCGTGCCGCCAAGCCAGGTGAACACGGCTCCGTGCTGCAACGGAGCACCTTGGGCGAAATCAGCGGCGAAGCGTTCCTGGATCAGCTGGCGCGCCAGCGCGGCCGATGCCGGACAGGTGCTCGAATATTGCACTTCGACGGCCAGCTCGACTTCGCAATGCGCACCGTGCAAACGTGCGCCGACCTCGACCGGATAGGAGCGCCAACCGCTGTGTTCGCTCGCGAGCGCAGCGCGGCGCATCAGGTGATCGAAGCGCACGCTCACGCGCGCCTGGTCGGACAGCTCGGCGTGCGAATCAAGAAAATCGCGCAGCACGCGGCGCAGAACCGCAGGCGTCAACGGCTCGGTCGAAAGGTGCTGGTCGAGCAGCAGATACAGCCGCGACATGTGGATACCGCGTGCATCGGCACGATGCAGATTCACGAATGCAGCGACGCGTGCGCTAAGGCGCTGCGCCTGATCGCCCGCACCGGCCAGCAGCACTGGCATCTCGATCTCGT
>JBBRZD010000297.1:0-2795 GCA_038237055.1 Lysobacterales bacterium | reverse complement strand
GTCAGGCCGAGGCCGCCGTGCGCGACTTCGACGAAGACGTGCTGCGACGCATTCTCGATCACCTGCTGCCGGAGTTCGCCGCAAGTGCGAACCAGCCAGCGGGCGTCGTCGTTGCGTTCGGCCCACGATGAGTATCTACCCCACAGCCGTTTTCGAAAGACCCGAGGCCATCGAATGAGCAAGCGTTTGCGCAAAGTTGTTTTTCCGGTGGCCGGCCTCGGCACGCGCTTCCTGCCGGCGACGAAGGTCGTCGCCAAGGAAATGCTGCCAGTGCTCGACCGTCCGCTGATCCAGTACGCAGTCGACGAAGCCGTCGACGCCGGGGCGGATACGCTGATCTTCGTCACCAATCGCTACAAGCACGCTATCGCCGACTATTTCGACAAAGCGTACGAACTCGAATCCAAGCTCGCGCAAGCAGGCAAGCACGATCTGCTTGCGATGGTGCAAGGCACGTTGCCGAAGAATGTCCGCTGCGTGTTCGTGACCCAGCCCGAAGCGCTGGGCTTGGGTCATGCCGTGCTGTGCGCCAGGCCTGTCATCGGCGACGAGCCGTTTGGCGTGGTGCTGGCGGACGACTTGATCTGGAACGGCTCGACCGCATCCGGCCGCCCGGGTGCCTTGCGTCAGATGGCGGAGCTTGCCGCGAGTGAAAGCGTCGGCGTGATCGCCGTCGAGGAAGTGCCACACGACGAAACGCACAAATACGGCATTGTCGACGCGACCCCCGTGTCCGAACGTGCTGCAAAAATCAAACTCGTCGTCGAGAAGCCAAAGCCTGAGGTCGCGCCATCAAATCTCGCGATCGTCGGCCGCTATGTGCTGCCCGGCCGCATATTCGAGCTGCTGGAAAAAACCAGGCCTGGTGCAGGTGGCGAGATCCAGCTGACCGACGCGATCGAGATGCTGTTGGCCGAGCAATCCGTGCTGGCCTACCGTTTCGAGGGCACGCGCTTTGATTGCGGCAACAAGCTTGGTCTGGTCAAGGCAACTCTGGCGATGGCGCTGGAAGATCCACAATTGGCAGCCGCGACACGAGAATTCATCGCAAATATTAGATGACGATGTTCATCGGCGAAGCTCGCATAAGGCTCTACATATGGCTCGCTCCGCTGATTGCGGCGGGAGCGCTCCTATTTTTTGTGTTCCATGCGCGTTCTCGTCTTTTCTTGGCGTGGGAGATACTCCCTATGTCCGCTTTCTTTGTCTCGTTCTATTATTTGTTCACGACTAGCGCAGGTATCGCGCGAAAAATGGAATACGCGTTGGGTATGTTTTGGGCAATTCTGGCCGCCGCATCTCCTTTTTTTGCGGTCGGACTCATGGCGTCTCACTAGCTTCTCATGGACCTCAGCTACATCCTCAACCACTTGGGCGAAGACCGCGAACGTTATTTCGGCGCGGTCGCACCGCCAATCATTCAATCGTCGATCTTCGCATTCCCGACCGTGGCTGCGATGCGCGAGGGTTTCCGCGATGAGCTCGGCCATCACGTCTACACGCGTGGCAACAATCCCACGGTGGAGATCTTGCGCAAGAAAGTGGCCGCGCTCGAAGGCGCCGAAGACTGCCTCATGTTCGGCAGCGGCGCGGCGGCGATGTCGGCCGCTGCGATTGCGAGCGTGTCAGCCGGCGATCACGTCGTCTGCGTGGCGAAACCGTATAGCTGGACGCGCGCAGTACTGTGCGATTTGCTCGGTCGCTTTGGCGTGACGACCACGTTCGTTGACGGCGCCGACGTCGGAAACTTCGATTCTGCGCTGACGGCTCAGACGCGCCTGATCGTGCTGGAAAGCCCGAACTCGATGACCTTCGAGCAGCAGGATCTCGCTGCGGTCGCCGCCCTGGCGAAATCGCGCGGCCTTCGCACGTTGTGCGACAACAGTTATGCGACGCCGCTGAATCAGTCGCCGATCGCGCTCGGCATCGACCTGGTGGCGCATTCGGCGACGAAATACCTGAACGGCCATAGCGATGTCGTTGCTGGCGCCCTGTGCGGAAGCCGCGCCCTGATCCGCGAGATATTCCGTGGACCTTACATGACGCTCGGCGCGATCCTTGCGCCGAACGACGCCTGGTTGATGATCCGCGGCTTGCGAACGCTGCCTATCCGCATGGAGCGCATCGCTGCAACCACCATCAAGGTACTGACTTTTCTGCAGGCGCATCCACGAGTGCGTCGCGTATATTCACCGCAGGCCAGCGACAACCGGCAGTTCGGCTTGACCAAACGCCAACTGCATGGCGCGAGCGGTCTGATCACGATTGAACTCGATGCAACGAATATCGCTGCCGTCGAGCGTTTTTGCGACGCGCTCACACGGTTCCTGATGACGGTTTCGTGGGGCGGCTACGAGTCGCTTCTGTTTCCGGTGTGCGCGGTGTTCCCGAAGGATGCGCCGTTGCAGCCCGCGACCGGCGTGCCGCTCAACTTCGTGCGCCTCTCGATCGGTCTGGAAGACCCTGGAGTACTCATCGACGACCTCGGAAACGCAGTTGCTCTTCTATGATTTTCCACCCGTGTAGGTGGGCAGACGATCTACGGCACCACCGCGAACAAGCGCCAACTCAGCGCAGCGGCGGCAACGCCGACCAGAATCAAGACAAACGCGACGATATCCAGCAAACGGCCGATGCGGATGGCGGCCTCGTCACGCTTTACGGGCGTGTCGCGCAACACGCGCGCACCGCTGAGTGGCCAACGGCGCTGATTCCTCACGCGGCGAGCCATGCTCGCTGCATAGCCGGCCAGCAATAACACGCAAAGACCGCTTCCGATTGCAGCGAAACCGATG
>JBBRZD010000296.1:0-2804 GCA_038237055.1 Lysobacterales bacterium | reverse complement strand
GTTGGCGGTTATGCGGTCGTCTCGATGCTGCTCGACTATGGCGTGCTCGCGTTCCGCGACCCGCATGGCATCAGGCCACTCGTCCTGGGCGAGCGCGAAACGGCGACCGGAAAGGAGTATGCGGTTGCATCCGAATCGGTCGCGCTCGACATCCTCGGGTTCAAGCTTCTGCGCGACGTCGCGCCCGGCGAAGCCGTGCTGATGACGCTCGATGGCAAGCTGTTCACGCGCCAGTGCGCGGAACCTGCCAAGCATGCGCCATGTATTTTCGAATATGTGTATCTCGCGCGTCCGGACTCGATGATGGAGGATGTATCGATTTACAAGGCGCGCCTGCGCATGGGCGAAAAACTCGGTGAAAAGGTGCTGCGCGAAATGCCGGGCCACGATATTGATGCGGTGATCCCCATTCCGGATACGTCGCGCACGGCTGCAGGCCCGCTTGCGTACGCACTGGGCGTGCCGGTGCGCGAGGGCTTCGTCAAGAACCGCTATATCGGTCGCACCTTCATCATGCCGGGACAGAGCGAGCGCGTAAAATCTGTGCGCCGCAAACTCAATCCGATCCAGCTTGAATTTCGCAACAAGAATGTGCTGCTGGTCGACGACTCGATCGTGCGCGGCACGACCTCCAAGCAGATCATCCAGATGGCACGCGATGCCGGCGCCAAAAAAGTGTATTTCGCGTCCGCTGCGCCGCCGGTTCGCTACCCGAACATCTATGGCATCGACATGCCGGTCACGGCCGAGCTCATCGCGCACGGTCGTACGACTGCCGAGATCGAGAAGATTCTCGGCGCCGACAAGCTCATCTACCAGGATCTCGAAGACCTGATTTGGGCGGTGCAGGACGGCAACGAAAACCTGCAGCACTTCGACACGTCGTGTTTCTCGGGCGAATACGTGACCGGCGTCGAGCCGACGTATCTGGCCGATCTCGAATTTGCACGCTCCGACGATGCGAAATTGCAGCGCCGGCAGGCGGTGTAATCACGCTCAGGGAAGTCTTTCAGCGGATTTTCGCAACGATTTACTGACACCGGCTCGGTGCTCGTATCGCCCCCTTCGCTGCCCGGTTGTGGATAATGGCGGCATACGCCGCAGGGAGTTGCATACGACATGATCCATGTCGCCACGGAAAATCTGTTCGAAGCGGCAGAGGAATGCCTCGCTTGCAGCGATCCCGTGCAGAAGCTTGCGCTGACTCACGCGACTGCGCTCGCGATAGCCGCGGGCGAATTGAAGCAGGACGAGTCCGCGCGCCAGAATCCCATCGGTGTGCCGGGCGGGCCCGAACGGCCCCACTTGGTTGCGCCGCGCCAGTTGGCGCAACGCGGTTTGGGTTCGCATGAGGGGAGGGCAGCCCTGGTTCATGCGGTGGCGCACATCGAATTCAATGCCATCAACCTGGCTTGGGACGCGGTCTACCGATTCCGCGGTATGCCGAGCGAGTATTACCGCGATTGGGCGCAGGTCGCTGCCGACGAGGCGCGCCATTTCAGCTTGCTCAACGCGCGTCTGGCCGAACTCGGGTTCGCATATGGCGATTTCGATGCGCACGACGGTCTTTGGGACATGGCGATGCGCACGGCCGATTCCTGCCTTGAGCGCATGGCCATGGTGCCGCGCGTGCTCGAGGCCCGCGGGCTCGATGTGACGCCGTGGATGATCGAGCGCTTGCGTCGCGTCGGCGACCACGCGACGGTCGCGATCCTCGAAATCATACTGTTTGAGGAGGTCGCACACGTCGCCGCAGGCTCGCGTTGGTTCGCCTGGTGCTGCGACCGCGAGGGCGTCGACGCGCAGACGACATTCCATCGCCTGCTTCAATCCCACATGCATGGCAGCCTGCGCGGGCCGTTCAATGTCGACGCGCGCCTGCGCGCGGGATTCTCGCCGGAGGAATTGGCGCATCTGGACGAACTCGCCGCATGAAGCGCGCACCTCTCGTCGTGGCCGCGTTCGTGGTCGCACTGCTGGTGAGCTGGTCGATCCTGTTGCTGTGGGCGGCGCGCATCGATATACGTACGCCGTTAATGGCGGCGACGGAAATCTCCCTGCCCGGCAGCCGCTTTCATGCGGTGTTCGGTACAGCCAACCCTGAGTTGCAGCAGCTCAAGATCGAGACGGTGGCGAAGGATTTCACGGCGTTGCAGTCGACTTCGCTCGCGAACCTGGCAGCCAGCGATTTTCCGATCCTGCGCTACTACTTCGACAATTTTCCACGCACGCTCGAACTTTCGCTGGTGTTCCGCACGGCCGAAACTCCTGACGACGTGCAATCGATTTCCTTGCCGTGGCCGGATGAGCACGGATCGACATTCGACCTTTCGCGCATCGCAACGTGGAAAGGCACCATCACCGAGCTGGGTTTTGCCCAATTCGCCACTGCGCAGCTGGTGCCGCCTGCGGCGGGATTTCGCCCTTTCGTGCTGAACAAGGCGAGGTTGGAGTCACCATCCTGGCGCGGAGATCTGGCGACCCTGATCAGTTCATGGCGCGAAAGTCGGCCGTGGCAGTTCATATCGGTGAGCGCAGTAGGTCCGACCGAAACCGGCGACAGCTCGCCGCACGCGCCGCGTTTGCCGCTGGTATTGGCGTTGGTATTGTTGCTGGTTGGAGTTTTCGGTTGGTCGATTCTGCGCTTGCCCGCCACGACATTGCGCCGTGTGCTTCTTATCGGCTTTGCGTTGGCCTGGATCATCTGCGACTTGGCTTGGCAACATGATCTCGCCTACAAACGCGAAACCGATCGCGATATCTGGGGCGCAATTCCGCTGGCAGCGCGCCAGAACCAGATCTCC
>JBBRZD010000295.1:0-2841 GCA_038237055.1 Lysobacterales bacterium | reverse complement strand
GTTCGACGCGCTATGCGCCGGCTGGCCGGGTGTCAGTCGATCGATCAAATGGGAAGTCGACCTGGTGCACAGCGTCGCGAACAAGATGTTCGCCGTGGTGTGCATGCTCGGTCCGGAGCGCGGTCGTCTCTCGTTCCGGGTAGATACCGAGCGTTTCCTGGAAATGACGGAGCAGCCCGGCATGGCTCCAGCGCCGTACATGGCTCGTGCTTTCTGGATCAGTGTGACTGAGCCCGAGCGTTTCACCCATGCCGAGCTGGCTGCCCATGTGCGTCGTTCGTACGAACTCGTGCGCGAGAACCTGCCGAAGAAGACCCGCACCGCGCTTGCCGGCTAGCTGTGTCGCCCCGATGCATGCGGGCCCGAGCTAGAATTTGCCGCGCCAGCGCCGAAGAGACGATAGTGACGACCGACGAATTCCGCCGCCTCGCTCTTGGTTTGCCCGACGCCATCGAACGCACGCATATGGGCACGCCGGACTTCCGCGTGCACGGCAAAATATTTGCGACCCTCGGTTCTGGCAGTGCGCCGCGGTGCGGCGTGAAGTTCACGCTCGAACAGCAGGAAATGTTCATGCGCATCGAGGCGACCGTATTCGTGCCGGTCGATGGCGGCTGGGGCCGCAAGGGCTGGACGCACGTTCTTTTAACCTCTGCAAAAGGTCCGATTGTCAGTGACGCGCTCACGACGGCGTGGCGCAATACGGCACCGAAGAAACTCGCCGCGACGCTACCCACTGCGCCGTAGACAACGCCTTCAACCTATCAGCAACGGAACGATTCATGTCAGGTAAGGCCGACTCCCTCAGAACCATCTTCTTCGCGCTCGGCGCGAACTTCGCGATCTTCGTGACCAAGGCGTTCGCGGCAGTCGTCACGGGCTCCGGCGCCATGACGGCCGAAGCGGTACATTCGCTGGCCGATTGCGGCAACCAATTGCTGCTCCTGCTCGGCCTGAAGAACGCGAAAGCGCCACCGACACCGGATCATCCGCTCGGGCAGGGCAAAGCCATCTATTTCTGGTCGTTCCTCGTCGCATTGCTGCTGTTTTCCGTGGGTGGTGCCTTCTCGATCTACGAAGGCATCCACAAGCTGAGCGCGCCCGAGCCCCTGAAATCGCCGTGGCTCGCGATCGGCGTGCTTGCGTTCGGCATCGTTGCCGAGAGCGTGTCGATGTGGGGTTGTCTCACCGAGGTCAACAAGGCGCGCGGCAAGCGCAGTCTGTGGGAGTGGTTCCGCGAGAGTCGCCAGAGTGAATTGATTGTGATCTTCGGCGAGGACCTCGCTGCCTTGTTTGGTCTCGCGTTCGCGTTGCTCGCCGTGCTGCTGACCATGCTCACCGGCAACCCGCTGTTCGATGCGATCGGCACGCTCGCAATTGGTGTGTTGCTGATCGTGATCGCAGTATTCATTGCGATCGAGGTCAAGGCGCTGCTTATCGGTCAAAGCGTCGATCCCGAACTGAAAGCTGAAATCCTGCAATTCCTGAACGCACGCAGCGAGATCGCACGGGTGTTCAACCTGATCACACTCCAGCTCGGCGCCGACGTGATGGTCGCGATCAAGGCCGAGATGAGTCGCGACATGTCGACCAAGGGTGTCGTCGATTCGATCAATGCGGTCGAGAAAGACATGAAGGCGAAGTTCCCCGAGATTCGCTGGTCGTTCTTCGAGCCGGATGTAGCGGACTGATCGGACCATGGCGGCTTCCAGCATGATGCGACACAAGATCCTGCCCTGGTTGGCGTATGCCGGCGCCTGGATAGCGCTTGGTCTCTGGCTTGGCATCAATGCGATCATCGGCCTGCGCAACAGCGGAAGCACAATCGCGACGTGGGAGCCGCTGAGCTGGGAGCTGAGCAGCGTAACCATGATGGCCTTTCTGGCTGTTGCTGTGTTTCGATTCGAGCGACGCTTTCCGCTATCCGGTGCGGATTGGTTGCGGCGCGTGCCGATCCATGTGCCCGCGGCGATCGTGTTCTCCGCGATACACACCGCAGGCATGGTCGGCATACGAAAACTCGTCTACAGCGCGAACGGAACGACGTACGACTTCCGCGACCCCTGGCTCGGGTTCACTTATGAATTGCAGAAAGATTTGATCAGCTACGCATTGATCGCTGGTTTCTGTGTAGCGTGGCGCGCGGTACGCGTGCGACGCGAGCGTGAACTCACGGTGGTTCGACTCGAACGCGACTTGAGCGAAGCGCGTCTGGCTCAGCTGACCGCGCAGATCGAACCGCATTTCATGTTCAATACGCTCAACGCGATATCCAATCGCATGCACGAAGATGTGGAAGCAGCAGATCGGATGATTGCTGCCTTCGCCGTACTTTTACGCGTCGCACTCAGCGAGTCGGGCAGCTCGCAGGTTCGCGTGGCCGATGACATGATCTGGCTGGAGCGATATTTCGAATTGATGCGAGAGCGTTTCCGCGACAAGCTGGAGACGCATATCGAGATGGATGCCGCAGCGCGCAACGCACGCATTCCGCGCCTGCTGCTGCAACCTCTGGCTGAAAACGCATTCGAACATGGGCTGAAATCCGGCCGCGGTCGTGTGGATGTTTCGATTCACGCACGCGGCGAGCGCTTGATCTGCGTGATCGAGGACGATGGGGCGGGACTTGCTCCTGATTCCACCGCTGGCGTTGGGCTCGACAATGTGCGGCGACGACTCGATCTCCTTTACCCGGGCGACCATCATTTCCTGCTTGTATCACGCTCGGGCGGCGGTACGCGCGTCGAAATCGACCTGCCGCTGTCGATTGATGGCTGAGATCCGCGTTGCCATCGTCGAGGACGAGCCGCCTGCGGTCGCGAAACTGCGTCGCCTGCTTGC
>JBBRZD010000294.1:0-2913 GCA_038237055.1 Lysobacterales bacterium | reverse complement strand
GTCCGGTTCGATACGCGCAGGACAACGCCTTCTGCGCAACAGTGCTCGCGTCCCATGTTTCCGGCGGATCGATGCAGTTGTCGCAGTTGCCGCACGCTTCGGCCAGCGTTTCGCCGAAATACGCGAGCAACCGCTGGCGCCGGCACGCAGTCGTTTCCGCGTAGCCGAGTAGTTCGTCGAGCTTGCGTCGTTCCACGCGCTTGCGCTCTTCGCCGGATTCCGACTGCGCAATGAACTGCGCAAGCGTCACCACATCGCCGAGTCCGTAGCACAGCCATGCATCGGCGGGCAGGCCATCGCGGCCGGCGCGACCGGTTTCCTGGTAGTAGCCTTCCATGCTCTTTGGCAGATCCAGATGCGCCACGAAGCGCACGTCGGGCTTGTCGATGCCCATGCCGAACGCGATTGTCGCGACCATAACAAGGCCATCTTCGCGCAGGAAACGTTGCTGGTTCCTTGCGCGCAAGCCCGCATCCATGCCGGCGTGATACGGCAGCGCGGCGACGCCCTGCTCCACCAGCCAGTCAGCAGTATCCTCAACCTTGCGTCGCGACAGGCAGTAGACGATGCCCGAGGCTCCGCGATGCGCGACCAGAAAATCCTTGAGCTGGCGTCGCGCGTCATCCTTCTCGGCGACGCGATAGCAGATATTCGGGCGGTCGAAACTCGCGACAAACTGCCGCGCCGATTCAAGCGCGAGACGTTCGACGATCTCGCGTCGCGTTGGGGCATCCGCTGTTGCGGTCAGCGCGATGCGCGGGATCGCCGGAAAACGTTCGTGCAGCACCGTCAACGCACGATATTCCGGTCGGAAATCATGCCCCCACTGCGACACGCAATGCGCCTCGTCGATCGCGAACAGTGCGACCTTCGTGCTTGCGATCAGAGCGAGGCACCGCTCGGTCAGCAGCCGCTCCGGCGCGACGTAGAGCAGCTTTAACTCACCTGCCGCGAAACGCCGTTCGACATCACGCTGCGCCTGCGCATCAAGACTGGAGTTGAGGAAGGTCGCCTCGACGCCGAGCTGACGCAAGGCATCGACCTGGTCCTGCATCAACGCGATCAGCGGCGATACCACGATCGCGCAGCCGTCGCGCAACAACGCTGGAATCTGGTAGCAAAGCGACTTGCCGCCACCGGTTGGCATCAGCACCAGCGCATCGCCGCCGCCGATCACGTGTTCGATGATCGCTTGCTGCTCGCCACGGAACGCCGGATAGCCGAAAACCGACTGCAGGACCTGCAAAGCGCGTGAAGTCATCGCCTGAGGCTAAGCCTTGCGCAGGAAGCAGGTCTTCAGCACGAGGCCCTTGATCTTGTCCGAATTCCCCTCGATGTACTCGACGTCACCGTCGACCAGACGGATATTCCTGATCACGCTGCCCTGCTTGAGCGGGATCGATGAGCCCTTCACCTTGAGGTCCTTGATGACGACGACGGTATCGCCGGCAGCAAGCAAATTGCCGTTGCTGTCGCGCACTGCGATACCGGATTCGGATTTTGTTTCAGCCGCAATCGGCCACTCGTGGCCGCAATCGGGGCAGATGTAGTTGTCGCCATACGGATAGGTGTTTTCGAGCGTGCATTGCGGGCAGGCGGGGGGCGTGGGCATTGATCTTCGTTCTACGTGAGCGACCAGACCCCTATTCTAGAGCTTCCCGCACAATCGGGCCTCGCTTCGACAGTTGCGAGCCGCGCAGGCAGAATGCGGCACCATCCACCCACATGCCCCATGTCGCGCACGCTCGCTGATCGCTCGATTTCCAACGCCGCATTTCTTGCCGCGCATGCAGCACCAGCACGCATTGGTCTTGCGGGTGGCAACCACCTGATCGACCGCACGATTCGCAAGGCACAGCGATCGATCACGACGGACGCGGCAGGCAGCGCCTGGTCGCACGCGTTTCTGATCGGCGAGGCACGCAGCGACGACCACTGGTGGGTGCTCGAGTCGGATCTCGATTTGCGCCACAAGCAGATCCGCCTTGGCGCGCAGGAAAACCGGCTCGCCAAGTATTTCGACGAGAGCGCATGGCCCAATCTCGCCGTGCTCGACTTTGGTCTCGACCCGACGCAGACGCGAGAAGTGCTGCGCGTCGCTCTCGATTTGCTGGCCAATTCCACGCGCTACTCGCTGCGCGAGATCGTCGGCACTCTGTTTTCGCTCGCGCGCCCGACCTTGCGCGAACGGGAAAATCTTCTCGCGCGCGAAGGCTCGCTCTACTGCTCGGCTTTCGTGCAGCATTGCTACACGGCTATCGGTCTGAATTTCATGCCCGGCCTGAGCGTGAAGAACACAACGCCGCATGACATCGCGCGCACTGCGCTGACGCACCGCGCACAATGCCTGGTGCGTGAAGCGGGTGCCGCATTCTGAAATCGAATCGCCGCAAGCCAGCTCTCGCGCGCAGACGCCATTGACGCCGCTTGGACGATCGTCAGAACCGCTTAGTGCCTGCAGCTGTCTGCTCGCATTCCACCTGGATCATGCAGGGCGGATTTGCGCTTATGCAGTATTCAACCGAATCGGCCTCCCTGCCGCTTTTGACGACCCAGCAGTTAGTGGCAGAGCCCATCGGCATGCATCAGCTGCGACGCTACGGACACGGCGATCACGATGTGCGGTTGCGCCGATGATCGAACCCAACGTACGACAAGAGCGGGAGAAATCCAGTGCCGGAGCTCATCGCTGCATAGCGCTAAGACTTGATTCGTGGATGCCAACCACGGGATGCGCGCAAGGCGCATCCCGCTGCAATCAACCGTTGTCAATGCGAGCGGCTGTTCTCAACCGGAGAATCGCCGTCCTGCCCGAAATTGACATTGAACGGCACTCCCGGATTTGAACTTGGGCGTACCGAGAAAATCGACATTCCCGGCGTCGCACTTGCGCGCCATATCGCATAGTCGTGG
>JBBRZD010000293.1:0-3021 GCA_038237055.1 Lysobacterales bacterium | reverse complement strand
TTGCGTCCCTGCTCGACGCCCCGCCGCTCATCCCCCACTAGGAGCGGCTAACATGGATCGACTAGACTGCGCCAGGGACAACGTCTCGTTGGCGTCAGACGCTCCGACAAGGCCCACACGATTGGAAGGATGTCGCATGCGAGCATCGCGCCTCTTGGCCCCGCTACTTTGTGTAGCATCCCTGTTTATCGCCACCGCAGACGCGGCCAACGGCGACCTGGACACGGCCTTTAATTCGCCGTTCGGTTACTCGACCTACGCGTTCGATCTCGGTAACGGTGGCAACAACGCCGACTACACGCAGGCAGTACTGGTGCAAAGCAACGGCAACATTGTGTTGGTCGGCCGCTCGATCAGCGGCGCGAGCAGCGATGTGATCGGGCTAACGCGTCTGCTGCCGGACGGCAGCCACGACGTCAGTTTCGGCACTAGCGGGGCAACGACATTCCCACTCGCCTCCGGCGTCTACAGTTCTGCCGAACCCTATGTGAATGCCGCAGCGCTTGACGCACAGGGCCGGATTCTCGTCACCGGCGATACAGCAACCGATCAGTGCAGTTACGTCGCGCGTTTTACCGCGAACGGCGTGATCGATAATAGCTTCGGCACCAACGGCGTCTATGTCACCTGCCCACCGAACGGCTTCTCCACGCGCTTTTCGGACATCGCCGTCGACGGCAGTAACAGGCCAGTCGTCGCCGGCGTTTACGCGACCTTGAATGGCGATTTTATTATCAGCTCGGACTTGCTCGCATATCGCCTGACGAGCGCGGGGCAATCCGATCTGACTTTCAACGGAGGCAGTTTTTTTAAGCGCTCGGTCGGCTATGTGCTGAACAGCAGGGATCGTGCAGGTGCGCTTGCCATTGATAGCGCCGGACGCATCTATCTCGGGGGCAGCGCGCAGAGCGCAACCTACGATTCCGAAATAGTGCTGCGCCTAACCAGCGCCGGCGCCGCCGACAACAGCTGCGGTAGCACGGGTGTTGCTAATCTTGGCGCGGTCGCGAACTCGAGTTTCTTTCCGACAGCTGTGCTCTTGCGTGATGCGCATCATGTATTCCTTGCGGGCACCTATACCGACAAGAGCAATGTCACGCAATCCGGCATTGCCTTTGCCGAAATGGATGCGGACACTTGCGCACCTGGCTCTTCCGGTATCACGAGTCCGGCGTCGGGTTCGGCAACGGCCGCGCGCGCTATCGCCGCGTCGGATGGCGCCGTGTACTTGTCCTACAGCCAGCTGACCTTAGCGCAAGCGGGATCGCCGCGTCTATCCGCGATTCAAGCGTTTTACGACACGTTGCCTTACAACGGCTCGCTATACGGCATCTATTCGAGCCAGAACAGTTACGGCCAAGGGATCAACCTGATCGGCGGACGTCCGCTGCAGGCGCTTGAGCAACAATATAGCGGCACGGATTACGACTATGCCGTTGTGCGATTCCAAAACGATCGAATCTTCTATGGCAATTTTGACCGTGATGGCGCGAAATCAACGTTCTGAGCTATTCATAGTCGAGCACAATTGACGTTGGCTCCTTTTCAGTTCAGACAATAGGCCTAGGCGCCCCGTCCGCGTGCAAGGCGTGCATGAAACCTCGCGCAGCTGCGTAGCCGTGTTTTCGCTGTTGAATGGCCGGTATCGGGAGACGCGAACGACGTCGCCACCGTCCGGATTTGGCCGATTGCGGCCGGTCGATTGTGCTGACCACCGACCCTCGGTGAGGTGGTTAGCCGGTTGGTGATGTCAGTGAAGTCGTGTGCCAATCCTTGTCAATTGTGTTGGCTACGCGCGGTCAGTTCGTCGGCAATACGCACAGGTGGTCGACCAGATTGCGCGCAAACAAGCGGGGTAGTGCGCGGGGCGTTCGATATCCCAGCGATGACCACACAACACGATCCATCCGATACCTCAATATCTACTTTAGTCAAAAGGGGATATCTGCATCCGGCCGTATCGCTCCGCTCACAGCGTTAGCGAATTTGAGAGCGGATAGCGCGCGTGCGGTGTATGACAGGCCGTCGACGGGACTGGAATCGGCGGGAGACGGACGGCGCTGATCAATTGACGGGCCGAATGAATCGCCCCGGGAATCGTGGAGGCTCCAACTCTTGA
Source organism: Lysobacterales bacterium (assembly GCA_038237055.1). GTDB lineage: Bacteria > Pseudomonadota > Gammaproteobacteria > Xanthomonadales > Rhodanobacteraceae > Dokdonella_A. The sequence continues at coordinate 902 of JBBRZD010000293.1, read as the reverse complement.
GAGAATGGAGCTATGAACCAGTCGAAGAAGTTTTCCCCTGAAGTTCGCGAGCGTGCGGTTCGGATGGTGCAGGAGCAGCGCGGTGAGTATCCGTCGCTATGGGCCGCGGTGGAGTCGATCGCAGCCAAAATCGGCTGCGTCCCGCAGACGCTGTTGACGTGGGTGCAGCGCCAAGAGGTGGACAGCGGTGTTCGCAACGGCGTGCCCACGGCGGAGGCGCAGCGTGTGAAGGAGCTTGAGCGTGAGGTCAAGGAACTGCGCCGCGCGAACGAGATCCTGAAGCTGGCCAGCGCGTTTTTTGCCCAGGCGGAGCTCGACCGCCGGCTCAAGTCCTGAAGGGCTTCATCGACGCGCATCGCGACACGTTCGGGGTCGAGCCGATCTGCAAGGCTTTGCAGATCGCCCCGTCGGGTTATCGCCGTTACGCGGCGCGCCAACACGATCCCTTGCGACGCACGGCGCGAGCACGGCGTGATACGTCGCTCGTGCTGGAGATCGAACGCGTCTGGCATGCCAATCTTCAGGTCTATGGTGCGTACAAAGTCTGGCGGCAACTGAAGCGAGAAGGCATCGTCGTCGCGCGCTGTACGGTGGAACGCCTGATGCGGCAGGCTGGGTTGCACGGCGTGGTCCGCGGCAAAGTCGTGCGCACGACGATCAGTGATCCGAGCACGCCTTGTCCGTCGGACAAGGTCCATCGGCAGTTCCGTGCCGATCGACCCAACCAACTGTGGGTATCGGACTTCACCTACGTCTCCACCTGGCAGGGCTGGCTGTATGTGGCCTTCGTCATCGACGTGTTCGCCCGACGCATTGTCGGCTGGCGCGTCAGCCGCTCGATGCGCACGGACTTCGTGCTCGACGCGTTGGAGCAAGCGCTGCATGCGCGCCAACCCGAGCGC
>JBBRZD010000292.1:0-3024 GCA_038237055.1 Lysobacterales bacterium | reverse complement strand
GACTTCGATGCCGAGCTCGGCGCCGGCGTCGACGAACGCCTTCAACGCGCGCTTGTTCGACGGCGGCATCGGGTCGCCAGGATCGGCCAGCATCGCGAGGTCGAAACGGAATTTCTTGCGTGCGCGCGGTTTGCGCCAGAGTTTCTTTGAAAACTTGTCGAGCGATTGTGCGAACGCGTCTTCCTGCGGATCGGACAACGTGTGCAGACCGGCGGGTTTGATAGCGGCGATTTGCCAGACCCGTTCGCGCTCGAATTCGATGCGCAGAATCGGACATGGGAACGCGTCGAATATCTGGCGCGCGAGATCTTCCAGCGCGGGATATGAGGTCTCGCCGAAGTAGAGCAATACGCCGAAGTCGGTAGTGTCGCGACCGCCGGCCGGCAGGAACTTGCCGAGCTTCGCGTTGAGGTCCTCGATGTCGAGACCGTACAACGAGCGGCGGCGCAGGTCGTTGATCGCACGCACCGACGGAATGACGCGATGCCCGCGCGCCTCGGCCAGCAAGGAAACGTAGTACCCGGTACCGAGATACTTGTAGCTGCGGCACAGATTGATGACCTGGGTGCGCTCGTCGTCGGCGCCGATCGGCTCCTTCAGGTAGTCCTGTGCAGTGACGACGTTGTCGGACGGGTAGTACGAGCCCCAGTCCGAAGCTTTCTCAACGACGATGACCAGCCGGCTCATGCGGAACGCCTGGATGTAGGTTCGGGGGAATGGCCGCTTCGGGTCGCTGCGCAGGGCCATCGGCACGACGGCAATGGCGAGAGCGGCGCCGCAGGGGCGGCTGGCGGCGCGCAGTTTGACACAGCCATGCGCGCGCGTGCAGTGTGTTCCGGCGCGTTCCTCAATGTCCTGCTCGCAAGTGAACGCACTGTCGCGCCGCATTGCAGTGGGAGCTCACTGGGTCTAGGCTGCGCGCCGTGCTCGCTCCCACCCAACCTCGCCCCTTCTTGCGCAACGCGTTGCCTGACGCGCAAGTGCGCCGCGCAACCGACCATGATCTCGACGCGCTGGTTGCGCTCGAGCAGGCGAGCTTCGCGATCGACCGCATGAGCGAGCGCCAGTGGCACCGCCATCTGGGCAGCCTCAGCGCCGATGTCCTGGTTGCGGTACGCGAGCGGCAGATTGTCGCTGCCGCTGTGATCTTCCGTCGCCTTGGCAGTGACATTGCACGCCTCTACTCGATCGCGGTCGCAGCGAGCGAGCGCGGTAACGGCGTCGGCGCGATGCTGCTCGACGCCGTCGAACAATCGGCACACCGCCAAGGGAGTCGCCGCCTGCGACTTGAAGTGCGTTCCGACAACGCCGCTGCACAGCGCCTCTATGAAACCAGTGGTTATCGCCTGTTTGGCGCGCATCGGCGTTACTACGAAGACGGGCATGATGCGCGTCGCTACGAAAAAATCCTTTTGTCGAAGGCGTGACTTCACCGGATTGGATTGTCGACGCTCGCCTTGCGCGGGCCGGGGGCACCCGTCGTTGCAGGGCATGCCCGACTGAGGGGCGGCAGCAAGGCGTGCACTGCGTACATTACGGCGTGCCGGCCGCGCCATCGAGCTTTTGCGCTGTCGCAGTATCCGCTGCGCGCGCGATCAATCCGCCGGCGGCTGCCAGCGTCACCGTGTAACGACCCCCGTCGACCAGTGGCAGATAGGCAGCACTGCCATAGTCGGCGTCGACCCAAGGAAGATAGCGAGGAAATTTCTGCTTCAGCGTCCACAAATCCAATGTCGATGCTGTCGATAGTGCAGCCACGCTCTTCGGCGCAACTCGTTCCTGCTCTATGTCGCGATAGCGCCCGGTGATGCGATCGAGGCGATACAACGCGGGCGCACCCAGAACGACGGCGCGCGTGTCCCACTTGATCACTCGCGCATCGAGTTGCCAGTCGTCGCCGGCAAGCTCGACGTGCCGGCGCGTTCCGTCGGGTAACACGATGTCCAGCGCAAAGTTTTGCGGGCCGAGCGCATGCGCCTCCAGTTGCGCGACCAGCGCCTCGGCGGCGAGGCGCCGGTAGCCAAGCAATGCCGTGCCGGCGAACGCGCCGAGCAAGGCGAGCAGCAGGAAGATCACGCTCCAAAGCGCCCGATGGCCGGCCGCAAAACGGCGGCGCGTACGCCAGTGGCGGCGCGCGTGAACGCCGTGTGCAAGGGCGAACAATGCGCACACGCCAGCGAAGGCGAACAGGCCGATCAGGAACGGAGTCAGTGACATGCTTCCAAGCATAACGGTCGCTACAGTGAACGGCGGCTATACTGCGCGGACGTCCTTGCCGGATTTCGCCATGTCGCCGTATTTCCTTCTTCGCCGCCCCGTTGTTCTTCGCCAAGTCCTTGCGTTCGCAGTGGTCGCGCTGCTACTGGCCGCCTGCGGCAACAAGGGCAACCTCGTCAAGCCGACGCCGAAAGACGCGCCTGCGCCGGTATCCGCCGCGCCGCCAGCCACGCACTGATCGCGGCAGCTCGCATGGGTCTGCGTTTCACCAAGATGCACGGTCTCGGCAACGATTTCGTGATCATCGATTGCCGTGCGCAACCGCTTTTGCTGGATGCGGATGCGATCCGCTTGCTTGGCGACCGTCATTTCGGGGTCGGCTTCGATCAGTTGCTGACCATCGAGCCCGCGCGCGACGCGTCGTGTGCATTCGCCTATGGCATCTGGAATACCGACGGCACACACGCCGGCCAATGCGGCAACGGCCTGCGCTGCGTCGCGCTCTGGCTGGCGCGGGCAGGTGTGCTCGGCGTCGGCGCGACGCGACTTGAAAGCCCGTCTGGACCGGTCGCGATCCAGTTGCTCGACGATGGCCGCGTGCGCGCCGACATGGGCGAGCCGGTCTTCGCGCCCGCCGATATCCCGCTGCTCGTCGACGAGGAATCAGATCACTACGCGATCGACGTCGTCGGCCGCAATATGGAGATTGGCGCGGTATCGATGGGCAACCCGCATGCTTTAATTGAGGTCGACGATATCGACGAAGCGCCGGTTGAGGCGCTCGGGCCGCAGATCGAGCATGCCGAT
>JBBRZD010000291.1:0-3045 GCA_038237055.1 Lysobacterales bacterium | reverse complement strand
GGCAGCTTCGCGCTTGCCGACTCGATCGTCGAAATAGATCTCGCCCGATTTTTTCGCGTGTCGCAGAAGGGCAGCAGTGAAGCGTGCGCGATCGACCTCGGCTGGGTCGAATCCAAACCAGCGCGGGATGCGCTCGCTCAACGCGACGGACGGTTCATCTCCATGCTGTGTGATGAACTCGCGATAGTTGACGAGATTGTTCGCGCTCGCATGGGGTATCACCGCAGAACAAATCGCGCCGAGGACGCGTGCGGCGTGCTCGATCGGAGGCGAGGATTCACCGATGGCCGGCGCTTGTCCGAGCCAGGACTCAGGCAGCATGCCCGGCGCCGTATGCCGACCGGGCTCGCGTGCATGCGAGACCAGAACTTCAAGCGGATCGCGGTACGCGAACAACCACGGCACGCCGGGCAATAGCGTTCTCAGCTGCGTGATTGCGAGTGCGTGCCATGCATCAAGCTTCATCACCACGCGTTGATCCGTGGAGGCGGGCTGGCGCAGTGCCGCCAAAACGCCGCGAACAGTGAGCCAGCCAGTCTCGCCGCCGGCAAGCGCCGCCATCAATGCGGTGTCGAAAACACCGGGTTCGCTCAGCACACGCGTGCCTGGACAAGACTTCAGCGTTTGCGCAATCAGTGTCGAGCCGCAGCGCGACATGTGCAGGATGAATCCGCCGAGAGGCAGCATGTCTGCCTCGAGTCCCGCGACGAACTGCGCGGTGAGTGTCGTGCGCACCGAGAACCATCGATTCAATGGGCGCCGCCGCAGGTTTGCGACGGTGAGTTCGTGAAAGGGCAGGTCATCGCTTGCGACGCCACAGCCCCATGCGAGTTCCGCGCCGCTGATGCCCCATTCGAGTGCCAGCGGTTGCCAGCCGCGTCGCGAAGCTAGGGGCCACGATACGATCGGATGACGCCGCGGCGCGGGGCGATCGAAGCTGAGGGATGCGAGATGACTCGCTTCGGCAACCGTCGCGCGCGAGGCGACCACAGTCATCAGCGCAGCGCGGAATTCATTGATTGAATCGATGGTGCTCAGCTCGGCCGCGAGCGCGGGATCAGTCGCTATCCATTCGGCGCAGCGTGCAAGCACGGCATCGGCGCTGTCATCGGTTGCAGGGGCGAAAGGCGGCATGCGCGGGTTCGATTCGGTCACATCAAACGCCGAGGCGCATCCGCTGCGAGCGACTTGGAAGTACGATTGCGCGGCCAAGCCGTCTGCCGATAAACGGTGATCGAGGGCGCGCCCTCGATCATTTCGCGGGGGTGGGGAACGAGTCGCGCAAGGTCGTTGTGCGGTTGAACACGGGTTTCGCCGCCGTGTGGTTGTAGCGGTCTGCAACGAAGTAGCCGAGGCGCTCGAACTGCACGTTTGCTTCCGGCTGAGTGTCGGTCAGCACGGGTTCGAGCCACGCCAGCACGATGCGCTTGGAATCGTGATTGATGTGGTCGGCATAGGTCTTGCCGTCACCGCTGTCGTCGGGATTGGCAACCGTGAACAGGCGCTCATACAGGCGCACTTCGGCAGCTACCGCATGCATCGCGCTGACCCAGTGGATCGTGCCCTTGACCTTGCGATCTGCGCCCGGCAATCCGGCGCGCGATTCCGCGTCAAGCGTGCCGTGCAGCTCCTTGATCGAGCCATCGGCATTCTTCAAAACATCCGTGCAGCGCACGATACCGATGCCGCGCAAGCGCACTTCGCCGCCGGGCACGAGGCGATGGAAACCTTTTGGCGGGACCTCGAAGAAATCTTCGCGCTCGATCCACACTTCGCGTGCGAACGGCACCTTGCGCATGCCTAGATCCGGGTTCTTCGGATGATTCGGAAACTCGATCGTTTCTTCGTGCGCAGAATCGACATTGGTAAGCACGAGCTTGAGCGGATCGAGCACGGCCATGCGTCGCGGCGCGCGCGCATCGAGTTCTTCGCGCACGCAGCCTTCGAGCACGCTGAACTCGATCGTGGAATTCTGCTTGGTCACGCCCGCGCGCTCCCAGAACGTGCGGATCGCTGCCGGTGGGAATCCGCGCCGGCGCACGCCGACCAGCGTCGGCATGCGCGGATCGTCCCAGCCGTCGACGAGGCCGTCCTGCACCAGTGAGATCAGCTTGCGCTTGCTCATCACGGTGAAATCGAGATTGCCGCGCGCGAATTCGATCTGCTGCGGGCGGCCGGCCTTTCCGGTGAGTCCCGCGCGGCGCATCGGCTCCGCGATCTCGGCCATGTTCGGCAGATCGATCTGATCCAGACACCAGTCGTACAACGGCCGGTGATCCTCGAATTCGAGCGTGCACAGCGAATGCGTGATGCCTTCGACCGCGTCCGATACGCAATGCGCGTAGTCGTACATCGGATAGATCGGCCAAGCGTCGCCGGTGTTCTGATGGGTAACCTTGCGGATGCGATAGATCGCCGGATCGCGCAGGTTGATGTTTCCCGAGCCCATGTCGATCTTCGCGCGCAAGGTGCGCGCGCCATCGGCGAATTCGCCCGTGCGCATGCGCCGGAACAGGTCGAGGTTTTCCTCGACGCTGCGTTTGCGGAACGGCGAGTTGCGACCCGCCTCGGTCAGGCTGCCGCGGTATTCGCGCACCTGCTCGGCGGAGAGGTCGCAGATGAAGGCCTTGCCGTCACGGATGAGCTTTTCCGCACACAGGTAGAGGATCTCGAAATAGTCCGAGGCGTGATGCAGCTCGTTCCAGGTGAACCCGAGCCAGCGCACGTCCGCCTGGATCGCATCGACGTACTCGATGTCTTCCTTGGCCGGGTTGGTGTCGTCGAAGCGCAGGTTGCAGGTGCCGGAAAATTCGCCGGCGATGCCGAAGTTGAGGCAGATCGACTTGGCGTGGCCCAGGTGCAAGTAGCCGTTCGGCTCGGGGGGGAAGCGGGTTGCCACGCGACCTTCATGCTTGCCGCTGTCGCGGTCGGCGACGACGATCTGGCGGATGAAGTTGCTGGTGGGCGCGGGCGGCGGGGTGGCGACGTCGGTCATGCGTGATCGCCGCGTCGAGGCGGCGTCCGAAGGGATGGGGAATAGACAAG
>JBBRZD010000290.1:0-3159 GCA_038237055.1 Lysobacterales bacterium | reverse complement strand
GGCGTGCCGTCGTCATCGAGCGAATCGGCGCAATGGAACACGACATACTTCGCTGATGGCAGCGGCTGCGCGCGTGCGAGCAATGCGCTCAAGCGTGCGCCATGCCACTTCGCGATCGCACTCCAGCCTTCTACGCAGTCGTGTCGCGTTATCTGGGTGCGGTCGGGCAGGGCACGCAAATCGGCCAGCGACAGCGACAGCGGCGTCTGCACTTGACCACCGACTTCGAGGCGATAGTCAGTAAAGTCTGCCGCGGCAAGGCGCTGGTAGTCCGGCGAGCTCGGATTCGCGGTGCCATTGCTGCGGAACGACGGCGACATGTCCGCTTCGGTGAATTCCTGCGCCATTGAAATGCGGGTAGCAGTCGCGCTACGCGCGGCGAGGTTCATCGACTCGGCTACCGCGAGCATGCGCGTGAACCAGGCGCTGCGCGACAACCGATCGCAGCCGGCGAGTAGCACGCCGCCGACGAGCGTGACGGCGCGAAAGAGGAAACGACGTCGCGAGGACGAGTCATTCATGGTGGTCATCCGGTGGCAGCACGTAGCGTCCGGTGATCATCGAGCGCAGATTGTTCCACAGGCCCGTGATCACGACTTCGAACACGTGCACAAAAACGAAGGCGAGTAGCAGGAACGCGAACACGAAGTGCAGCGTGCGCGCCGATTGGCGCCCGCCGAGGATGTCGATCCAGCCCGGCCATAGCGAATTCAACCACGGCGACATCGCCCAGCCCATCAGGATGATGCCGGGCAGCAGCACGAAGATGACGATCAGATAGGTCAGCTTCTGCAGCACGTTGTAGTGCTTGGCCGCTTCGCCTTTGGGATGACGGAACAGCAGGTGATCCTTGAGCGAGCGTCCGATCGAACGGGCATCCGTCGCGCTCGGCACCAGATCGCGGCGCAGGTGTCGCGTCGCAATGCTGTAACCGACGTAGAACAGGCCATTGACTACGAAGATCCAGGCAAAGAAAAAATGCCAGGCGCGTGCCATCGCAAGCCATTGCGGGCCGGGTATCGTCGACCACGAAGGAAAGCCCCGTTCGGTCGGCGACCCGTCTTCGTCGGAAACGCCGAGCACGCCCGTCGTCGTGAACGTGTGTCCGAAGATCGTCGTCGTGCCGATCGCCTTGCCGTCGCTGCCTTGGCTGCTCGAAATCTCCAGTACCGGCGGTTTGCCGTTGTACGAGGACTTGCCCCAGTTCAACGCAGGATGCGCGTTGAAGATCTGCAGGCCGCTCATCAGCATCAGGAAAAACGCGAACACGTTGATCCAATGCATCACGCGGATCGGCAGGGTGTGCCGGTAGTACAGACGATCGTTCGTGGCCAAAGGTGAAGTCCCCCGAGTTCTGGCATGTTCCCGACTTCTCGAAATAAAGACCGCCGGCGATCTGCCAGCGGTCTGGATGCCGCAATGAACATGGACGCTGCGCCAGAATTTTACGGCGCAGCAGGTGGTCAGTGACCGCCGCCATCCTTCATCATCGAATCTTTCTTCATTGAATCTTTCTTCATCATGTCGTCGTGTTCCATCATCTTGTCATGATGCATCATTTCCATGTCTTTCATCATGACCATGCCGTCCTTGTTCTTCGGCATCTTGTCGAACTTGGCCTCGTGGAACTTCATGAATTCGTCCTTGGAGATCATGCCGTCGCCATTCGCATCCATGCTTTTCATGTCTTCGTGCATCATGCCGTCATGCTTCATCTCGTCGTGGGCGAACGCGAAGGTGGAGGTACACATGAGCGCCGCCACCACGAGGGTCGATTTGAGGATCTTCATACCATTCTCCTTTGAGGAGTGCCTGATTGACTGAGTCGGATCGCCGGCACCGAAGCGTCCCAGGTTCGCTGGTCAGCGACCATGGTAACGCCTTGATGCTTAACAGACCGCCCGGCGCGGCGCGTTCTTTCATCAGGTCGCTTCGCTCGTTCAGGCAACTGGCGGGTTGAGTGGGTTGTTGCAATGCGGGCGTGCATGCGTCATGCCGGTTGCGGGTTCGGAATGTCGCCGGCGCCGGAGAAGCGGCCAGGAAGTGGCGCAGGGCGCGCGCCTCCACGATTGCGGACAGCGGAAGCGATCATCGCGAGCAACGACCGTTACGGTGAAACCCAGTTCGCCATCTTCGGGATCAGGAACAGCGACCAGTCGTCGGAGGTGCCGTTGTGCGTGCCGTCGAGCTCGCGGTATTGCAGCTGGAAATCGTGCGCGAGCATTTTGTCGCGATCCGTTTGTACCCCCGCGATCGGGTACGACATGTCGCCGATGCGGGCGGAATGCGCGACACTGATCTTCCACCATGCCGCATCGAGCGCCGCGTTGACGTTGCCCGCGCCGCCGACAGCACTACTCAGGCTGGAATTCTCGATCAGCACGCCCGCGTAGCGCCGCGCGTCCGTCATCGCAAGGTGATAGGCGAGTCCGCCACCGGAGGAATATCCGGCGAGCACGATCTTGTGTTGATGCACGTAAAAACACGAGCTCACATGCGTGATCGCAGCTGACACCAGCGCGTCATCGGTGCCGATGTTCCAACACGCGCCATCACGGCCGCCAATCGAGATCGCGATGTAGTTCTGTGTCGCACGCAACGCATAGGGCGACGCGGCCCACGTCGCGAAATTCATCGCGTTGTCGCCGCAACCGTGGATCGCGACGAGCAATCGTTGCGGCTGCGGATTCTGCGCGTCGTAGCCCGGCGGCAGGCGTACGGCATAGTTCGACGCTGGGCTGGTCAGGGTGAAGAAGCCATTGCCATCGGGTGTGTACGGGCAGGTCTGCGTCGGTCCGATGCCGGCGTAGGGTTCGAAGCCATCGTTGAAGACGGCATCAGCGGCATTGATGGGAAACGCATGCGCCGCGACGGCGGTCATGCAACATGCAGCCACGCATGCGGCTTCAACAAGCATCCGCACGCGCGCTGCCCAATGGCACAGGGTCGATGGAGACATGCACGCTTCCTCCGCAATGCGCAGGGCGCAAGTATGCACGCTGGCAAGTGCTGCGGCGCGATGCAGGGCGGGTGCGCCGCCGACCTGCTGACCCGTTACCTCAGCCCCGCGTACGGGTCGCCTTTCCAAACTGCGCGAACCCGACAGCGCCGAGCAGCAGCGCAAGCAGGAGCAGGACGCCTTGCGACAGAGTCGGTGCG
>JBBRZD010000289.1:0-3165 GCA_038237055.1 Lysobacterales bacterium | reverse complement strand
TGCTCGAACGCCTTGTCGCCCAGGCGCGGCACTTTCTTGAGGGCCGCACGTGTCGTAAACGCGCCGTGCTCATCCCGATATTTGACGATATTTTCGGCGACCGCAGTCGACAGCCCGGCAACGCGCGCGAGCAACGGCGCCGACGCCGTGTTCGCGTCGACACCCACCGCATTCACGCAATCTTCGACGCGCGCGTCGAGTGCGCGCGCGAGCCTGGACTGGTTCACATCGTGCTGATACTGGCCGACACCAATCGCCTTCGGTTCGATCTTCACGAGTTCGGCAAGCGGATCCTGCAGCCGGCGCGCGATCGACACTGCGCCGCGCAACGAGACATCGAGCTCCGGAAATTCCTTGGCTGCCAGTTCCGACGCCGAATACACCGATGCGCCTGCCTCGCTGACCACGATCTTCGCGAGCTTCGGGTTGGCGAGCTTTTTCATCACGTCGCCGGCGAGCTTGTCGGTCTCGCGCGACGCGGTGCCGTTGCCGATCGCGATCAGAGCCACGTTGTGCCGGATGCACAGCGCGCCGAGTTCGGCCATCGACTGATCCCACTGCTTGCGCGGTTCATGCGGATACACCGTCGTCGTCGCCAGCAGCTTGCCGGTCGCATCGACCACCGCGACCTTGACGCCGGTGCGGATGCCGGGATCGAGGCCCATGACAGCCTTCGGGCCGGCCGGCGCGGCCAGCATCAGGTCCTTGAGGTTGTCGCCGAATATGCGAATTGCTTCTTCCTCCGCAGCTTCGCGCGCGCGCGAAAACAAATCGAGCATCAGCGAAAGATGCAGCTTCACACGCCAGGTGAGCCGACAGGTTTCGAGCAGCCACGCGTCCGCAGCGCGACCGCGCGCAGCGATCCCGGCATGCACAGCGACGCGCCCCTCGGCTTCGGCATTGCCCTGTTCGGGATCCAGTGTTGGATTGAGTTCGAGCGCGAGCACTCCTTCATTGCGCGCGCGCATCAATGCGAGCAGACGGTGCGAAGGAATTTTCGCGATCGGCTCGGCATGGTCGAAATAGTCGCGAAACTTCGCGCCTTCGAGTTCCTTGCCTTCAATGAGCTTTGCGCGGATCTGTCCTTTCGACCACACCGAATCGCGCAGCTCGCCGACCAGAGCCGCATTTTCTGCGATCGTTTCCATCAGGATCTGGCGCGCACCATCGAGCGCGGCCTTGATGTCGGGCACGCCTTTCGTTTCATCCACGAATGCCGTGGCGCGATGCTCGGGCGCAATCGTCGGATCGTCGCGTAAGCCGAATGCGAGCGGTTCGAGGCCTGCTTCGCGCGCAATCTGCGCCTTTGTGCGACGCTTGGGCTTGTATGGCAGATACAGATCTTCCAGCCGCGCCTTGGTTTCCGCACCGAGGATCTGTGCTTTCAAGTTATCGTCGAGCTTGCCTTGTTCGGCAATGCTTTCGAGGATCGCGCTGCGCCGGTCTTCGAGTTCGCGCAGATAGCCCAAGCGTTCTTCCAACAGTCGCAGTTGGGTGTCGTCGAGACCGCCGGTGACTTCCTTGCGATAGCGCGCGATGAACGGCACGGTTGCGCCGCCGTCGAGTAATTCCACGGCCGCCCTGACCTGTGCGGGCTGTGCGGCGATATCCGCGGCGATGCGTTGTTCAATGCTCAGCATGTGTTGCGTGGCTTCCCTTGGAGTTCTGAAAATGCGACGGGCCGCAAGCGGCCCGTCGGCGCGATTCTATCGGGTTTTGCACACGCTCCCGGCGATGCGATGAAGTTAACCTGCGCCGATTGCCGTCAATTCAACGTGCATGCCCGAGCTAGCGCCGTTCGCATCACCCGACGCCCTTCGTCACCATCGAGCGTTCGCGCAATTCTGGGTCGCGCGCATCGCATCCGGTTTCGGTTTCCAGATGATTTCCGTCGCGGTCGGCTGGCAGATCTATGCGATGACCGGGCGCGCCCTCGATCTTGGCTTGATTGGTCTCGTGCAGTTCGTGCCGTCACTGCTGTTCGCGCTTCCGGCGGGCCATGTGGCAGACCAGTTCGAGCGACGGCGCGTGGTGATCCTGTGCCAGGTGCTTGAATGGATCGCGATTGCACTGCTGACCCTCGGCAGCATTCTTCATGTGCTAGATGAAACGCGCATTCTTGCGCTCGTGTGCATCATCAGCACCGCCAAGGCGTTTGAATTCCCGCCGATGCAGGCGATGGTGCCCGGCCTCGTTCCGGAGCGCATGTTGCCACGTGCGATGGCGGCGAGTGCGTCGGCATCGCAGATTGCAATGATTGCCGGTCCCGCGCTCGGTGGTCTGCTCTACGCGTTCGGGCCGGCATTCGTCTACGGTCCGGCTGCGGTGCTCTATCTCGCCGCGATCGCCGCGATGACGATGCTGCGCTACGAGCGCGTGCCGCCACGGCGCGAGCCGGCGACGCTGCGCACCGTGTTCGCCGGCGTTTCCTTCATCCGCGCGCGGCCAGTGGTATTCGGTGTGATCTCGCTCGATCTGTTCGCGGTGCTATTGGGTGGCGCGACCGCGTTGCTGCCGATTTTCGCGCGCGACATTCTGCACACCGGACCCTGGGGACTGGGACTGTTGCGCGCGGCGCCCGCGGTGGGCGCACTCGCCATGTCGATCTGGCTTGCACGACATTCCCTGGAAAACCATGTCGGCTCGATCATGTTCGTTTCGGTCGCGGCCTTCGGTGTCGCGACGATCGTGTTCGCACTTTCCACGACACTTTGGCTGTCGCTCGCCGCGTTGTTCGCACTTGGCGCGTTCGATATGGTCAGCATGGTGATCCGTGGTGCACTCGTGCAACTGGAGACGCCCGATGCGATGCGCGGCCGCGTCAGCGCGGTCAACGCGATCTTCATCAACACGTCGAACCAGCTCGGCGAGTTCGAATCCGGCCTTGTCGCCGCATGGCTCGGCGCAGTGCCTGCAACCTTGATCGGCGGCGTAGGTACCTTGGTCGTGGTCGCGCTGTGGATGACGCTGTTTCCATCGCTGCGCAATCGGCAAGGTCTGCGTGCAGATGCCGCGGACGCTTAGGCGCGAATGCGCATCGAGGAATCAGAATCGAATGACTGAACGAATGACCTTGCCATCGTGCATGAGATCGAAGGCATGGTTGATTTGATCGAGCGGCAACACCGCGGAAACGAATTCGTCGATTTTCAATTCACCGCTCAT
>JBBRZD010000288.1:0-3239 GCA_038237055.1 Lysobacterales bacterium | reverse complement strand
CGCAGGCGCGCGATCACATCGAAGCCGGACATGTCGGGCAAGCCGAGATCGACAATGACTATATCCGGTTGCTTCAACGCCGCCAGCTTCATTCCTTCGGCGCCGGTACCGGCGATCGTCAGCGCATAGCCGTGCGCCTCCAACGCTGTTGCAAGAAAACGCTGAATCTGCGGGTCGTCCTCGATCAGCAGCAGATGGACGCAAACTTCGGTCACGCGACCTCCCTCCCTGCCGCACGCAGGGGAAGAGTGAAACGGAATTCCGCACCGCCGCCCGGCGCATTGCGCGCGACAATGGTTCCACCATGCGCTTCGACGATCGCCTTGCAGATCGCAAGGCCGAGGCCGAAGCCGCTCTGCGCGCCTTCCGGGCGAGTCTGATGGAATTTCTCGAATATGCGATCCTCTTCGCCATCGGCAAAGCCAGCACCGTGATCGCGCACCACGACCTCGACGGCATCGCCGGCAAGCGCTGCGGAGATTTCAATCGCACTGCCCGCTGGCGTGTGCCGCGCCACGTTCTCTAGCAGATTCGCCAGCACCTGCTCGATCATCACTTCATCACCGTGCACTAAAGACAAGTCAGCGGCGATATCCAGCGAAACCGGATGCGGCGCAAGCAGTTCACGCAGGCGCCCGAGTACCGCGCCGACCAGCTCATCGATCGCAAAACCTTCGCGTTTCAGCTCGATGCCGCCTTCGCTCAGCCGGGTGAGATCGAGCAGATTGCCGATCAGACGATTCATGCGCTGTGCTTCGTGCAGCAGCACATCGAGTAGGGTGGCTCGCTGCGCGTCATCGAGACGACCTGGCGCGCTGTCGCGCAGCGTCGTGGCGGAACCGATGATCGTCGCCAGCGGCGTGCGGAAATCGTGCGAGATCGCGGTCAGCAGAACGTTGCGCACGCGTTCGGATTCGACCTGCACGCCCGCCTCCTGCGCGGCCGTGGCAAGTTGCACGCGCTCCATCGCAACCGCAGCCTGATTGACCAGCGCCTCGACAAGATGCATCTGTTCGGGCATCTGCAGCTGCCGCGCGTCGAGCGGGCGCAGCGCCAGCACACCGATGCTGCGCTTTAGCGCATTCAGTGGCAGGTAGATCGCGGCTGCGCTGGCCAGTGTATCGGTGGCAACACCGGCCTTCTGCCGATGGTCCCAGGCCCATTGCGCGATACCCAGATCGTTACCGGGTACGGGATAGCGCGCCAGACTCGCCTCCGCGCGCGCGCTGCCGCGGTCGCAGAAATGCGTGGGATCCTGGATATTGCCTTGCGCATCCGGCAGCAGCACGACTGCCTCGCCTTCGACGCTCGCGACGACATGGCGGCAGAGAAAGCGCGAAAGCTCGTCCAGTGTTCGCCTACGCGAGAGCTCCCGGCTCAGTGCGTACAACTCCGCCGTGCGACGCTCGCGTTGACGCGCAACTTTCGCCTGGCGACGGCCGATCGCTGCGAGATGACTGATCAGCAACGCTGTGGCAAGCATCACGATGAAGGTGATTGAGTACTGCGTGTCTGCAACCGCAAGCGAATACTGCGGCGGAACGAACAGGAAGTCGAACAAGGCCACGCTGAGGACCGAAGCAAGCACCGACGGGCCGCGCCCGAAGCGCGCGGCGACGAGTACGGTGCCAAGCAGATAGATCATCACAATATTGGTGCGCTCGAAGCGCCCACTCATCTGCAAGCAGATGAGTGTCGCCAGCGCAACCACCGCAAGGCTTTTCAGATAAGCCGGCCAGCGGCTGCTGCGCAGAAAGGTGCGCGCAGGACGGTCTGCTTCAATGCTCGGTTCTGCCGTGACCACGTAGACGTCGATAGTGCCGCTGCGACGGATCAGCTCATCGACCAACGAACCTTTGAGGCGCTCGCGCCAGCCTCCGAGCAGGGGCTTGCCTACCACGATCTTGCTCACGTTGCGCTGGCGCGCATAGTCCATCACCGTCGCAGCAACGCGCTCACCGCTGAGGTTCGCGGTTTCCGCTCCGAGCTGCTCCGCAAGTTTCAGCGTCGCGAGAATGCGATCGCGCGCGGCCTGTGGCAGATGCACGAGCGTCGGTGTTTCGACATAGACCGCCAGCCATTGCGCGTTCAAGGCAACCGCCATGCGACTGGCTGAACGCACCAGTCGCGCAGATAGCGGATCGGGCCCGACACACACCAGCAGGCGTTCGTTTGCTGCCCACGGTTGCGCGATCGCATGACGCTCGCGGTATTCGCGCATCGCCGCATCGACGCGTTCGGCCGTCGCACGCAAGGCAAGTTGGCGCAGCGCAATCAGATTGCCCTTGCGAAAAAATCCTCGCGCAGCCTGCTGCGCCTTGTCCGGACCATAAACCTTGCCTTCGGCGAGGCGCGCAAGCAGTTCGTCTGGCGCAAGATCGACCAGCTCGACATCGTCGGCGTCCGCGAAGACGCGATCCGGCACCGTCTCGCGCACCGCGACGCCGGTGATCTGCGCAACGACGTCGTTGAGGCTCTCAAGATGTTGAACATTGACAGTCGTGTAGACGTCGATACCCGCGTCGAGCAGTTCCTCGACATCCATCCAGCGTTTTGGATGGCGCGCGCCGAGGTGGTTGCTGTGCGCGAGCTCATCGACCAGCATCAGCTGCGGTTGACGCGCGAGCGCGGCGTCGAGATCGAATTCGGCAAGCACGATGCCGCGATGATCGAGCCGCATCGGCGGCAGAATCTCGAGACCTTCGAGCAAGCGTTCCGTCTCGGGCCGCCCGTGCAGTTCGACATAGCCGACGACGACATCGACGCCGTCAACGCGCTGGCGACGCGCGGTTTCCAGCATGGTGTAGCTTTTCCCCACGCCCGCGGTGGCACCGAAGAAGATCTTCAGCCGGCCACGATGAGCGCGCATTTCCTCCGCTTGCACGCGCTCGAGCAAGGCATCGGGATCGGGTCGTTGCTCGGGAGTGGAGGGCATGGGTGCGCGTTCGTTGTGGCAAGCATCATGCGACAACGAAGCGACAGCTGGCTACAGCGGCCCTGCGTTTGCCGTGCCTCTGCTCACAACTTGCCATCAAGCAACAGGTTGAGCCTCAGCACGTTCACGCGCGGCTCGCCCAGTAGCCCGAACTGGCGACCTTCGGTGGCCTGCGCCAGCAGCCCCTCGACCTGCGCCTTTGCGAGCCCGCGCACGCGCGCAACACGTGCAACCTGGTATGCAGCTGCAGCGGGCGTTATGTGTGGATCAAGGCCGCTGCCAGACGCGGTGACAAGATCGACTG
>JBBRZD010000287.1:0-3243 GCA_038237055.1 Lysobacterales bacterium | reverse complement strand
GCTGCAGCCGCTCCCACAGGCTTATCCCTTCTTCTCGGGCTCGACAACTCGCACATGCAAGTCGGAAAGCTGCACCTCTGGAACGACCGAAGGCGCCGCGGTCATCAGGTCCTGCGCACTGGTCGTCTTCGGGAATGCGATCACGTCGCGAATCGATTCCGTGCCGGCGATCAGTGCGGCGATACGGTCGATGCCGAAGGCAATACCACCATGCGGCGGCGCGCCGAATTTCAGCGCTTCGAGCAGGAAGCCAAACTTCGCCTTCGCTTCTTCTGCGCTAATGCCAAGCAGGTCGAACACTGCGCTCTGCATGTCGGGGCGGTGGATGCGGATGGAGCCGCCGCCTATCTCATTGCCGTTGAGCACCATGTCGTAACCGCGCGAAACCGCAATTTTCGCGTTCGCCCTGAGATCGGCTACATCGTCCACTTTCGGTGCGGTGAACGGGTGATGCAGCGCGACGTAGCGCTGGGCTTCATCGTCGTGTTCGAACATCGGAAAATCGACGACCCACAATGGCTTCCACGCATTCTCGACCAAGCCACGATCGCGACCGAGCTTGATACGCAGCGCGCCCATGAAATCCGACACCGTCTTGTATGCGCCGGCGCCGAAGAAAACGATATCGCCACTCGCTGCATCGACCTGGTCGAGCAGCGCGGTCAATGTCGCGTCATCGAGAAATTTCGCAATCGGCGACGTCAGGCCTTCGCGGACCTTGGCGCGGTCGTCGACGCGAAGCCAGGCCAGACCCTTGGCGCCGTATTTCGCCGCGTGCAGTCCAAGATCATCGATCTGCTTGCGACTGAGGTCTGCACCGCCGGGCAGCCGAAGTGCCGCAACGCGTCCCTCCGGATTGTTCGCTGCTTCGGCAAAAACCTTGAACTCGACGTGCTTGACCGTTTCCGCGACATCGACGAGTTCGAGCGCAATGCGCAAGTCGGGCTTGTCCGACCCGTAGCGGCGCATCGCCTCGGCGTATGTGATGCGCGGAAATTGCGCCGCGAGTTCCACTTGGGCGATCTCCTTGAAGATCGCGCGGATCATGTCCTCGACCGCGTCCTGCACATCGCGTTCCTCGACGAAGGCGAACTCCATGTCGAGCTGGGTGAATTCGGGCTGGCGGTCCGCGCGCAGGTCCTCATCGCGGAAGCAGCGCGCGATCTGGTAGTAGCGATCGAAGCCGGCCACCATCAAGAGCTGCTTGAAAAGTTGCGGCGACTGCGGCAGCGCATAGAACTCGCCGGGGTGCACGCGCGATGGAACCAGATAGTCGCGCGCGCCTTCCGGTGTCGCCTTCGTCAGGATCGGTGTTTCGATGTCTTGAAAACCGCGTGCGTCGAGGTGCCGGCGCAATGCGGACACCAGTCTCGTACGCATCCGCATCGCGCGCTGCATGTCCGGACGACGCAGGTCCAAGTAACGATATTTGAGTTTGAGATCTTCGTTCGTCGTCTCGTGCAGCACGAACGGCAGGTCGCGTGCGGCGTTGAGCACCTCGATGCTCGACGCAAGCACTTCGACCTTGCCGGTCTTGACGCGATCATTGACGCTGACGCGACGGCGCACTGTGCCGCTGATGCGCAGGCAGAACTCGTAGCCGACTTCACTCGCGGTCTTGAACGCAGCCGCGTTGTCGGGATCGACGACGACCTGGACGAGACCTTCGTGGTCGCGCAGATCGATGAAGATGACGCCGCCATGATCGCGGCGGGTATCGACCCAGCCACAGAGGACGACAGTCTGGTTGAGCAAGGCCTCGTCGACGAGGCCGCAGAAATGAGTACGCATGAAACTCCGCGAGGCGCTGATCAGCGCGTGACAAGGCGCGGAATGCTACGGAGGTTCGTGTTGCACTGCAAACAACGGTTATGCCGGCGCACCAGCGAAGGTGTCACGGGCGCACCGGATCCCGGCGGCGTTCGCTGCTATTCCACCTCGAAGTGACTCAACTCTACCGGCGTAGTGCCGGGCGGACCGAAGTAGACCTTGTCGAGGTTCACCGACGTTGAGATGCCATTGCCAGAAAAATTGAACTTGATAAGCACTGAACGGCTGGGGCCGCCGCCCGGCAGCGGATCGGCTATGCCAGTTAGCAGTTGCTGCGTGAACGCTCCTTGCACACCGGCGACGGTCCCACCGGCAATCAAGGTGACTGTGGCACCGAAAGTCGGCGATGTCCCGCAATCTGCGTCCGAAAACTGGAGGAGACCTTGGAACGGTGGAAAATTCGAGCCAGACGTATCGCGCACACGCACGCCGGCATCCCACGGCGGTGGCGGTGCGCTCGCCAGAGAGATGCATTGGGACATTTGGGCGCAGCCACTGCCCTTGGCGCTGCGTAACACTATCCCGAACAGATTAGCGCTGGGTGCGCTATCCGAACCATCCGCGTTGTTCACGGTGACTGAGCAAGGAGGGAGCGCAGCGAGCGTCCAGTCGGTCAGCCCGTTGTCGAAATCCGGGTTCAACACTAGGTTCGCGGCGAACGCCGGCGCCGCGCAGAAGATGACGCAGAGCAAAGCGAGCACTTGGCTGAGACGATTCATGGGCGCTCCGATATTTACAGCAATAGATTCAATATGCCTGTGCGATAGGCGCGGCCGCTATTCATCGAGCGCTCGATTGCACAATGTTTCGCAGCATATGCGCGCACGTACTACGACAGCAAAACGCCCGCGTGTTGGCGGGCGTCTGCTCAGTCATGAAATCCGAACTTAGTGCCAGCGACGATGGACGCGGAAGATCGCCTCGCAGCCGCCATCGACCCACACGCCGGCGCGATTGAAGCCCCAAGTTTGGCCTTGGACGCAGCGCGTCTTGGAAAGTTGACGCTCAACTCTCACACTGCCGCCGCGACCGGTGTCGACTTGGCACATGTTGTAGCTATATCCGCTGCTGGCACACTGGACGCGGATCGTACGGTCCCATCCGGCACCCGGGTGCCAGTCGCCACCACCGCCGCCATTGTCGTAGCCTTGGCCTTGGTCGCGGCCTTCATCGCGGCCTTGGTCGCGGTCGCGGTCGTGACCATTGTCCTGCCCCGAATCGCCTTCCTGCCAGCGACGCGATACGCGAAAGACGCCTTCGCAGCCTTGGTCGACCCAGATGCCTGCGCGATTCCATCCCCAGTTACGACCTTCTTCGCAACGTGTCTTGGAGACCTGCTGCACCAGTTGAACCTGGCTGCCGCGGCCGGTATCGACTTGGCACATATTGTACTTGTAGCCGCTACTGGCGCAG
>JBBRZD010000286.1:0-3252 GCA_038237055.1 Lysobacterales bacterium | reverse complement strand
TGGCGCAACATATCCAAAGACAAGCCGCCGTGAATCGACCCAGCATGCAAGATGTCGCAAGACGCCCGAACGTTTCACTGAAGACGGTCTCACGCGTCATCAACATCGAAGCATCGATGCACCAAGACCCGCGCGACGGTACGCTGGAAGTCGCTTCGAAATTCCGCGACCGCGGCGCCCACGTCAGGGTTGAAGGAAAGATCAGCGGCGTTGGCGCACTGCCGCTCGCGCTCGGCCCGATCTGCGCGCCACTCGTCGCGGCTTATAGTTGCTACAGCGCGCAGCCTCACCTGCATAAAGTCACCGAGACGATGTGATGACGACTGCGCTGGTCAACGGTCGCGTGCTGACGGAAACGGGTTTTCGCGACGATGTCGCCGTACTCGTGGACGGCGATCGCATCCTCGATGTGGTCGATGCGAACGATCCGCGCATCGGTGGCGCGCGCGCCGTCGACCTCGACGGCAATGCATTGCTGCCCGGCTTCATCGATTGCCAGGTCAATGGCGGCGGTGGCGTTCTGTTCAACGACGCGCCGTCAGTGGACACCTTGCGTCGCATCGGTGCCGCGCATCGCCGTTTCGGCACGACCGCTTTCCTGCCAACGCTGATCAGCGACGATGCCGACGTGATGCGCGCTGCCATCGCGGCCGTCGATGCGGCCATCGTGCAAGGCGTATCCGGCGTACTCGGCATTCATCTCGAAGGCCCCTACATCGCGTCGGGTCGACGCGGCGCGCACGATGCGATGAAGTTTCGCGCACTCGATGATGCCGAACTCGATCTCGTTTGCTCGCTCAAGCACGGCATCACTGTGTTGACCCTCGCGCCAGAGTGCGTCTCACCTGAACACATAAGGACATTGGTCGCGCGCGGTGTGATCGTCTGCGCCGGCCACACCGCCGCGGACTACACGCAAACGCGCGCAGCCCTCGACGCAGGCGTGCGCGGCTTCACCCATCTGTACAACGCAATGTCGCCCCTGCAGGGACGCGAACCTGGCGTCGTCGGTGCCGCACTCGAAGATCCCGACAGCTGGTGCGGCGTCATTGTCGACGGCCATCACGTGCATCCGGCGTCGCTGCGCGTCGCGCTTGCCGCCAAACCGCGCGGCAAGATCATGCTTGTCACCGACGCGATGCCTCCGGTCGGCGCGCAGAGCGATACTTATGTTCTGGCCGGCGCAACGATCGCTTGTCGAAACGGCCGCTGCGCAACCGCCGATGGTGTACTTGCCGGTTCCGCGCTCGACATGGCGAGCGCTCTGCGCAACACCGTTCGGACGCTCGGCATGACGTTTGACGAAGCCGCGCTCATGGCATCAACGTACCCCGCGCAATTCCTGCGCATCGACGATCACCAAGGCCGCATCGCGGCCGGCATGCGCGCGGACCTCGTCGAACTCAATTCCGATTTTCGGGTCGTGCGCAGCTGGATTGGCGGCTGCGCCTGAGCGGGCGGAATTATTTCGTTGCCGCAGCGGAAGGCTTGGATACCGAATCCGTGTTGGAAACGTGCGCAGCCGCTGCAAGCAACTGAGCCCGAGACGGCTGATTGACCGGCACGCCGTTTGCGTTGCAGCTGCCAAGCTTGCACAGCTCGGCCCGAATCGCGTCGTTGTTTTGCGCGATCACATGAAACAGCGCATTTTCTTCCATCGATCCGTGCACCGCGGCAGAACCTGGGCCGCGCGCGTACACGGCGACGTCTTCACCACCGTGCGTTTCCGCAACGAGCGGCACCGTGGCTTCCTGCTCGTAATCCGGAGCTTCGGTATCGACCTGTTCGAGGTTCGGGCGACCTTTCTGAGCATGCGTGTAGCCGGTTGGGTTGTGCGGATAGTGCTTCGCTCCTTCTGGCTGGCGCTCGCTGGCCCCGGAATAGCCCGGACCGTTCGCATAACTGAGCGTCGCGTAGGTGAGACCAGTCGCATCACGTGCGTACTCGCTTCCCGGCGGGCCTTCGCGGCTGGAGCCCCGCAACTTGCCGAGGATGGGATTGCCGCGTGCCGCGTAGCCGGCAAAGGTGAGCGTGTGGCTGTGATCTGCGGTGACCAGGATCAAGGTGTCATCGACCGTGGTCATTTCGTTCGCAACCTGCACCGCATGCGCGAATTCGATGGTCTCGGTCAACGCACGATATGCGTTGCCGGCGTGGTGGCCGTGATCGATGCGGCCACCTTCGACCATCAGGAAAAATCCTTTCGGATTCTTCTGCAGCACCGACAGCGCCGCACGTGTCATCTCGGACAAGCTCGGCTCGCCCGCCGGATCCTGTGGTCGCTCGTACTCGTATTTCATGTGCTCGGGTTCGAACAGGCCGAGCAGATGCTGCGTGTGCGAGACGTCGATTGCGGCGAGCTGCTTCGCATTCCAGACGTAAGCCGCGCTGGGTTTGTGCTGCCATTCGGCGATCAGGTCGCGACCATCGAGACGCTTGCCCGGCTTATCGGCGTATTCGGGATCGCTCTGGTCGGCGCGCATGAATTCTGTGCGACCGCCGCCGAGGGCGACATCAATGCCATGGCCGATCGCAAACTCGACCAGCTGGCGCGCGAAATCCGCGCAGCCAGCCGCGCGTTCCTCCGCGGGAATCTCCGTGTCGAACTCCCAATTGCGCTCGGGCAGATGTCCGTAGGTCGCTGCCGGCGTCGCGTGCGTGATGCGCGTGCTGGTGATGACGCCGGTGGCTTGGCCAGCGGCCGCAGCAAGCTCGAGTGCGCTGACGACCTCGTGCCCCTGGCTCCCCTTGCAGTCACCGCGCTTGCCGACCTGGTCGACGCCGATCACGCCAGCGCGCGTTTTCACGCCGCTCATGATCGCTGTCATCGTGCCGGCCGAATCCGGTGTCTGGTAGTCGGTTTCGTAGGTCTTGCTCAATGCGGTCGCCGGGAAGTTCTCGAAGCTGAGCCGGTTTTCCTCACCCGAGCTTCCCTTGCGCTGGCCGTCGAGGATGCGCGCCGCGGCGATCGTGGTGATACTCATGCCATCGCCGAGGAACACGATCGTGTTCTTCGCATGCGCACGCACAGGCGCGTTTGCGTGCACGGCGGCGGCTCCGTTGAGGAACCACCAGGCTGGCGTTTCGCCGTCCGGTCGATGGATCGCCGGTACGACGATCGCACTGCCTGCAGGCGCGTCGGAATGAGACGCGGTCGTCGAACAAGCGGCGCTGCCGAGGCAGGCGAGCACACTTGCCGCCAGAGCGGAAGACGTGACAAGACGCATTGCGACATCTCCTCGGAGGTGGTTG
>JBBRZD010000285.1:0-3308 GCA_038237055.1 Lysobacterales bacterium | reverse complement strand
GACGATGATTTCGAGCACGTGCTGGCGCGAACCGGCCAGCCAGTCCATCGTCTTCGCGCTGTGGTGCACGGCGTGGAACTTCCAGAAAAACGGAATCTCGTGATAGGCGCGGTGCGTCCAGTACTGCGAAAGATCCGCGACCAAGACGCACAGCAGCAACTGCGGCACGAACCAGATTCGCTGTATGGCAATCTGGAAATCATGGTTGACCAGCCAGCCGAATGCGTGATGGATGGCGAAGTTGACCGTCAACAAAATCAGGCCGACGAGAAAATGGTTCACCGCGAAGTGCTTCAGATCGGTCTGCCATTCGCGCCGGAACACCGCCTGGCCTTTGTACAGCGGGAACATTTTCTCGATTACCACGAAGATCACGGTCGAACCGAGCAGGTCGAGGATGAACCAGTCGAGACCGATGTACGGCGTGTTGTCCGGAAAATCGCCGACCGGCACGCGTGAGCCCCCGAACGCGACCGCAGCGATCACCACCGCGAACGCGACGAGATTGAGATTGCGGCGGACTCCGAGCACAAGGTTAGCCAGCGACAGACCGCCCGCCACCAACAACGCAACGAACATAGCCTGACGCAGCACGTCGACAGAATACTGATGGCGCAGTTCCGGCGTCGTCAGGTATTGCGGGAAGTGGAACGCGAGCACGCCCAGCAGACACAGGAAGCCGAGCGTCAGCGCGACGATTGTCGCAATCATGCCCTGGCCGAATTTCAACTCGCCGCTGCTCGTCAGGAGGTCAGCGGTGTCCCCGACCGCGGAGTTCACCAACTTGGCCGGTGCTTTGACCGCATTGCCGACGACGTAGGGAATGCGACTGATCGAAGGTTTCGACATATGCGGCGTCTCGGTGCAGGAATACCGGCGCGCGGGCTGGCAGTGGCGTCATTGTAGCGGTTGGGGTGACGAGCAACACGCACTGCGGCAGGGCGTCTTGCGTGTCGCTTCGTTGCTGCTCTACGCTGCAGCGGATTGCCTGCCCGCGCAGATCGCACCTTGCGCCCTCACCAATCACCGCCGAGAAAGAGAACCCATGAGCATCAAACTACGCCTCGTCATCATGAGTTTCCTCCAGTTTTTCGTCTGGGGTTCGTGGCTGATCACGATCGGTGCGTACTGGTTTCAGACGCGGCATTGGTCCGGCGCGCAGTTCGGCGCAATTTTCTCGACGATGGGCATCGCTTCGCTGTTCATGCCCTCGATCGCCGGCACCATCGCCGACCGCTGGGTCAACGCGGAAAAACTTTACGGCGTGTTCCATATCTGCGGCGCGATCGTGCTGTTCTTCGTGCCCACGATCGACAATCCGACCGCGCTGTTCTGGGTCATGCTGCTGAACATGGCGTTCTACATGCCGACGATCTCGCTCTCGATCGCAGTCGCCTACGCGGCACTCAAGCGCGAAGGCAAGGACGTCGTCATCGATTACCCGCCGATCCGGGTGTGGGGCACGATTGGATTCATCGTTGCATTGTGGGTGGTCAGCCTGCTGCATCTTGAAACTTCGGGTGCGCAATTCCACGTGGCCGCCCTCGCCGCGCTTGTGCTCGGCCTCTACTCATTCACGCTGCCGCCGTGCCCGCCGATGTTCGATCGCAAGCGCGAGCGCTCATTCTTCGACAGCCTCGGATTCAGCGGATTCACGCTGTTCCGCAACGCGAAGATGGCCGTGTTCCTGATCTTCGCCATGTTCCTCGGCGCGGCACTGCAATTGACCAATGCCTACGGCGATACCTTCCTGCACGATTTCGCCAACGTCGATGCCTATCGCGGGCTAGCCGCGGTGCGCTATCCCGCCATCATCATGTCGATCTCGCAGATATCCGAAACGCTGTTCATCCTCGCGATCCCTTTCTTCCTGCGTCGCTTCGGCATCAAGACCGTGATGGTCGTCAGCATGCTCGCCTGGGTCGCGCGGTTCGGCCTATTCGCGTATGGCAACCCGGGCGACGGTCTGTGGATGATCGTCCTGTCGTGCATCGTCTACGGCATGGCGTTCGACTTCTTCAACATCTCTGGCTCGCTGTTCGTCGAGACGCAGAGCGACGCCTCGATTCGCGCCAGCGCCCAAGGCATGTTCATGCTGATGACGAACGGCATCGGCGCGATCCTCGGCAGCTCGATCAGCGGCGTTGTGATCGATCGCTATTACACCGCCGCCAATGGAGCGAAGGACTGGCACGGCATCTGGCTCGCGTTCGCCGCCTACGCATTCATCGTCGCGGTGTTGTTCGTGCTGCTGTTCAAGCACAAACACGATCCGCTGGCGCGCACGCTTGATCCGAGCGCAGCGCTCGATCACAAGGTTGGCATCTGAGGTAGCTGCGATGGCAGGGATTGCTCAGGTCATCATCGTCGGCAGTTACGTGCAGGATCACGCGTGGCTGACGGACCGTTTTCCACAAGTCGGCGAAACGCGACGTGCGTTCGGCTTCAACACCGGCCCCGGCGGCAAGGGTTTCAACCAGGCGGTCGCGTGCGCGCGTCAGGGCGTGGCGACCTTGTTCATTGGCGCGATTGGTGACGATCATCTCGGCACGATTGCGAAAAAATTCGCCGCCGACGAACAACTTCCGTGCCGCTGGCAGGTATGCAGCGATGTGCCGACGGCGGCATCGAGCATAGTCGTCGACCATACGGGCTCGAACCTGATCGTGGTCAACCTCGCCGCCAACGAGCATCTCGATCCGGCCTTTGTCGAAGCGCAGGCGGAATCGTTCGCGTCCGCAAGGATTCTCTTGCTGCAGCTCGAAAATAATCTCGATGCCATTGCTGCCGCGCTGGTGTTTGGTGCACGAAATGGACTCCTGCGCGTGCTCAATCCGGCGCCCGTGCACCCACAACTCGACGCGACGTTGCTTGCGCAGTGCAATCTGATCACACCGAACGAGACCGAGTTCGCGTTGCTGCTCGAACGCATCGTCGGAGTGCACGTCGATGCGGCAAAACTTGCATCGCGCGATGACGCCGACCTGCACGCGCTCGCGCGCCGGCTCGATGTCGACACCGTCGTGATCACGCTTGGCGCGCAGGGTTGCTTTGTCTCGCACGGCGAGAACGATCGTCGCGGCGACAGCGAGGCGTTCTACCGAATCGCGCCCGAACGCGCGAACGCGATCGACTCGACCGGCGCCGGCGATGCATTTTCGGGCACGCTCGTCGCGGCGCTGCTGCGTTTTTCGGAACGCCCGTTCCGTGATGCGGTCGTGCATGCGAACCGCGCCGCCGCGATGTCGACCGAGATTGTGGGCACCGCGCCTGCAATGGCGCGGTTCGACCAGGTCATCGCGCGCTTT
>JBBRZD010000284.1:0-3312 GCA_038237055.1 Lysobacterales bacterium | reverse complement strand
GACGACTTTCTTGCGCCCCGCCTTTGCTTTGAGCTCCCAGCCGATCTGTCCACCCGTGAAAGAAAGTAGTTTCAGTCGCGCATCGCTGACGAAGAGGCCCGCATCTTCGCGGCTGCACGGCAGCACCGAAAACGCGCCTTTTGGCAGGTCGGTCTCGGCGAGGATTTCACCGATGATCAAGGCCCCAACAGGCGTTTTTTCAGACGGTTTCAACACGAAAGGACAACCGGCTGCAATTGCCGGTGCGACCTTGTGCGCGACCAGATTGAGCGGAAAATTGAACGGGGTGATGAACGAGCATGCACCGATTGGCACGCGTTGCACGAAGCCGCGATAGCCACGGGCACGTTCCGAAATTTCCAGATTCATCACTTCGCCGTCGATACGCACGGCTTCCTCGGCAGCTACCTTGAACGTGTCGATGAGACGGGTGACTTCACCTTCGGAATCCCTGATCGGTTTGCCCGCTTCGATGCACAGCGCGAGTGCGAGTTCGTCGTGGCGCTCTCGAAAGCGCGCGATGCAGTGCTCGAGCACCGCCTGGCGAGCATACGGTGGCATCTTTCGCATTGGCGTTTCAGCTTTATGTGCCGCGGCGATTGCCTTGTCGATGGCTTTTGCGTCGGCGAGCGCGACGCGCGTTGCGACCTTGCCGGAATATTTGTCGCGGACTTCGAGCGCAGTGTTCGGCTGTCGGGCGGCATTCGCAAGATAGTACGGATAGGTTTTTGCGAGCATGTCGGGTCTCCGCGGGCAAGCTATCGTATTTGCATTACTTACGCGTCGGTCACGATCAGGGCGAGTTCGCCATCGGCCAAACGTGCCTGCAGGGTCGCGCCGGGCGCGGTTTGCGTGACGGATCGCACCACGCGTCCGCTTTCGCGATCGAACAGGATCGCATAGCCACGATCGAGCGTTGCCAGGGGATTGACCGCGTTCAGCGTGCGGCTCAGTTGCGTCAACCGTGACGCACGCTTCTCGATTCCTTGAGCGGCGTAAATGCGCAGCAGTTCGTGCGCAGCATGCGCGCGTTCCGACATGCGTTCGAGCAAGGCTGTCGGATGCTGCGCCAGCAGTCGCGTGCGCGTTTGGGCGGTCCGCGAGGCCTTGCGCTCGATCGTTCCCTCAATGCGATGGCCGAGACGACGATGCAGCATGTGCAGACGTTCATCCGCGCGTGCCAGCCGTGCTTGTGGCCGTTGGGCGCCGAGGCGCGCGAGCAAGTGGTCGATATGCTGGGTGCGTGACTCGAGACTGCGTCGCAGCAACTGTTCGATACGCTGGCGTTGGCGCAAGAGGCCGCGCACGAGGTCGGCAGCATCTGGCACCAGCAGTTCGGCGGCGGCGGATGGCGTCGGAGCGCGCAGATCGGCGGTGAAATCCGCGATCGTGAAATCGATCTCGTGGCCGATCGCGGATACAACTGGAATCGTGCTGGCGCGGATCGCACGCGCAACCGCTTCGTCGTTGAACGCCCACAGGTCTTCCAGTGAGCCGCCGCCACGGGTCAACAACAGCACATCGTGACGTCGCGCTTTTGATGCGGCATTGAGCATCGCGACGATGGCTGGCGGCGCTTCCTTGCCTTGTACCGGAACCGGCAGGATCTCGACCTCAGTGAGCGGAAAACGTCGCGCGAGCACGCTGAGTACGTCGCGAATTGCGGCACCGGTTGGCGATGTAATTACGCCAATCCGGTGTGGCAGTGTCGGAATCGGCCGTTTTTCCGCGGCGTCAAACAGACCTTCGGCGTCCAGCTTGGCCTTGAGCTGTTCGAAGGCGCGCTGCAATGCGCCTTCGCCAGCTTCTTCAAGCGATTCGACGATCAACTGAAACTCGCCGCGCGCCTCGTACAGGCTCACCCGCGCACGCGCGAGCACGCGCATGCCATCGCCGGGTTTGAAACGCAGCCAGGTGCTGCGCGGCTTGAACATCGCGCAGCGCACCTGTGCCGCGCTGTCCTTGAGCGTGAAGTACAAGTGCCCCGACGCGGGCCGTGAAAAGTTGGAGATCTCGCCTTCGAGCCAGATCAGCGGCAGCGTGTCTTCGAGCAGGTCGCGCACGAAACGCGTCAATGCGGTCGGTGTGTAGACCTCGCGCGTGGCGATCGGGTTGAAGTCGAACTCGGACATGGTGGCTGGGTGAATCGAATGGACTTGCGTGCACGAATTGGCAGCGCGGGTGGTATCCGGCTGCCGAGGTGTCGATCTTTGAGTCTGCGCTATCGACGCATCGAGCGGCAACTTTCTTCACGCAAATGGACAGCCGAATCGTCCATCTTCGTCGTGGAGTGTGACTGGTGGCACGTACCACACCCAGGCACATCGATTACACAACGTTGCGCGCGCATCGTCGACAACGATGGCCTCGTAGGGAAAACCCTGCGGAGTTCAAATGGGTGATCGGTGTCGTGGGCGCTGGCGCCTTGGAGGTACGCAGATTGCGGATAGGCATGGGTGAGCGACACGTCGCGATCAGTCATCGTCATCACGCGTGGTAAAGTAGCGTGCGATCAGGCTGAGGCCGATCCAGGCACTCAACAGTGCCAACGGCCACGCAATGATACGCGGCCAGATCACTGCGAGCGCGGTTGCAATGAGCAAAGCGATGCCGGCTCCAAGCAAAGGGCCTGATTCGGCGCCGCCAAGCACGCGCCGGTTCGTAATCGCAGCGCCAATGGTGTTCACCAGGCGCAATGTTCCGGCAGCGGCTCGACCCGAACTGCCGCCCTGTGCGCGCGGCCATTGGCGATTTTCGTCGACGTCGGCCTTGCGCGAGCGGCGTGCCATGTTGAGCACGATCTCGGTCGAGTTTTCAAGGTCGCGCTGGTATTGCACTTCCATCCCGCGCGCAAACACTTCGTCCTCGATCGCGACGTCGAGCTCGCAGTTGCCAAGCCAGCTGGCTAGGTTGAGGTTGCTTGATCCGACGCGCGCCCAGCGACCATCGGCGACGGCTGTTTTTGCGTGAAGCATCGAACCGTTCCATTCGAATACGCGCACGCCGGCCTCGAGCAAAGGCCGATAGCCAGCGCGCGAAAGCGAGCCGATGGCAGGAATATCGCTGGTGCCTGGCACGAGCAAGCGCACATCGACGCCGTCGCGTGCCGCGGCGGCAAGTGCCTGCACATACGGCGCGACCCCGACGAAATAAGCATCGGTGAGCCAGAGGTTGGTGCGTGCCATGCCTGCGATCAATTGGTCGAGTCGATACAGGCCGGCGACATTGGGCACTGTTGCGACGACGCGCAGCTCCATCTGCCCGACGGGCGGACAGAGCTTGATGGTTTCGAGCAATTCTGCTGGCAGCACG
>JBBRZD010000283.1:0-3430 GCA_038237055.1 Lysobacterales bacterium | reverse complement strand
GGCCGGCTCCAGTTCCACATCCGGCGGAACACGACCATGACCAGGATCGAATCGATCGTCATCGTGCCGACCACGGCAATGCCGTAGGCCGCACCGAGGTTGTCGGACGACTTGAACCCGAGCACGACCGCAAGCGTCAGCACCAGCAGCATGCGGTTGATCCACGGCAGGTAAATCTGTCCCTGCTGCTCGCGCGAGGTATGCCGCACGTGCATGCGCGGCAGGAAGCCGAGCTGGATCGCTTCGCGCGTGACGGAGAAGGCGCCCGAGATCACGGCCTGCGAGGCGATCACCGCGGCAGCGGCGGCAAGGATCAGCATTGGCACCAGCAAGACCGGCGGCACCATCAGGAACAACGGATTCGCGGCAGCTTTCGGATCGGCAATCAGCAGGGCGCCCTGGCCGAAATAGTTGAGCACCAGTGCAGGCAGCACGAAGGCGAACCACGAATAGCGGATCGGCGTTTTGCCGAAGTGCCCCATGTCCGCATACAGCGCCTCGGCACCCGTAATCGCGAGGATGACGGTACCGAGCGCAAAAAAAGCGGTCCAGCGCGCATGGATGAAGAACTCGATGGCGTAGTACGGCGACAGCGCGCGCAGCACAGACGGACCTTGGGCGATATGCCAGATGCCAAGTGCAGCGAGAGTCAGGAACCAGACGATCATGATCGGTGCAAACACGGCGCCGACCTTGCCGGTTCCGTGATTCTGGAACGAGAAAAGCAGCACGATGATGACCGCCGCAATCGGTACGATCCAGTGCTCGTGTCCAGGCGCAAGCACTTCCAGACCCTCGACGGCGCCGAGTACCGAGATCGCGGGTGTGATCACGCCGTCGCCGAAGAACAGCGCGGCGCCGAACAGACCCAGCATCACGATCCACCAGCGCGCACGCTGGCTGCTGCGCACCGTCCGCTGCGCAAGCGCGGTGAGCGCCATGATGCCGCCCTCGCCCTTGTTGTCGGCGCGCATGATGAAACCGGCGTACTTCACCGACACCACAAGTATCAGCGACCAGAACACGAGCGACAGGATGCCGAGCACATTCGCCGTGGTCGGCACGACGCCGTGTTCACCGAAGGTCTGCTTGATCGTGTACAGCGGGCTCGTGCCGATATCGCCGTAGACGACGCCAATCGCACCCAGCACCAGCGTACGCATCCGCGTGCCCAGCTCGCCGTTAGCGCTCGTATCCTGGTTCATTGCCTGTTGCCTCGAATGAATTTCAACGCAGTGCCGCCTTCAACGCCTTGCGGATGATGTCCTCGGCGCTGTCGCCCGCCACCGCAGCGTCACGCACCAGTCGCGTCACTTCGGCCGGCTTGTAGCCGAGCGTCTGCAGGGCAACGCTCGCTTCCGCAACCGGGTCGTGCGGTACCGCGCCGCCGGCGCTCGCCGGCAAGCCGCTCGCAAGTCCGTCGACGCGATCGCGCAACTCGACCACCATGCGCTCGGCCGTCTTCTTGCCAACGCCTGGAATCCGCGTCAGGGCCGCAATGTCGCTGGTCTGCACCAGTCGCGCGAATTCGTCCACGCTGGTGCCCGACAGTACGGCCAGCGAAATCTTCGCGCCGACACCGCTGACTTTCTGCAGCGTGCGGAACAGGCTGCGCTCGGATTCGCGCAGGAAGCCATACAACACGACGGTGTCCTCCCTGGCGGTGTAGTGCGTGCACAGGTTCACCTCACGGCCGAGTTCGGGCAAGTCAAAAAATGTGGACATCGGCGATTCCAGCTCATAGCCCACGCCACCGACGTCGACCACGATCCACGGTGGTTGCTTTGCGATGAGGATGCCTTTGAGACGACCGATCATCGACGCCGCCTCGACGCGCTGCGCCGACCCTGACCGAACTCGACGCCAAAGCGCTGGATGCTCACGCGCGTGTGCGCATGAGTCAGCGCAATAGCGAGCGCATCGGCCGCATCTGCTTGCAATCGCCCCGGAAGATTGAGCAGGATTCCCACCATGTGCTGAACCTGGGTCTTGTCGCCGGCGCCCGTGCCGACCACGGCCTGCTTGACCTCGCGCGCGGCGTATTCGGTGACGCCAACGCCGCGATTGACGACCGCGCAGATCGCCGCACCGCGCGCTTGACCGAGCTTCAACGCCGAATCCGGATTGCGCGCCATGAATACCCGCTCGATCGCTGCTTCCTGCGGTTTGTAGTCGCTGACGATAGCGCTGAGTTCATCAAATATCTGCTTCAGCCGTTGCGCAAAATTCTCGTTGCCGAGCAAATTCAGCGCGGTGTGGAAGACGTGCTGCGACTTGCCGGTTGCATCGACGTCGATGATGCCTACGCCTGTGCGCTGGCTGCCCGGATCGATGCCGATGATGCGTGTGGGACCAGCAATCGAAATGAGGGAATCTGCAATCGGCAGGGAGGG
Organism: Lysobacterales bacterium; assembly: GCA_038237055.1. Classification (GTDB taxonomy): domain Bacteria; phylum Pseudomonadota; class Gammaproteobacteria; order Xanthomonadales; family Rhodanobacteraceae; genus Dokdonella_A. Next base: position 1,037 of record JBBRZD010000283.1, on the reverse strand, counting down.
TTTGTGCGCCGTCATGGTTTTTCGAGCTGGCCCGAACTGCGGACGCGACAGCGCGCAGTCTAGCAGCACGCCTGTGCCGATCACGGAGCGACCGCCGCGAAACGCCCATCTCGCAGGAAGCCGATCGTGAGATCGGAAACCTCGGACGAAAACAACAGGCCGTTATGCGACGCAGCGACGATGCGGTGATCAGCAATGCCGGGCAATTGCGTTTCGCTGACCGATACGGTGCCGTCGTGCGGCGCGGTCAGAGGACCTATCGTGATGCCGATGCCATACGGCATGCGCCCGGCGAGCACGCCAACTTCGCGCGGATCCGTCCAGGCTTCGATTCCTTGCAGCAGTGGATCGGCGCTGTGGCCCAGCAACAGGCGTCCGCCGGGCAGGCTCGCAAGCCGCTGTGCGACGGCGCTGCCGCGCAAGGGCGGGCCGACGCAAACAATGCGTCCTTGCGGTAAATCGATTTGGTCGCGGACGGCTTCCAGCGCAACCAGCGAACCGAGACTGTGACCAACCAGGTGCACCGCCGTTGCGTCGTGCGAGCGCATTTGCTCGCGCACTTTCGCCACCACGGGCCTGATGCCGCGGAATACGCTCGCATAGTCGATTGTTTCCACCGTGTAGCCGGCCGTGCGCAGGCGCCGCGCAAGCGGCATCAAGGTGATGCCGCGCATCCAGATGCCGTGCAGGAGGATGACGTGTTGTTTCATCGGCAGAATTTCTTGATGGGAGCGGCTTCAGTCGCGATGCTGTCGCATGGCGAGAACACACCATCCTCACCCAACCCTCCCCTTGAAGGGGAGGGCTCAAGCACAGCGGCTGCAGCCGCTCCCACAGGCTTATGCCTTCTTCTCGGACTTGACCACCCGCACGTGCAGCTCGGCGAGCTGCACCGGCGGAACCTCCGACGGTGCCGCTGTCATCAAATCCTGCGCACTGGTCGTCTTCGGAAACGCAATCACGTCGCGAATCGATTCGGTGCCGGCGATCAACGCAGCGATGCGGTCGATGCCGAACGCGATACCACCATGCGGAGG
>JBBRZD010000282.1:0-3441 GCA_038237055.1 Lysobacterales bacterium | reverse complement strand
GAACAAGCGCAGTCACCATTCATCGGACCGACAAATCGTGTTAAGGAGAGCACCACATGCTTATTTTGACTCGCCGGGTAGGCGAGACACTGATGATCGGCGACGAGGTGACCGTCACCGTTCTCGGCGTCAAAGGAAACCAGGTCCGGATTGGGATCAACGCTCCGAAGGACGTGGCCGTGCACCGAGAGGAAATCTACCAGCGCATCAAGCGTGAGCTGGCGCCTGGCGAGACGTCAGCGGAGGGTTCTGGCGGCGCCACAGAAAGCTGAGCTTTACCGGAGCGGCTACAATCGCTATTCTCCGCGCCCCGTACCTGCGCGGCTGATTGAGCTTGCGCCGTTTCAGTAGTGTGAAAAGCGTGAACCCGGAGAGATGGCCGAGTGGTCGAAGGCGCGCCCCTGCTAAGGGTGTATAGGGTCAAAAGCTCTATCGAGGGTTCGAATCCCTCTCTCTCCGCCAGATACGAAAAACGCCCCCTCGTGGGGCGTTTTTCGTATCTGGCGGAGAGAGAGGGTGCAGGAGAACCGTCTCGGGTTCGACAAATTCGTCTGGAACGAATTTGGACGGCCGCAGGGCCGGCCCCGCAGCGCGAAGCGCGGAGGGGTGAGGCTCAGGATGAGCCGAACAATCCCTCGTAATCGTCTAAACACTACCCCGCGGCGTTTTTCGTATCTGGCGGAGAGAGAGGGTGAAGAACTGGCGACTTCGTAGAAGGCGCCGGTGCGACAAATTCGAATGGAAAGAATTTGGACGGCCGCAGGGCCAGCCCCGCAGCGCGAAGCGCAGAGGGGTGAGCCCCATGGATGGGGCGAACAATCCCCGGCGTGCAGGTCGCACGCCAAGACGAAAGCTCTTGGGCAACAGAGAAAAACGATTCACCGTTGCGCCTTTGTCTGGCGAGACCGGTGCGAAATTTTCGCCCATCCGCAAAAAAAAGATTGACGCGCAGCACCTCGATCAGAATAATCGCGCGCCTTCCGTCAGGGATTACGGCCGATTCACGCAGTGATATACTGCGTGGCCGCATTCAGGGCGGGACACGTTGCAAACCGCGCGCCCGTAGCTCAGCTGGATAGAGTACCAGGCTACGAACTTGGTGGTCGGGAGTTCGAATCTCTCCGGGCGCGCCATCTACAAGCATAAAGGCCAGTGAGTTCGTTCTCACTGGCCTTTTTGTTTTGCGCAGGTTTCGCGGTCCACGCGTCAGCTCGATTGCGCGACCACACTTTCCTTTCCAATCCGCGTCAGCGCGCCACACACCAGGCGGGCGAGGATACGTTCTCGCAGCGAGCTCGGATGCGCAAGCCCGAGTCGCTCAAGACAGGGCGCGACATCGATTGGAGTGCCCGGTGCAAACAGCGCCCCAAGCAAGTCCGGCAAATATTTCGTCTTGCCAACCCGTTGTTTCAACCACAGCAGTGCTGGCAGGAGACGCTGTTCTATTGCGTTGAAGTCGCTCCCGAATGGAAACGTCGGGAGCACGCCCCGCTGCACAAACGGCTGCAATCTCCCAGCCATCATTGCTGGCGTATTGTTTCGCCACGCAGCCGGTATCTGGAAGTCGCTTGGCAGTTTGTCCGAGCGAATCGCATCTGCGACGAGTGCGTCGACAAAGCGCGCGTCGCAGATCGCGAGCATTGCGCGCACGCAATTCTCGTCGGATTGGCCGCGCAGGTCGGCGACTCCATATTCGGTGACGTAGATGTCGCGCAGATGGCGCGGAATCGTTGTGTGGCCATAGTTCCAGCGGATGTTCGATTCGACTTTGCCCTTGTTCTCGCGTGTCGCACGCAAAAGCAGCACCGAGCGGCCTCCAGCGAGCGCATGTGCCATCGCGACGAAGTTGTACTGGCCACCGACGCCGCTGACGACGCGGCCATCTTCGAGCGCGTCGGAGGCAGCGGCACCCAGTGCGGTCGCGATCATGCAGGTATTGAAAAAACGCGCATCGCGACGCTGCAGCGAGTCGAGCTGTTCGCGACCGCCGTAAAGCTGGTTCACGTCGGAAACGCGGCTCATCATCAGGCCGGCGTAGTCCTCGCCGTCGAGATCGCGCAGCCAGGCATAAAATTCCTTGGAACCGAGGAAGAACGCGCCCTTGAGGTAGTGGCCGCCTTGCAAGCGCTCCGAGTCGACCGTGGCGCCGGCATCCAGCGCGCGGTGCACATCCGCATCGTCGTAGACCATGCGACTCAAGATACCGGCACGACGCAGATGCATGAAGCCGTCCATGATCATCTCGCTGGCGCCATAGAGGCCGTGCCGGAAGGGCGCCAGGCCGCCACAACGATCGATCAGAGCATCGGTTTCCGGGGCGTTGCCACGCAATGCCCGCAGCACACCCAGATAGTCCTCGTTGCGTCGATGCCGGAGCAAAAGAGCATGCACGATTGCGTCAGACAACACGCCGATGCCGATCTGCAGCGTTCCGCCATCGCGCACGAGGGTGCTTGCATGCAGCCCGATCGCGTATTCGGCGACAACGACTGCATTGCGCGGAAGTGCGAACAGCGGTTGCTTGTTCTCGCCTTCGTCGATCAGGATGTCGAAGAACGCAGCATCGACATCCGCATCGCCGCCAAGGAAGGGCAGGTCTGGATGCACGACGGCAACCATCAACGGCCTCGCTTTGCCGCGCGCCACGAGCGCGTCCAGCAGATCCAGCGTGACGTCCGGATTGCACGACAGGCTGTAGCGCGTCGCGCAGCCACTGCTGCGACGCGCGACCAAGTGAATGATTGCGTGCAGGGTTTCGCCATCGGCCAGATCGCGTGCGACGTGGGTGTAATTGATGCTCGCGTAGTCACGCTGCGCGCGGGTCGAATGCAGCATTGCGCCGGACTGGAAATAAAATTCCTGCACGTGGATGTTTGCGGGCAAGCGATTTGCTTTCAGATCGACGACATAATCGAGGCGTGGATAGTCCGGACCGAACTGGCGTGCGAGGAAGGGGCCGAGAAAACGCTTTTCCAGATCCTTGCCCGCGCTCGGCGTATCGAGCGACAGCGCCGTGTAGATCGTCAGCTGGCGCGCTGGTTCCGCCTTGATGCGCCGATACAGTGCATTCAGCAGATGGTTGGGTTTGCCAAGGCCTAGAGGTGCCGCGACCGCGACGTGATCCCCGCCACGTTGCAGGATGTGTTCCACGGCCTCTTCCAGCGATGCGCTGCGCGATGGATCATTCGCCTTCATGAATTGCTCCTGCACGGCGGCCGCCTGCGCTGATCATCGCTCGCCAACGTACCGCAGAGCGAATTCAGGGTGCCAATCACGCAAATATTCGCTTATCTTGCGCTTAACGGATTGACGCGGCGCGCTGCGCTTCGTAGTATCGCCGACCCTTTCCGCATGGTCGCGAGGTCATTCGGAATTAGCAGCGATTGCGACGGGGTATAGCGCAGTCTGGTAGCGCGCCTGCTTTGGGAGCAGGATGTCGGG
>JBBRZD010000281.1:0-3444 GCA_038237055.1 Lysobacterales bacterium | reverse complement strand
CAAGGGCGTCGAGGAGCGCACGATCAAGCTGATGGACGTGTGCCGTCTGCGCGACACGCCGATCATGACTTTCATCAACAAGCTCGATCGCGAGGGCCGCGCGCCTATCGAACTGCTCGACGAGGTGGAATCGGTATTGCGCATTCCTTGCGCGCCGATCACTTGGCCGCTCGGCATGGGTTCGCGCCTCAAGGGCGTGTACCACCTGCTGCTGGACGAGGTGCACGTATACGAACCCGGACGCAACTTCACGCGCCAGGATTCGACCATCTTCAAGGGACTGGACGACCCCGCCCTGGCCGCGCGCATTGGCGGCCCGATGCTCGCAGAGTTGCGCGAGGAACTGGAACTGGTGCAGGGCGCATCGCATCCGTTCGATCTCGATGCGTATCTCGCTGGAAGGCAAACGCCGGTATTCTTCGGCTCTGCGGTCAACAATTTCGGCGTGCAGCCGCTGCTCGATTTCTTTATCGAGCACGCGCCCTCGCCGCGTGCGCGCTCGACCACCACCCGCCCGGTTTCGCCGGATGATGAGCAGTTCAGCGGCTTCGTGTTCAAGATCCAGGCGAACATGGACCCGATGCATCGCGACCGCGTCGCCTTCCTGCGCGTGTGTTCCGGGCGTTACGACGCGGGCATGAAAATGCTGCATGTGCGCAGCGGCAAGGAGGTGCGCATCGCGAATGCGCTGACCTTCATGGCATCGGATCGCGAGATCGTCGCGACCGCGTACCCCGGAGACGTGATCGGCCTGCACAACCACGGCACGATTTCGATCGGAGACACCTTCACTGCCGGCGAAGTCTTGTCGTTCACGGGCATCCCCAACTTTGCGCCGGAACTGTTCCGTCGCGCGCGCCTGCGCGATCCGCTGAGGATGAAAGCGTTGCAGAAAGGCCTGGCGCAATTGTCGGAGGAAGGCGCGACCCAGTTCTTCCGGCCGCTGATGTCCAATGATTTGATTCTTGGTGCGGTCGGCGTGCTGCAGTTCGAGGTCGTCGCCTATCGGCTGAAGGATGAATACAGCGTCGAATCGGCGTTCGAGAACGTCGGTGTTGTCACCGCGCGCTGGGTGCGCTGCAGCGATGCGAAGAAGCTGGAGGAATTTCGCGAGAAGAACGCGATGAACCTTGCGATCGACGCCGCCGACGAACTGGTCTATCTGGCGCCGACGCGGGTGAATCTGCAATTGACGATGGAACGCTGGCCGACGGTCACGTTTGCCGCAACACGCGAACACGCGCACGCGGTCGACACGGGTGCCTGAAAAGAAAACGCCCGGTCTTGCCGGGCGTTTTGATCGGGGTTGGACTTGCTCAAGTCTGGACGAATCTACCCGCCGCTCGAGAAATTCGCACGGAACAATTCGTCACTGCCACGCGTTTTGCGATGATGCGTCTCGACGGACGATGTGAAAATTCTGTCCTGCGTAGTGAAGATGCGATCATTGGATGGTGGGCTCAGCGTCGAGGCGGCAAGGTTGCCACCAGTGCGCATCTCATCGCCGTGCCATGACCACAGCCCAAGCACCAGCGCGAAACAGGCGGCGATGCCACCGACCCAGCGCAGGTGCGGCGCATGCATTCTGCGCGCGCCGGCTGCAGGACGAAACTCGCGCTGCCTTGCCGGATGAGCAACGTGACGGCGTTCATTCAACTTGCCGGCAAAAACCTCCGATTCGGGCTGCAGCTCGCGCAACATGCGCGCCAGGTCGGCATGAGGTGGCGAAACTGCAAGAGTTTCCGCCACAGCCTCGCGACCCGGAGTCGTATTGGTTTTCAACGCGTCAACCAGCTCGGTAGCGTCCACATCAGGGCGCGCACGGGCCGATGTCAGGCGTCGATACAAACTTGAAAGCGACATTTCGTTCATGGCATCAGTCTTCAAAGTCACCGTAACCCAAATCGCGCAAGCGGCTCTTCAGCTCATCCATCCCACGCGAAACCAGTTTTCGTGCCGCCTCGACCGAGGGAATTCCAGCCAAATTGGCAATTTCCTGCAGGGAAAACCCCTGCAAATGCAACGCTATCGGCAACCGCCGGCGCTCAGGAATCTCGGCCATGCAGCGCTCCAAGCCCTGCATACGCTGCGCATCTCCGGCGCTGTGTTCGGGCCCGACCGACTTCGTGCCGATCTCCACCGCTTCGTCGTCCTCCTCCGGCAACGGCTCCGTGGCGCGGACTTGGGCCCGCCGCAACGCATCAATAACCGTACTCGCTACGACCCTCTGCACATAAGACGCATGAAAGGCCCCGGACCGGTCACGCTCCAGCGCATGCCAGAGCTTGATACGCACTTCCTGCTCGATATCGGCCGGGTCGATGCCGTGTTTGTCCAGCCCATAAGTCCTCAGGAGCCCCTTGACCCGCGCACCATAGGCAACGAATAGCTCTTCCAGGCGCGCATGCAGAGGGTCGCGGGGTTGTGGCATATCAGGCTCGGACGCACGGGGGCGGCTATGCTCCCCGACGCCGGCGTCATGTGCAAGCCGGCAGCGACGCTAGCGGTGCACCGGTAGTTCCCTCATGCGCACGCCACGAATGCCATCGGCGCGAAGCACACGCGTCAGCCTCTACGCGACACCTTCAAGTCAGTCAGGCCGTTGCAACAAGGGCGGCAACGGACAATGCAGCGCTGCACATACAGTGCGCAGCAGCTCTGACTCGACGACGCTGACGATACCGTCGGCGCTGATCGACTGCGTCAGCGCGCGCACGACCAGTTCCTTCCCTGCCGGCGCGAGCAGATCGAGCTTGGGCAATCCATGATCGAGCGCGCGCACCCAGTCGGTCGGCGGCGCATAGGCGATCGCCGCTTCCGGCAAGACTTCGCGCAGGCCGAGCACGTAAGCGCACTGCGCGGCGGCGTTGTCTTCATGCCCGTAATTCGCGACGATGGATAGCAGGTCCTTGAGTTCCGCTTCGACGCCGGGCAACTTTGTACGACCCATCGCCTGCGTCGCGGCGGGATTGAGCGCATCCATCACCTGCACGCCAATCAGCTTAGCCAAGCAATATTCACCCAACGTCACGCGGCCGTCGGCGTCGATCAATTCACGTAACACGAGCATGAACGTCGTCAGCTGCGCGCGCGGCCGTCGACGCAGGCCCGGGAACGCCAGTGCCGCAAGCGGCAAGCGCGACATCGGGTGCAGGCCCGGCAATTGCGCGGACAATGTTTCCGCGAGCGAGCGCGTACCGCTGTCGTAACGCGCCTCGATCAACTCAAGCTGGCGTCCGCGCACGTCGATCTCCTCGTTGAGCAGCAGCGCGAAAATCAACGGCATCGCCTGGCCGGACTGCCACGCGGCTTCGCGCAAGGTCTGCGGAATAGCAGCATGGATGCTTTGAGCTGCGCCGCGATCATCGGCACCAGGGTTACCCACCTGTCCAACCACCACTTGGGGGGATAAGTGCAGCTGCGCATTCGCAGCTGGTAGCGTTG
>JBBRZD010000280.1:0-3501 GCA_038237055.1 Lysobacterales bacterium | reverse complement strand
TGTTCAATCCGTTGCGCTTTCGGCAACGCTCGCTGCTGTCGAAGTTGGGGCAGTTCCTGCTGGAGGCGCAGCGCCTGAACCGGCGCATGCACAACAAGTCGTTCATCGTCGATGGCACCGCTGCAATCATCGGCGGCCGTAATATCGGCGATGCGTACTTCAATGCCGGCGACGATCCGCATTTTCGCGACCTCGACGTGCTGACAATCGGCCCGGTGGTGCCGCGGATCGCGGCAATGTTCGATCGCTACTGGAACGATGAAGTCGCCTATCCGGTACAGGCCTACAGCGGCACGGACGCGACCGCGCAAGACCTTGCGCGGGTGCGCGACCGCCTCGCGCGCGATGCGCGCGGCTACACGCAGGACGACTACGCGAAAGGCGCCGCGGTTGTGAATAGTCCGGATGATCCGGCCGACACGGAGCATGCGAATGACTGGTACTGGGGTGACGCGAAACTCGTCGCGGATGCGCCCGCCAAGGTCGACCCGGCCAAGGACGAGCAACGGCAGGCGCGTATCGAGCGTCCGATCCAGCGCCTGCTCGAATCCGCGCAGCAACAGATCCTGGTGGTGTCGCCGTATTTCATCCCGGGAGATGAAGTCGAAGCCGTACTCGAAGCCGCCGCGCAAAGAGGCGTCGCGATCGAGGCGCTGACCAATTCGCTCGCTGCGAACGACGAGCCAGAAGTGCACGCGGGATACGCGCACTATCGGCGCCCGCTGTTGATCGCGGGCGCGCAGTTGTTCGAATTCCGCCCAATCGGCGCAAGCAATGCGCGCAGAGCGTACGGTCGCTCATCCGGCGTCAGCCTGCATGCGAAGACGATGGTGATCGACCACCACCAAGTATTCATCGGTTCGATGAACTTCGATCCGCGCTCGCGCGACCTCAATACCGAAATGGGCGTCATCGTCGACAGTCCGGAGCTGGCCACGGTTATTGAGCGCTTCTTTACCCGTGCAGCCGCGCCGGAAAATTCATTCCACGTGATGCTGGATCCCGACAGCAAACGATCGCCGAAGCATGCGCCGTTGCGCTGGGTCGCCGTCGACGACGGCAAGCCGGTCGTCTTCGAGCACGAGCCGGAAAGTTCGTTGCTGAAGCGCTTGCGTGTCGATGTGATGCGATTGCTTCCGCTGGAAAGCCTGCTCTGAGGCGCATGAAGCGCGTGGCGACATTGCGGCAGGCGTCCCCCGGAGCCAAGGAAGCGCTGCTCGTGGATGCGCGCACGAAGCCAGGCGTCGCGCATCGCGTTCGCTGGCGCGTGCTCGCGCTCGGTCTGCTTGCAGTGCTGCTTGCGATCACTGCTCTGTGGTTGCGCTGGCCCGAGGCATCGCGACCCACGATCGCCGGAATGCTCGCAGTCGCCGAACGCGGTAGAACATCCCCCATGGCGCCGTTGATCGCCTTCGCAGGTTTCGCGATGGGTGGCGTCGTGGTTTTTCCGGTCGACCTGCTGATTGCGGCAACGATCGTCGTGTTCGGTCCCTTGATCGGTGCGGCCTATGCACTCGTTGGTTCGCTTATCAGCGCCGAAGTGGTTTACGAAATTGGACGTCGATTGCCGGCCAGTTTTTTCGCTCGCGTGATGGGTGCGCGGGGCGAGCGTATGCGGATGCGGATCGTCGGGTATGGGCCAGCCGCCGTCGCGCTTGTGCGATTGGTCCCGATCGCTCCGTACAGCATCGTCAGCTTTATCGCCGGTGCCGCGCGAATTGGACGTGCCCCTTATCTGATCGGCACTGCACTCGGCATGATTCCGGGGATCGTGTTGTATGCGCTGTTCGCCGATCGTGCGCGTGCCGTGTTGCTCGATCCGCATCCATTGACCTGGCTGGGCCTTGCCGCTGCGATTGCATTGATGGTGGTTGTCGCTCTTGTACTGCGCAAACGCGTATTCCGTATCGTCTCGCGGGACGACACGCAGTGACGCGCATGCGTGTCGCAACGTGGAACATGCACGGCGGCGTCGGACTGGATGGGCGTTTCGATCCGGATCGTATCGCGCGCGTAATCGGCGAACTCGATGCCGACGTCGTAGCCTTGCAGGAATTTCATTCGCGCGATGGTTTCGACATGTACACGCATCTGGAAGCGCTCGGCTTCGCGCAAGTGATCGGGGTGCCGACTTTCCACAAGCGCGGTCACGAGTTCGGCAATGCGCTGCTCACGCGCTGGCCAGCACGAGACGTCACTCGCCACGTACTCGATGTCGGGCGACGCGAACCGCGCAGCGCGATCGAACTGGTCGTCGATCAGGATGACGCCGCGCTGCGCATCGTCGCGACACACCTCGGTCTGCGTCCTGCCGAAAGGAGCGTGCAGGTCGCACGTATCCTCCAATTGTTTGACGCCGATCCGATGCCGCCGACCGTGCTGCTTGGCGACTTCAATGCGTGGCGGCCCCGTTCGCTGCGCGACATCGACGCACATTTCGGCATGTCGACGGCACCACGAACGTTTCCGTCGCCGCTGCCGATCGTGGCGTTCGACCGCATCTGGGTCTCACCACCAAGTGCATGCGTCGAACTGCGCGTGCACACGAGCCGCATCGCACGGATAGCGTCCGATCACTTGCCGCTGGTGGCGACGATCGAGATTTCGTGAAACCGAATTGAGTGCGAGCGCGATCGCGTCAGCACTCGATCACGTTCACCGCAAGGCCGCCGCGTGAGGTTTCCTTGTACTTGTCCTGCATGTCGCGGCCGGTGTCGCGCATGGTCTTGATGACTTTGTCGAGGCTCACTTTGTGCTTGCCGTCGCCGCGCATCGCCATGCGGCTGGCATTAATCGCCTTGACCGAACCCATGGCGTTGCGCTCGATGCACGGAATCTGCACGAGGCCGCCAATCGGATCGCAGGTGAGGCCGAGATTGTGTTCCATGCCGATTTCGGCCGCATTCTCGATCTGACTGCAGCTGCCACCGAGCGCAGCGGTGAGGCCCGCGGCAGCCATCGAACACGCAACCCCGACTTCGCCTTGGCAACCGACTTCGGCGCCCGAGATCGAGGCGTTTTCCTTGTAGAGAATTCCAACAGCCGCGGCGGTGAGGAGAAAGATGCGGATGCCTTCAATGTTGGCGCCGGGGATGAAGCGGTCGTAGTAGTGCAGCACCGCCGGAATGATGCCGGCCGCGCCATTGGTCGGCGCGGTGACGACGCGGCCACCGGCTGCGTTTTCCTCGTTCACCGCGAGCGCATACAGATTCACCCAGTCAAGCGTAGTCAGCGGATCGCGCATCGCGGCTTCCGGTTTGGACGACAGTTCTGCATGCAGCGCAGGTGCGCGCCGTGACACGTGCAGGCCGCCGGGCAGGGTGCCGGGCGAGCGGATGCCGCGCACAACGCAGGATTGCATCGCGCTCCAGAGTTCATCGATGCCCGCATCGATTTCGGCGCGCGTGCGCCACGCTCCCTCGTTCGCATACATGAGTTCGGCAATGCTGAGACCGCTTTCGGCGCAGCGCTTGAGCAACTCGTCGCCGGAATGAAACGGAT
>JBBRZD010000279.1:0-3508 GCA_038237055.1 Lysobacterales bacterium | reverse complement strand
CCCGGTGAAGTGGGGACGCCGAACGTGAGTGCACCGCTGCCGGCCTTGACCAGGAACGAATCGCCATGCCCGTGGTAACAGCCTTCGAACTTGACGATTCGCGCACGTCCGGTCGCGCCGCGCGCAAGCCGGATCGCCGACAGCGTTGCCTCGGTACCGGAATTGACCATGCGCACCATCTCGCAACTCGGCACCAGTCGCGCGAGGGTCTCGGCCATCGTCACTTCCAGCGGGTTGGGCGTGCCGAAGCTCAAGCCGTCGCGTGCGGTCCGGATCACCGCGTCGAGCACGGCAGGATGATTATGACCAACGATCATCGGGCCCCATGAGCCGACGTAGTCGATGTAGCGATTGCCATCGACGTCGATCAGGTACGCGCCCTCCGCGCGCTGCGCGAAGAACGGTTCGCCACCGACCGACTTGAACGCGCGTACGGGCGAATTGACACCGCCTGGCATCAGGGCTTGTGCGCGGGAAAACAAGGCATGCGAACGACTGGTGTCCATGGGCTTCCGTATTTTTGCAGATAAGTTTGGTTGAAGACGCTCTCGTGAGATCGTCAGTCGAAGCAGGCGGAATAGGCGCGTGCTGCGGCGAGCGGATCGGACGCATCGAATACGCCACTGATCACCGCGATCATGTCGGCGCCGGCAGCAATCAAGACAGGTGCATTGTCCGGCGTAATCCCGCCAATCGCCACTCGTGGCAGGCCGAGCGCTCGCGATTCACGCAACAGGTCGATGGACGCACGGCGCGCCCGCGGCTTGGTGGGCGACGGATAGAACGCTCCAAACGCGACGTAGTCGGCGCCTAGTGCCGCTGCGTTGCGGGCGCAAACGGCATCGTCGTAGCAGGACACGCCGATGATTGCCTCGTTGCCAAGAAGTGCGCGCGCCGTAGCGAAAGCGCCGTCGTGCTCGCCAAGGTGGACGCCGTCGGCACCGGCCGCGTCCGCAAGCGCGGCATCGTCGTTGATGATCAACAGCACGCCTGCGTCGCTGCAGAGCGACCGCAAGGCCTCCGCCTGCTGCCGGCGCAGCGAGACGGAAGCGGTCTTGTTGCGGTACTGCAGGCAGGCCACATGGGGCAGCAGTGGTGCGACCCTTGCGAGCAACCGAGCGCTGTCGGACTCGTCCGGCGTGATCAGGTACAAGCCGCGAGGCAAAGAGCCGCGGCGCGGCCATGTCGGTTCCATGTCGCTTCTGGTCATGCCGGTTCGCGCAAAGACGTTGCCGCGAATTATCCGGCTTCCGGCGGCGTCCCTGTGGTGGGACAATAGGCGCCCACAATTGCATGCAGCCCGTGATGAACCAAGTCGTTGCCAGCGTTACGGCCTATCGCACCTGGATGTGCGTGGTCTGTGGTTTCATCTACGACGAGGCGACGGGTCTTCCCGAGGAAGGCATCGCCCCCGGGACGCGCTGGGAAGACATTCCCGAGACCTGGACCTGCCCGGATTGCGGCGTGACCAAGGACGATTTCGAGATGATGCTGCTCTGAATGGCGCCTGCCGCCGATCGTGACTGCAGGTGCGGATGGGCTTGCGTTGATCAGTTCGCGCTAGTTTGGTCTGGCCGAACGGCCGCTCATCTCGACCACGCGCTCACGCAGTGAGGCGGCATCGGCTGCTTCCGGATGCAACTGCAGGTAGCGGCCAAGATCTGCGCGTGCGCCATGGCGATGGCCGAGCTGGAAATATCCCAGGCCGCGATCTCGCAGCGCCTCGGCATTGTCCGGTGCCAGTTTCAGGATGCGGTCGGCACAGCGAACGGCGCGTTCCCAGTCGTCCACTTCGCTATAGACGCCATGCAGATTGCGGAGCATGCGCATCAGCATTGAGCGGTGTGAAGCTGGATTCAGGATCCGGTAAAGCGCTTCGTCATCCGGCATTTCGCCATCGAGATGGGGGCGCGCGCGCGCGCGCAGTTCGTCCTCGTCAAGGGGGCGCCCGCGATTGAACGGGTCCATCACCAGCACGCCGTCGTCGATCGGCAGTCGCACCAGGAAATGTCCGGGAAACGACACGCCGTCGAGCGGAACGCCGAGCCGCCGCGCAACTTCCATCTGCACCATCGCCAGTGAGATGGGATTGCCGAGCCGACGCTCGAAGACCTCGTTGAGGTAGCTGTTGCGTGGGTCGTAATACTCGTCGTGGTTGCCGGCATAACCGAGATCGTCGAAGAGGTGGCGGTTAATCGCCTGCATCTTCAGCGGCCATGGTTCGATCGTCTCGATTTCGCGGCGCAATTGCTCTGCATGGCTTTGCAGCAGCGTGTCGTAGAGATCAGCATCGAGCTGTGGATATTCGTCGCGTGCGATCAGCAGTGCGGTCGCGACCAGCGGCAAGCGGTCGTCTTCGAGCCCTGCGAGCGCGCTCCAGTCGGGAAGGATGAAGCCGGCGCGCATAGCCGCAGCCTGCACCGCAGTCACCACCGCGCGCAAGTCCTGATCGCTTCGAGGCTCAATGAGCAGGCGCGATATGTGGATCGATGCTCAGTTTCGAGCCGTTCCGCAAGCCGAGCCGTGCGGCTTCCCCGGCATTGAGTTCCAATACGTAACGCGCGGGCGCCTCGCTTGGATACGGCGGGCATGCGTCGCCGAGCAAGCATGGCGGCACGTCGCGTTGCTGTGACACAAGCTTGCGCATGTTGTCGAAATATAGGATGTCCAGCGGGATGCGGGTGTTCTTCATCCAATACGCCTGCAGCTCCTGGCGCTCGTGCACGAACAACATGCCGTGATTTGCAAGAAGCTCGTCGCGGAACATCAGCCCGCGCTCGCGCTCGGCGTCGGTGTCGGCGACCTCGACCACAAAATGCTTGCCGCCGAGCTCAACCCAAGTGTTGCTGGTGTGGGCGCAGCCTGCCAGCAAAAGCAGGCAGCAGGTGGAAAGGCTGGCGATGAGGTTCATGTAAGAGGTCCTTGAGGCGTGCGCCGACCTTCGGCGATGCATTATTTGGCGTCAAGTCAGCAAACCCCCCTTCACAAACGCAATGTTGCCATGCACAATGCGCGGCCTTGCTGAGGCAGCAGTTGGTCGCGGCCCCGGCGGAGCGGAAAAACATCCTCACGAGGTGTTGACGTTCTCCAAAAGATGGGTATGATGTGCGGCTCGGTCAGGTGCTTCGGCACGGACCAAAAGGGATCAGGCGCTGAGGCCGTTCCCGATGATCTTTGACAGTGTGCGCAGGTGACTTGTGCGGGCGTCTGGCGGGTGGATGACTGTCCATTTGCAGACGTTCGTAACAGAGTCTCCAAGCAATTCAAGAAAGCATGAAAATGCAAGTAATCGAGTAGTTATGGGGCTTTGGACGGATTCTGCACTCAAAGCAATTGGCCGAAGTCCTTCGGGACCGAAAGCCGCAAAACTTAAGTGAAGAGTTTGATCCTGGCTCAGAGTGAACGCTGGCGGCAGGCCTAACACATGCAAGTCGAACGGCAGCACAGCAGTAGTAATACTGTGGGTGGCGAGTGGCGGACGGGTGAGGAATACATCGGAATCTGCCTT
>JBBRZD010000278.1:0-3512 GCA_038237055.1 Lysobacterales bacterium | reverse complement strand
CGAACGATGTCGAGTGCCAATACCAGTGCGAACAGCGTGGCACTGATCCATAGTCGCAGGTTGATGACGCGCATGGCTGTGATTCCCATGACTCAGCCCCGTGTGAGACGGCGTCGTGCCAGCGCGAGAAATACGATGGTGACGATGCCCAGCGCCAGCACGTGCGGCAAACGGGCTTCATCCGGCGCCAGCCCCACCGCACCCAGCGCGAGTCGGCCCAGATGATATGCCGGCCACAACGGCGCGATCTTGGCGACCAGCGGCGGTAGTACGCTCAACGGCATCCATAGTCCGGACAGGAACGACATCGGCAGATAGATCAGGTTTGCCACCGCCGCAGCACCCGAGCCAGTTACCAGGCTGCCAATGAACAGGCCCATCGCACAGAACGGCAACACTCCGAACAGGTCGACCACGTACAACATCAGCCACGAAGTCGCCGGCAGGCGCACACCGCCCAGCGTCGTCGCCAACACGCCGAGAATCACGAAGATGATCGAAGCAAATAGCATCGCCATCGCGAGTTTTGCGGCGAGGTAGGCACCCGGCGGCATCGGCAACGCGCGCTTGTAGATGAGCCAGCCGCGCTCGCGATCCATCGCGACGGTGACGCCGAAACCGAACAAGCCAGGACTCATCACGCCGAATACGCCGTACGTCGCGAGCAGGTAGATGTTTGCATGGAAGTCTCCACCGCGATTGCCGAACAGCACTGCGAACAGCAGGTAGAACATCGGCGGAAAGATCAGGGTCGGCACGGCGAAGGATGGCGAGCGCAGCAGGCGCAGGAATTCGTGCTTTGCTTCGAGCGCGTAGCAACGCGTCTGCGAGACGCGCGGCGCAGCCATGGCAAGCGTATTCATGCAGCCTCCCGGGCGATTTCGACAAAAGCCTCGGCAAGGCCGGCGCGCTGTACTTCAAGCTCGCTGAGCTCGGTGTCTTCGAACAGAAGCTGACGCACGACCGCTTCGGCCGCGTCGGTGACGATCTCGATGCGGTCGCCATCGCGGCAGACGCTGCGCACTTCCGGCCATGCGCCGACCGCTTCCATATTGAGTGCGCTGACGCAACGAATGCGACGCTGGGCGACGCGCGCGCGGATCTGCGGCACCGACCCAGCCGCGACAACGCGCCCACGCGCGAGCACGGCCACGCGACTGGCGAGCGCCTCGGCTTCCTCAAGATAGTGGGTGGTCAACACGATCGCGCAGCCCTCGCCGAGCATGCCGCGGATCGCCTGCCACAGCGAGGCGCGGGCATCGATGTCGAGTCCCACGGTTGGCTCATCGAGGAACAGCAGTTGGGGCCTTCCGCAGATGGCGAGTGCGAATTGGACGCGCCGCTGCTGGCCGCCGGAAAGCTTGCCATAGCGGCGATCCATCACGTCCTGCAACCCGGCGAGCTCGACGCATTCCTCGGTGCTACGCGGATCGGCGTAGTAACTACGGGTCTGGGCGAGCAGCTCTCGCACTTTCAGCGTGTCCGGCATTCCCGCACTCTGCAACATGACGCCCGTGCGGCGGCGCGCACTGAGCGCGTGGGGCGATTCCCCGAATAGTCGGGCTTCACCCTGGTCTGGCTCGATCAAACCAAGGCAAATGGCGATCGCACTGCTCTTGCCGGCGCCATTCGGACCCAGCAGAGCCAGTAGTTCACCTCCATGCACCGCGAGATCAACCCCGTCCAGAGCGGCCACCGCCCCGTAGCGCTTGCACACGCCCTTCAACTCTGCGGCACTTGGCCTGCCCATTTGCATGGAACCACTCCTTCGCTGATTGCAGAGGGCCACTTTAGGCGGAAGGCTGCACGCGGCCCAGAATCAGGCGTCAGGCATCGCTGGTGACGCTTGTCATGCCGCCCGGCGACCGCAACGGGGTACCGCCGCCACGGGCGCTGTGGTAAATTGACCGCCTGGTGTTTTTTCCATTCCAATCAAAGATTAAAGCGAATGTGCCCGCACCCATCCAGGGGCGGGCACATCTCGTTTGCCGGGAGCTTCTGATGAATCCGATGTTGACCAAACTCAAGGAAATGCGCGAGTTCGACGGCGCCGTGCGCAGCATCGGCCTCCCCGACGAGGTCATCGAACGTTTTGTGAAAGGCGACCCCAACCTGGTCGAGGCGATCGACGAAGCGTATGCCGCGCATCTCGCGCTGCGTTCGTGCATGTCGGACTTCCTGCACCTCGACGAGATGGAGCAGATCAAGCAAGTCCAGGCCGACTTCATCAATTTCTACCCAGAAGACGGCGTCAATCCATATATCGCCCTCGCCGCCCACGGTCCGTGGCTGATCACGCTCAAGGGCGCGGTAGTCTATGACGCGGGCGGCTACGGCATGCTTGGTCTGGGTCACGCACCGAAGGCGATTCTCAGCGTGATGGCGCGCCCGCAGGTGATGGCGAACGTGATGACGCCGAACTTGTCGCAACTGAAGTTCGGCAAGGCGCTGCGCAAGGAAGTGGGCCAGAATCGCGGCGGCTGTCCCTACGCCAAGTTCATGTGCCTCAACTCGGGTTCGGAGTCGGTATCGCTGGCCGCGCGCATCGTGGATGTGAACGCGAAGCTGATGACGGATCCGGGCGCGCGACACGCCGGCCAAACGATCAAGCGCGTTGCGGTCAAAGGCGCGTTCCATGGCCGTACCGAACGTCCGGCGCAGTATTCCGATTCCTCGCGCAAGGCCTACGAGCAGAATCTTGCAAGCTTCCGCAACGAGCACAGTCTGCTCACGGTCGAGCCGTACAGCGTCGATCACCTCAAGCAGGTATTTGCCGACGCCGAAAAGAACGGCTGGTTCATCGAAGCCGTATTTATCGAGCCGGTGATGGGCGAAGGCGACCCCGGCCGTGGCCTCACACCGGAGTTCTACAGCGCTGCACGCGAACTGACCAAGGCGCACGGCAGCTTGCTGCTGATCGATTCGATCCAAGCCGGGCTGCGCGCACATGGCGTGCTCTCGATCGTTGACTACCCGGGTTTCGAGAAACTCGAAGCGCCGGACATGGAAACCTATTCAAAGGCGCTCAACGCCGGTCAGTACCCGCTGTCGGTGCTCGCGGTCACCGCGTCCACGGCGCAGTTGTACAAGAAGGGCATCTACGGCAACACGATGACAGCCAATCCGCGCGCGCTGGATGTCGCCTGCACCGTGCTTAATGCGCTGACGCCCGCCATGCGCGAGAACATCCGCAACCGCGGTCAGGAAGTCATCGCCAAGCTCAACAAGCTCAAGGCAGAGCTGCCGCATTACATCACGAAGGTGCAGGGCACGGGCCTCCTGTTTTCGTGCGAGCTGTCGCCGGAATTCCTCTGCTATGGCGCTGGCAGCACCGAAGAATGGATGCGCGAGCACGGCTACGGCGTGATCCATGGTGGCACCAACTCGCTGCGCTTCACACCACATTTCGACATGAGTGCCGCGGAAGTGGATTTGCTCGTCGAAGGCGTGCGTCTGGCGCTGCTCGAAGGTCCGCGCAAGACGCAGGCTCCGCACGCCGCGGCAGCCTGATT
>JBBRZD010000277.1:0-3577 GCA_038237055.1 Lysobacterales bacterium | reverse complement strand
GAGCTTGTCCACTTCCGACACGTAGTCGTGCCGCTGCTTCTCGATGATATCGAGGCTTTCCAGGCGGTTCATGTAACGCAGGATGATCTGTCCGGCGGCGCGCGCGGCGCGCACCGCGACATTGACGGCGGGTCTGGGCATGCTGGATTCGCTGGCGGTTGGAAAAGAACGGGCGTGTTTGAGTACACGCAAACGGCGCGCAGAGTAGCAGATCGTCGCACGTCGACCAAATTGATGCAGTCAGCGGTAGTGGTCTGGTTTGAAATGCTACCTGCCGTTGGTGCTGAGCGTACCGTGCAAAGCTAGCGGAGGCGAAGTGCTTCTCGGCTCATTTTGACTAAGGCCCTGCACGCCTATGCTCCGTGCGAACAGGGAATTTCAAACCAGAAACCTTCCGCTGTCAGCCGCCTACGAATTTCACCGAACTAGCCAGAAAATGACCGATCCAGCCACCCCCGACGCGCTTGCAGGTGTCCGCTTCGTCCTCGTCAACACCTCGCACCCGGGCAATATCGGCGCGGCTGCGCGCGCAATCCGCACGATGGGCATGCACCGCCTGGGCCTGGTGACGCCGCACGCGTTTCCTCATCCCGAGGCAACGGCGCTGGCGGTGGGAGCCGACGACGTGCTCGATGCCGCCGTAGTCAGTTCCAGCTTGCCCGCTGCGATTGCCGACTGTCGTCTCGTGCTCGGCGCCACTGCGCGGCGCCGTGGCGTGGTGATGGAGCAAATGACGCCGCGCGAAGCCGCACAACGCATCCTTGCCGCGCTCGCGCTCGGGCATGAGGTTGCCCTCCTGTTCGGCAATGAGCGGGTTGGTCTGGAGAACGACGAAATCAAGCACTGCCATGCGGCGATCGCGATCCCGAGCGATCCGACCTATTCGTCACTGAACCTCGCTCAGGCGGTGCAGGTGATCGCGTACGAGCTCCGCATGGCGTGGCTTGCGGGCAGTGCACCCGTTTCAATCGTCCGCGCTGCTCAGCCCGCCAGCGCCGAGGAAATGGAGGGCTTCTTCGCCCATCTGGCGCAGACCCTCGACGATATCGATTTTCACAAGGGGCGTTCCTCGCGCACTATCCTGCAGCGCCTGCGTCGTTTCTTCCTGCGTGCAGCCCCGGATCCGCGCGAGTTGCGCGTGCTGCGAGGCATCCTCGCCGATGCAACGCGGATGGCGCGGATCGCGGGCGTGCGTGTGAAAGACTAATGACTCCTTGCGCCCCCGAGCGCCCGCAAGAATTCTTGAAGGGTGGGTCGGAACGGCCCGCTAGGCTTTCCGCGCGATCAATAGTTTGTCGATACGTGCGCCATCGAGGTCGACGACTTCGAAGCGGATGCCGTTCCAGCTGAAGTGTTCGCCTGCGTGTGGAATCCGGCCAAAATGCGCGACCACCATACCCGCCGCCGTGCGGAAATCGTGATCGTCCTCGTGCGGAAGTTCACCCAAACCCAGCAATTCACGCAGGTCATCGGTGCCGACGCTTCCATCGACGAGCCAGCTGCCGTCTTCGCGCTCGACAATGGGATGCTGGCGCGTTTCCGCGTGCGGTGTTGCGGTCTTGCCGACTACGGCGGAAAGCAGATCGTTGAGCGTGACCACGCCTTCGATATCGCCGTATTCGTCGACGACGAGGGCGAGTGGCGTTTCCGCGTCGCGAAATTCCTCCAGCAGATCGAGCGCTCGCGCGGTCGCCGGCACGTAAAGCGGTTTGCCGAGTGTCGCGAACAGATCGGTGGATGCACCGCGCGCGATGCGGCCGATCACCCGCTTGACCTCAAGCACGCCGAGGATTTCCTGCTCGCCACCGCGACAAACCGGGTAACGCGAGTAGGGCGTCTCGCGCATGATCGCGAGGTTGTCGTCGATCGTTGCCGCCGCATCCAGCCAGGCGATGCGCATGCGCGGCGTCATCACGCTGTCGACGCTGCGATCGCCGAGCCGCAGCACGCGGTTGACCATGTTGCGTTCGTCCGAGTCGATCACGCCCTGATCGGCGCCTTCGGCTACGAGCAGGCGAATTTCCTCTTCGCTCACATGTTCACGGCTGACCTTGTTCATGCGCAGCATGCGCAGCAGCACGCGCGTGAGGCGGATCAACACGAATGCGAACGGTGTTGCCAGCCATGTCATGGCGCGCATCGGCACCGCAACCGCGATCGCGAATTTCTCCGGATCGACCAGGGCGATACGTTTGGGCGCCAGCTCGCCCAACAGCATGTTGAGGAAGGTGATGCCGGCAACACTGAGCGAGACGCCGATCGCCATGCTGTATCGATCCAGTCCGGGTACGTCGAGGGCGTCGAAGGCGACACCGATGCGTTCGCCGATGTCCGCACCGAGCGCGGCACCCGCGCTGATCTGCAGCAGGGTGATAAAGACCTGCACGGTCGCGAGGAAACGCTCAGGCTGCTGGATCAACGAAAGCGCAAGTTGCGCGCGCCGGCTGTCGCGCGCGAGCTGCTTGAGACGGCTCTGGCGCGCGGTCATCAAGGCCATTTCACTAAGCGCGAAAAAGCCGTTGAACAGTGCCAGCAGGACGACGAGTACGAATTCGATAAGCATCCGGGTTGCAGGTTGCGGCGGGTCCGATTGCCAGTGTAGCAAGGCAGCGCTTCGCAATTTGCGAGCTCGCGGCAGCGGCCGCCGGATCCTCTCCCGCGTGACGGTCAGGCTGCGGTAACATAAGCGTCATATTGATCCGTGCGGGGCTCGCAGGCCGGCTTGAAAAGCTGGGCAGAGTCATGTTGCGGAATTCCGGGCAAACGTACCGCTGCGGCGGTCAACCAGAGGCGCCGCCATGTTTTCTCTGCAGACGATTTTCGGCAAAGGCGACAAGTTCTATGCGCTTCTCGATGCCAGCGCCGAAGCTGCGCGAGATTCAGCCGCCGCGCTGGTGCGCATGTTCCACGCACGTCCGCTGGCGCCGTCGCTCGACGAGTTCATGCTGGCGCGAAAGCGCGAGAAAGACCTGTTTGCACAGATCAGCCAGGAACTCGTCAATACCTTCGTAACGGCGCTCGATCGCGAAGATATCGAGTCGCTGTCGGCGGCGCTGAACAAGATCACCAAGGCCATTTCGAAATTCGCCGAGCGGTATTCCCTCGCCGCCGATCGCCTTGGCGATGTCGATTTCGCGTCACGCGCGGTTCTGCTCGAAAAAGCCGGCGACGTGATCGCGCAAATGGTCGCGCAATTGCGGCGTATGAATCTGGAATCGATGAAGGCGCTCAACGATCGCCTGCAATCGATCGAGAACGAGGCGGACCGGATGATGATCGATTCCTACCGCGACCTCTACGGTGGTCGCCACGAACCCATTCGCATCCTGCTCCTGAAAGACCTGTTCGAGCTGCTCGAAAAAGCAATTGACCGTTGCCGTGACGCCGGCAACGTCGTGTACCAGATCGTTCTCAAGAGTTCCTGATTGCCACGCGTCCGCAGCCCGAAAAACAGGAAAGTCGTCGATGGAACTCGCCCTCGTGCTGCTGGTGGTGCTGATCGCGCTGGTGTTCGAATACATCAATGGTTTTCACGACACCGCCAATTCGATTGCGACGGTGGTCGCGACCAGGGTGT
>JBBRZD010000276.1:0-3621 GCA_038237055.1 Lysobacterales bacterium | reverse complement strand
CTTCGGTGAGTGCGCGTTTCGGTGTCGACGGGCTCGATGCGCCGAACATGTCGTTCTGTCCCGCGAGTGCATCGCGTGCCTGTTGTTCAGCGGCGCGTACGCATTCGGGCAGTTGCGCCATCAGGCTGGCGCGATTCTTTGCCAGGGCATCCATCGAGCCGGACAGGATCAGCGCCTCGAACACGCGCTTGTTGAGTTTCTGTGCGTCGATGCGCTGGCAGAAGTCGATCAGGTCGGTGAATGCGCCATCGCGCGTGCGCGACTCGACCATGTTCTCGACGGCGCCGCGTCCAACGCCTTTCACCGCGCCGAGTCCGTACTGGATCGTCTTCGGATCGATCGCTTCGAACATATAGCCGGACGCGTTGATGTCCGGCGGCTTCACGGTGAGTCCGAGTGCGCGCGCTTCGCCGAGGAAGTTGACGACCTTGTCGGTGCTGTCCATGTCGGATGACAGCACCGCGGCCATGAACTCGGCGGGGTAGTGCGTCTTCAGCCACGCGGTCTGGTACGAGATCAGCGCATAGGCCGCGGCGTGCGACTTGTTGAAGCCGTAGCCGGCGAACTTCTCCATCGTGTCGAAAACCGCGTCGGCTTTCACTTCGCCGACGCCGTTCTTTGCGGCACCTTCGCGGAAGATCGCGCGGTGCTTGGCCATTTCCTCGGCTTTCTTCTTGCCCATCGCGCGACGCAGCAGATCCGCGCCGCCGAGCGAGTAGCCGCCGACGATCTGCGCCATCTGCATCACCTGCTCCTGGTAGACCATGATGCCGTAGGTCTCTTTCAGGACAGGCTCGACGCGCTGATCGGGATATTCGATCGCCTCGGTGCCGTGCTTGCGCTTGCAGTAACTCGGAATCAGATCCATCGGGCCCGGGCGATACAACGCACCGAGCGCAATCAGGTCCTCGAAGCGGTCGGGTTTTGCATCTTTGAGCATGCCCTGCATGCCGCGCGATTCGAACTGGAACACCGCGATGGTTTGCGCGCGCTTGAACAACGTGTAGACGCCCGCGTCGACCAGCGGCAGCTGCGTGATGTCGAGCGCCGCTTCGCCTTCTTTTGCGCGGCGCACGTTGATGGCTTTTACGGCCCAATCGATGATCGTCAGCGTGCGCAGTCCGAGGAAGTCGAACTTCACCAGGCCGACGGCTTCGACGTCGTCCTTGTCGAACTGCGTGACGACGCCTTCGCTGCCGTTTTCCGAGAACAGCGGGGCGTAGTCGCTGAGCGGGCCAGGCGCGATGACCACGCCGCCCGCGTGCTTGCCGGCGTTGCGCGTGATGTCTTCGAGCTTCAACGCGAGGTCGACGAGCTCGGTGACGTCTTCATCGGTTTCGTACAGCGCCTTGAATTCGCTGACGACGCGGTCGGGTTCCTTGCGCGATTTCTCGGAGCGGCCGAGTGCGTCTTCAAGGCCGAGATCGAGCGGCACCTTCGGGATGAGCTTGGCGATGCGGTCGACTTGGCCGTACGGCATGCCGAGCACGCGGCCGGTGTCGCGCAGCACCGCCTTCGCCGCCATCGTGCCGTAGGTGATGATCTGGCTGACGCGGTCGCGGCCGTACTTGCGACTGACGTAGTCGATGACTTCGTCGCGCCGGTCCATGCAGAAGTCGATGTCGAAGTCGGGCATCGACACGCGCTCGGGATTGAGGAAGCGTTCGAACAGCAAACCGTAGCGCAGCGGATCGAGATCGGTGATGCCGAGTGAATACGCGACCAGCGAACCCGCGCCCGAACCGCGGCCGGGGCCGACCGGGATGTCGTTCTGCTTCGCCCAGTTGATGAAGTCCGCGACGATCAGGAAGTAACCCGGGAATCCCATCTGCAGGATCACGCCGAGTTCGATGTCGAGACGGTGCGTGTAGTCCTCGGTGACGAAACCTTCCGCGGGTGCGTAAACGCCAAGACGCTTGACCAGGCCTTCGTGCGCGAGCGAGCGGATGTAGCTGTCGAGCGTGTGCTCGGACGGTATCGGGAACGCGGGCAGGAAGTAGGTGCCGAAGTCGAGTTCGAGATTGCAGCGCTTCGCCAGTTCAACCGTGTTGTCGAGCAATTCCGGTAGATCGGAAAACAGCGCCGCCATTTCCTGCGGCGATTTCAGATATTGCTCGGGCGAATAATCGCGCGGACGTTTCGGATCGGCGAGCACGCGACCGGCGTGGATGCATACGCGCGCCTCGTGCGCTTCGAAGTCTTCGCGTTCGAGGAAGCGCACGTCGTTGCTGGCGACGACGGGCAGATCAAAACGTGCAGCGAGATCGATTGCGCCGGCGAAGAAGGCTTCCTCGTGCGCGCGCTGCGTGCGGCAGACTTCGAGATAGAACCGGTCCGGGAAACGTGCGCGCCACCATGCGGCGCGTGTGTTGGCGGCATCGTCGCGTCCATTGAGCAGCAGCCGGCCGATATCGCTGTCGTGACCGGCCAGCACGATGAGGCCCGCGCTGGTCTGTTCGAACCAGCTCGTATCGACCAGCCCGTGATCGCCGTGACGGTTTTCGATGTAGGCGCGCGAAAGCAAGCGCGAGAGATTCAGATACCCCTCGCGGTTCTGGCAGAGCACGGTGAGGCGCTGCGGCTTGGCACGGTCGTCGGGATCGGCAATCCACAGGTCGCTGCCTGCGATCGGCTTGATCCCGCCTGCTTCGGCCGCCTTGTAGAACTTGACCAGGGCGAACAGGTTGGCCTGATCGGTCAGCGCGACCGCCGGCATCTCCGCGCGCACGCACGCCTCGACCAGATCGTCGACGCGGATGGTCGAGTCGGTCAGCGAATATTCGCTATGAACGTGGAGGTGGATGAAACCAGGAGACATGGCGACACGGCACGCGGGTATTGCAGCCTAGTCGCTGCCCGCGGGCGCGGCAAGATTGACAAGCCGCGCCGGGCGTCGGATAGCCCTCCAATGGCCGCTCGCGCTGAGCGGAGCAGTTCTCGCGGTCGGATCGGTTAGCCTTGGGCAACGATCAAGTCATCTCCTGGACCGCACGCATGCCGACGACTCGCCGCATCACCGTTCACCCACCCCAGCCGGCTATCGAGCAGGGCCTGCGCGATATCCAGGCTCAGCTCAAATTGCCCAGCGAATTTCCAGCGGAAGTGGAGGCGGCAGCCGCGCAGGCTGCGACCAGCCCGCGCATGCCGGACCTCGATCGCACCGACGTTGCGCTGGTCACGATCGATCCCGCGGAATCTATGGACCTGGATCAGGCGATGTTCGTTGAGCGGAACGATGGCGGTTATCGGGTGTACTACGCGATCGCCGATGTCGCTGCGTTCGTGACCGCCGGTGATCCGATCGACATTGAGGCGAACAAGCGCGGTGAAACGCTGTACGGCGCGGATTCGAAAATTCCGCTGCATCCGACTGTGTTGTCCGAAGGGGCCGCGTCCTTGCTGCCCGCTCAAATAAGGCCGGCCTTGCTGTGGACGATCGCGCTCGATTCGACCGGCGAGACGGTGGGCATCGATGTACGGCGCGCGCGCGTCAGGAGTCGCGCCAAGCTCAACTACATCGACGTGCAGCGCAGTATCGATGCTGGCAGTGCCGATCCGATGTGGGCCGTTCTGCGTGAAATTGGCGAGCTGCGCGCGCAGCGCGAGCAGGCGCGCGGCGGT
>JBBRZD010000275.1:0-3637 GCA_038237055.1 Lysobacterales bacterium | reverse complement strand
TACTGCCAAGACCAGTGTGGAAGGCCTCGCGAAGGGCGGCCGCGCGCGCATCGCCGGCAAGGTTGTCGACGTGCCGCTGGCATGGAAGACGCGCACGTTCGAGCGCGACGGTCTGCAACGCACGGCAATGACGATTCCGTGGGGCGACGTCTATACGGCGTTTGTGTCGACCGGCATCCCGAATGTGGAAACCTATATGGCGGTGCCGCCGCAGACGATTGCGCGCATGCGCTGGCTGCGTCATCTGCGACCCTTGCTGGGCTTCGCGCCGCTGCAGCGGTTTCTCAAATCACGCGCCGGCGCTGTGCCCGGCCCGGATGCGCAACGTCGCGAAACAACACATTGCACGATCTGGGGCGAGGCTCGGAATGCTGAGGGGGCGCAAGTGCGGCTCAAGCTCACGACGCCGAACGGCTACGCGCTGACCGTACAATCAGCGCTCGGAATCGCGCAGCATGTACTTGCTGCGAAGCCTGCGGGGGACTACTACACGCCTTCGCAGTTGATGGGTGCGGATTACGTGCTCAGCTTGGCCGGCGTGACACTCGATAGCTGATCGTCGTCAATGCGTGTGCCGCCTGGCAATATCCGGACCATATTGCGGGCGCTGGTTCAAGCTCGGTTATGATCCACCGACGCGCGCCGTCAGAGGCGCACGCTTCCAATCGAAAGGGGATTCTCAATGCGTATCGGACTCATTCTTGCCGGCATCATTCTCATTGCCGTCGGCGCTGCCGGCTTTACCGGCAATCTCAACTTCACGCAGGACAAAGAGGTAGTGAAGCTAGGTGGTCTGTCTGCATCGGTCAAGCAGGACAAGACCGTGCCGCAGTGGATCGGCGGTATCGGCGTGCTGGTCGGGCTCGGCCTCGTTGCCGCTGGCGCGATGCGAAAGTAGACAATTCACCGTGGCGGCGCACACACGCCGTCACGGTATTTGAATCACCAGCGTTCTCACTCCAATTCGGTTCCGCGGCGGAACCGTCGCAGTGGACGGAAAGTCTTTCTGATCCTGACGCCATGAGCTGGTTCGTCTACATCCTCGAATGTCGCGATGGCAGCCTGTATACCGGCATCGCGATCGATGTGGCCAAGCGCTATGCGCTGCATGTCGCAGGCAAGGGCGCACGCTACACGCGATCGCGCCCACCGGTGCGCCTGCTCGCCACGTTTGCCCATGCGGATCGTTCCAGCGCATCCCGCGCTGAATACGCGATCAAGCAACTGACGCCCTCGGCCAAACGATTGCTGTGCGCGGAACAGCCGGGATTCTGCGTGCAAGAGATCCTTCCCGACCTCGGCGCCCACGGCGCTGACTAGAGCTGCCTGTCCTGCGCGACGAAATGACCGTCCTCGATGGTCAGTGTCTTGCCGGCCGCATTCTTCATGTGGAACTGGAAGCGTCCTTCGATGACTTTGCCGTGCGCGGCGGTGATCTCGAACAGCGTGTCAGGGTTGTGCTTGTCGATCGTGTATTCGTCGACTGACGGGCCGGAATTTGCGCTGCCTTTCTCGAAATGGGCAAAGCATGCGTTGCTGGCAAAATCCTTGCTGACCCATTTCATTGTCTGGCCGGCGGTGAACGCGTCGCAGGTAATCGACAAGTGGTCGATCGGAGTCTTCGGCGGCGGGTAACTGCTTGCGCCCGCGGTCGCCGCTTTCAACGTGAACGTGTTCGGCAGTGGCACCAGCAGGATGCTGTGGTCGTCGCTGACGAAGCTTGCGCCATCGACCTTGGCGCTCAACGACTGCGGCTCATCCGCGTATGCGCAGATGCTGCCGCAAAGCGTTGCGAGCAGGGCGAGGCAGCGTCGGGTCATTCGCATCGTATTCTCCGGTGGGTGTATTGCAGAATACGTGGCGACGCGGGCGATCGGGACATTTCGACGGTTTGCCTGCGAAAAATCAAGTTGTCCAGCGCAGCAGAACGTCAGGCGAAACACCGACACGCTGGCACGCACGCGGCGCAACGCCATCGGGCAACGCGACGCGAAACAGCGGCGACAACGTGCGCAGGATGCCGGCGGAGATTCTGGCTTGCGCACGTTGCAAGCGGCTGCGACCAAGCATTGTCTGTGCCCATTCCGGCAGCAGTGCGGCGCCGGCGCCGAGAAACAGGTCGCGCGACAACCCTGCAACAGGCACCGGCAATCGGATGCGCGCAAGAATCGCCAACACTTCGCGCGAGCGTGCGTCGAAGGCGAGTTCCGCGCGCACGCTCTGAAAATACGCCGCGACTTCCGCTTCCGACGCTGGCACATTGCGCGCGCCGAGCCGCTCAGCGACGCGGCGCACTTCGGCGTAATAGCGATCGGCCGTGTCAGACGGCATCGCCGAATGCGAGTAACGCCGATAGCCCTGCATGAATCCGAACGCTTCCGATACATGCACCCACGTCAACAAATCCGGATCGTTGGCGCTGTAGGGGCGTCCGTCCGCGGCGAAGCCGTGCACCTGGTCATGGATACGTGCGACACGTGCGATCAATCGTTCGGCGTCTGCGGTTGCGGCATAGGTGGTGGCAGCAACGAAGGTCGTCGTGCGTCGCAGCCGCCCGACCAGATCATCGCGAAAATTGGAGTGATCCCAAACACCCGCGAGCGCAAGCGGATGCAACACCTGCAGCATCAGTGCGCACAGCCCGCCCGACAACATCGAAGGCAGTTCGGAGTGAACGCGCCAAGTCGCGCTGTCGGGGCCGAACAAGCCGGGATCGCCCTCAGGATGCTCGTAGTCGATGCCGCCCGGTGGACGCGGAAACGCCGCGATCACCCAGCGACGGATCTGTGACGAAAAGGGACCTGTGGCGGGCGAGGGAGACGACATGGCGCATGTTAACGAATCAGCGGCCGCGCTTGTGGCTGAAGGTATCCTGCGTCCTCGCATCGGCTCGACAGAAAATATTCTCGCGGCAATGTAGAGATGCTGCGCCTTGCTCCGACTTGATCACGCTGCACGGCGGTAACAAGTAGCGTCAAATTCCCGCGTACCACTGATAGCCCTGGTCTTCCCAGTAACCGCCGTTGCCGCCGCCGACGTTGGCGAGCGAGTCGACGAGTTCGAGGCGCATCACGTATTTCGCCATCTTGTAGCCGAGCTGGCGCTCGACTCGCAGACGCAGTGGCGCGCCGTTCTTGACCGGCAATTTCTCGTCGTTCAAGTCGTAGGCGAGGATCGTCTGCTCGTGGTTCGCATCTTCCAGGTCGATACTTTCGTAGTACGGCGTGCCGTCGTCATCGAGCGAATCGGCGCAATGGAACACGACATACTTCGCTGATGGCAGCGGCTGCGCGCGTGCGAGCAATGCGCTCAAGCGTGCGCCATGCCACTTCGCGATCGCGCTCCAGCCTTCTACGCAGTCGTGTCGCGTTATCTGGGTGCGGTCGGGGAGGGCGCGCAAATCGGCCAGCGACAGCGACAGAGGCGTCTGCACCTGACCACCGACTTCTAGGCGATAGTCAGTAAAGTCAGCCGCGGCAAGGCGCTGGTAGTCCGGCGAGCTTGGATTCGCCGTGCCATTGCTGCGGAACGACGGCGACATGTCCGTTTCGGTGAATTCCTGCGCCATTGAAATGCGGTTAGCAGTCGCGCTACGCGCGGCGAGGTTCATCGACTCGGCCACGGCGAGCATGCGCGT
>JBBRZD010000274.1:0-3651 GCA_038237055.1 Lysobacterales bacterium | reverse complement strand
TGCTGTTCGCCACGCGCTCGGATACGTTTCACGGACACCCCGTTCCGTGGAGTGCGCCGGAAGGCGTACATCGCCAGTCGATCGCGATGTATTACTACACGGTGGCGCGTCCCGCCGAAGAATTGCGCGACCCGCACAACACGCTGTATCGCACGCGCGGCGAATGATCGACGGCCTCTGATTCACTCGCGCGACCGAGGGTCGGAAGGATCGACGAAAATCGCACGGGCTTCGTGCCACATCATCCAGCATGCCGACGCTTCGCCCAGGCGCGCGTCGAGATGCGCGGCATAGCGCGTCATGATCAAATCGGCGCTCGCATGGTCCGGCAACGATTCGACCCTCAGTCGACGTCGCCCGCTCGCATGATCGAAGCCGCAACTGAATAGCCCAACGGTGGCGCCGGACGCTTGCGCCAGATCGATCAGTCGCGACGGCAGCGCAGCCGCCTGTCCGAGCAATACGACCGGTTTTGCCTCGTGGTGGGAAGCGCTCGACGGCAGATCAAGCATGCCGACAAGGCTGCTTCCGCCGGCGAAGACCTGCTTCATGCGCTCGGTGCTGCCGCCCGTGTAAAGGGGTCCGAGACTGCCAATGCGGGAAAATTCCCAGCTGCGCAGACGGCCGTACCACAGCGCGACACGGCTCGCGCCCAGATCGGCGACCTGCGGGCGGCGCGCGAGAAAATACGCGTGGAAGCCGTTCGCACGCAGACATTTCCATACCCAATTCCCGGCACCCCAATGGTAGGTCAGGAACAGGTGAGGCCGATCCGCGCGCGGCCATTCGCCGACTACGTCGATACGCTTGAGCCACCAGGCTGTCCGTCGCGTGAGCGTCAGGTACGTGTCCACGCGCTCGATCCAGCGCGTCAGCTTGTACGTCATCTTCCACGCGCGCTCGTCCGGATTTGCAAGGTGCGCGCGCGCCACATCCCAAGCGACCTGCGCTTCGGCGTGAAACGAAGGCGCGCGCACGGCGAGCTGCTTGAGCAATCGATAGGTAATCGACCACGGCAACAACGACAACGCGGCTGGCACGATGAAAAGACCTGCCGCATCGAGGACAGCACGACGCGCGCGATCAAGCGCGCTTGCGATGAATCCTTTCACTGCGACGCGCGAGCCGGAGCCGGCTCTTCCCCGCCCCACTCGCACTCGAACAATTCGTAGCGCGCGTGCACCATGCCCAGCGTTGCGTAGGTTTCCTGCGCACGCACATTCTCCGCATCCACGTAGAGACGCAAGCCCGCGACATTCGCCGCGGCTGCGGCACGTCGCGCGACTTCTGCATACATGGCGCGAAAAACGCCGGACCGGCGTACCGAAGGAATGATGTAGACGCTTTGCAGCCACCACCAGTCGCCGTTGCGCCAGTCGCTCCATTCATAGGTGATGAGCAGGCAACCCACCGACCGCGATGCCTGCTCGGCGATCAAATAGAGACCGCGCTCGGTCCGCTCGAACACCGCGGAGACGCCGCGTTCGAGTACCGCGCGATCCAGATTCTTGCCCTCTGTTTCCAATGCCATCGCGGCATTGCTGTCGACTAGAAACGCGAGGTCGATCTTGGTTGCGTTGCGGATTGAAAGCTCGTTGCTCATGCAATGGGGTCCGTTGTTACAGGTGCCACGCTCGCCAAATACGAGCGGCGGGAATCAAGCTTACTTGCTACGAGTGGATCGGGCGGGCGCGCTGGAACGTTGCTGCCCACGAAGCACCACAGCGGAAAAGCGCCGACGTCTCTCGATCTTTACGCAGCGAACAATGCAATCGTCGGGCGCAGCAACGCAAGCGGACCGCAGCCGATCCATCGCACCATCCTTTCGATCTACATGCGTGTTGCTGTCATTTCGGCCGCCGTTTCGGCAATCCTCACCTCGATCCTGTGTATCAAATCACTCGCGCTTCTTGCGCGAGCTGCCGAGCTTGCGCGTCATCGTGTTGCGGCTGAGACCCAGCGATTTCGCCGCATGCTGGCGATGGCCGCCGTGCGCGACAAGAGCGGCGTCAAGCAGTACGCGTTCGAATTCGGCCAGCGCCTCGGTGTGGATGTTCTCGATGCCGGCGAAAAGCGATTGTTCGGCCCACGCGCGCAACGCACTGCTCCAGCCGACGACTTCATTTGGCGGTGTGCTGTCGACGATCGCTGGCGGCAGATCGCCAACACCGATCTCGCGGCCGGATGAAAGCAGAGCGAGCCGTCGACAAAGATTTTCCAGCTGGCGCACATTGCCCGGCCATGCGAAGTCGCGCAGCGCTCCGAGCGCGGCCGGCGAGAAATGTTTCGCCGCAATGCCAGCGGCAGCTACCGCACGCGCGAGGAAGTGTTCGGCCAGCGCCGGGATGTCCTCGCGCCGCTCGCGCAACGCGGGCACGTGCAGACGCACGACATCGAGACGATGCAAAAGATCGGCGCGGAATTCTCCGCGCGCGACCTTGGCGTCGAGATCCTGATGCGTTGCCGCGATCACGCGCGCATTCGCACGAATCAATTCACGCCCGCCGACGCGATAGAACTCGCCCGCGGCCAGCACACGCAGCAAGCGTGTCTGCAATGCGAGCGGCATGTCGCCGATTTCATCGAGAAACAAGGTGCCACCAGCCGCCTGCTCAAATCGACCCGCATGGCGACGCGCAGCGCCCGTGAACGCACCGATCTCGTGGCCGAACAATTCTGATTCGAGCAATTCGGCCGGAATGGCCGCTGTGTTCAGCGCAATGAACGGTTGCGCGGCGCGCGTGCTCTCGTGATGCAAAGCACGTGCAACGAGCTCCTTGCCAGTTCCTGTTTCACCCGTGATCAACGCACCAAGCCCACTCGCGGCGACGCGGCCGATCGCGCGAAACAGTTCGCGCATGCCGATGCCGTGGCCAATCAGTTCTGACTCGGCGTGGTGCGACACGGACTTCGTCGATTGGGGAATGCGCGATTGCGACAACGCGCGGCGCGCGGCGGCAACTGCCTGATCGAGATCGAACGGCTTGGGCAGATAGTCGAAGGCGCCAAGGCGATACGCCGATGCGGTCGAAGCGACATCGGTGAACGCGCTCATTACGATCACCGCAAAATGCGGCTCGTGCGCGGCGACTCGCTCCAGCAGATGGAGCCCGCTCACACCGGGCATGCGCACATCGGTAAACAGCAGGTCCGGCGTGCTGTCGGCGAGTGCTGCGAGCGCGGTTTCAGCGTCGCCAAATTCCCGCGGCAAATAACCGACTTCGCGCAACGCGGCAGCAAGCACGAAACGGACAGCGCGATCGTCGTCGACAATCCAGATGACCTTGGCGGAGTCGTCGTTCATTCGGTCACTGGCAACAGCAGGCTGAACACGGTTGCGCCGGGCCGACTCGTGTAACCAAGTTCGCCCCCATGCTCGTGAGCGATCTCGCGCGCGAGCGCGAGGCCGAGTCCGCTGCCATCGGCACGCCCGGAAACCAGCGGTTCGAACAGGGAATCGGCAAGTTCCGCCGGCACGCCGCGACCGTTGTCGATGAGATCAATTCGCACCGCGAGGCGTGCCACCTGTTCACCGATGCGCACACCATGCTCGACGCGTGTGCGCAGGACGATTTCTTCCGCATTGGCCTCGATCGCATTGCGTGCGAGATTCAGGAGCGCCTGCTGCACCCGATCGGCGTCGACGATCAC
>JBBRZD010000273.1:0-3682 GCA_038237055.1 Lysobacterales bacterium | reverse complement strand
GGGTGCCGAGGCGCTGTATGCGGACATGGGGCACTTCGGCAAAACGCCGATCCGCTATTCGTGGTTCGCCTTCGTGCTGCCTGCACTGGTGCTCAACTATTTCGGCCAGGGCGCCCTGCTGATGGCCGATCCGAAAGCTGCCGCGAATCCGTTGTTCCTGATGGTGCCGCCGGTGTTGCTGGTGCCAATGCTGATCCTCGCCGCCGCTGCCGCGGTGATCGCCTCGCAGGCCGTGATCTCGGGCGCATTCTCCGTCACGCGCGAAGCGATCCAGCTCGGTTTCCTGCCACGGATGCAGGTACGCCATACCTCGCGCGAGCAGCAGGGGCAGATTTACCTGCCGTGGATCAACCGCATGCTGCTGGTGCTGACGCTTGCGGTCGTACTGGGGTTCAAGTCGTCCGATAACCTCGGTGCGGCCTACGGCATTGCCGTGGTCGGCACGATGACGATCGATTCGATCCTGGTCATGGTCGTGTTCCGCCGGATGTGGAACTGGAGCCGGCCGAAGGTGGCTGCTGTCGGCTCCTTGTTCCTTTTCGTCGATATCGCCTTCCTGACCGCGAATGCCGACAAAATCGAACACGGCGGTTGGCTTCCGCTGGTGCTCGGCGCGGCGATCTTCACCCTCATGGCGACCTGGCGCCGCGGCCGCGAGCTGGTGGTGCGCGAAATCAAGCAGGGCGGCCTCGCGCTCGCGCCGTTCATCTCATCCATCGTCGCGCATCCGCCGATTCGTGTGCCGGGTACCGCGGTATTTCTGACCGCGAACGAGGGCGGCGTGCCGCATGCATTGCTGCACAACCTCAAGCACAACAAGGTGCTGCACGAGCGCAATGTGATTCTCACGGTCGATACGGTGGATACGCCGATCGCTGAGAACGACGAACGTGTCAAGGTCGAGTCTCTCGGCGACGAGTTCTACCGTGTCACCCTGCGCTTCGGTTTCGCCGAAGATCCGGACGTGCCGAACATGCTGGAAACGGTCACTGTCTGCGGCCCGCCGTTCGACATGATGGATACGACCTTCTTCCTCAGCCGCGAAAGCATTGTTGCGACCGACCGTTCCGGCATGGTGCTGTGGCGCGACAAGCTGTTCGCCTTCATGCAGCGCAACGCGATTCCGGCAACCGCGTTTTTCCAGATTCCTGGCAACCGCCTGATTGAGCTCGGCACACAGGTCGAGATCTGAGTAGCCGGGATTTGGGAATGGGGAATCGGGAATAGGCAGAGCGGGCCTTTCGCCACATCGATGCTGAATGCGCGCTGCAGGGCGTGTTCGATTGCCTATCAACAGACGCTCAAGCCAACGATAATCCGCAGGATCGCCGATTGCGCCCTTCTCCGCTCCATATTCCCGATTCCCGCCCTTAAATGACCGAACGCCTGAGTTCCGCCAGCGCGAATCGCGAAGACGACCTCGTCGAGGCGACGATCCGCCCGCAGCGCTTGTCCGAGTACCTGGGGCAGGAAGTGGTGCGGGAGCAGATGTCGATCTACATCGAGGCGGCGCGTCGGCGCGGTGAAGCGCTCGATCACGTGCTCATCTTCGGGCCGCCCGGTCTCGGCAAGACGACGCTCTCACACGTGATCGCGAATGAGCTCGGCGTGAACCTGCGCTCGACCTCTGGCCCGGTGCTGGAACGCCCGGGCGATCTCGCTGCGTTGTTGACCAACCTGCAGCCGCGTGATGTGTTGTTTGTCGATGAGATCCATCGCCTCTCGCCGATCGTTGAAGAAGTGTTGTATCCGGCGCTGGAAGACTTCCAGATCGACATCATGATCGGCGAGGGTCCCGCCGCGCGTTCGATCAAGCTCGACTTGCCGCCGTTCACGCTGATCGGCGCGACGACGCGCGCAGGACTTTTGACGGCGCCGCTGCGCGACCGTTTCGGCATCGTGCAACGGCTGGAGTTCTACAGCACGCCCGAACTCACCGCGATCGTGCGCCGTGCCGCAAAGATCCTCGGCATCGCCTGTGATGCCGAAGGCGCAGTCGAAATCGCGCGCCGCGCGCGTGGCACGCCGCGCATCGCGAACCGTTTGTTGCGGCGCGTGCGCGACTATGCCGAGGTCAGGGCTGACGGCACCATCACCGCACCGGTGGCTGCTGCTGCACTGGCGATGCTGAAGGTCGATGCGCAAGGCTTCGACGCGCTCGACCGCCGCCTGCTCGGCATGATCATCGAGAATTTCGACGGTGGTCCGGTCGGTGTCGATTCACTTGCAGCGGCGCTTTCGGAAGAGCGAGGTACGATCGAGGATGTGGTCGAGCCCTTCCTGATCCAGCAAGGGTATCTGGTGCGTTCCGCGCGCGGGCGCATGGCCACGAACAAGGCGTACCTGCACATGGGTTTCAAGCCGCCGAAGCGTCCGGTGCTCGAGGATATGTTCGTCGATGAGGCGGGAATCGGGAATCGCGAATCGGGAATCGAGGGCAAAGCGTGAGCCGCCGCGCGCGGGAACCCGCTGGTCCCCATTCTCCATTCCCGACTTCCGATACCGAGCCTTTCGCATGGCCGGCGCGCGTGTACTGGGAGGACACCGACGCGGGCGGAGTCGTCTATCATGCGCGATACCTGCATTTTCTCGAACGCGCACGCAGCGAGTGGCTTCGCGCCGCCGGCATCGGCCAGCAGCAATTGCGCGAAGAAGCCGGCATCGTGTTCGTCGTGCATCGCATGGAGCTGTTGTTCAATGCGCCAGCGCGACTCGATGACCTGCTGAGCGCGACGGTCGTTCCCGGCGAGCGCCGCAGCGCGAGCTTCGTGGTGCATCAGGAACTGCGTCGTGAACCCGAATCCCGGGCGCTGGTCGAAGCGCGTGTGCGCATCGCCTGCCTCGATGCGGCGCGTTTTCGCCCGTGCCCGATCCCGGACCATCTGCTTTTGCTTCAAGAGATTGCCAAGACATGAACTCAGAACTGAACGTACTCGCCCTGATCCTCAACGCCAGCTTGCCGGTCAAGCTCGTACTCGGGATCCTGATCGGTTTCTCGATCGCCTCATGGTTCATCATTTTCCGCAAGAAGGCGCTGATCGATCGTGCCAATGCGAGCGCGGATGCATTCGAAGAGCGTTTCTGGTCCGGTGCGGATCTGGCTGGACTGTTCAAGGAGATCACCAGCGAAGGCGAGCGCGTGACGGCAAGCGGCGCGATCTTCGAAGCGGGGTTTCGCGAATTCGCGCGCCTGCGCCAGCGCCGCGGCGTCGATTCGCGCGCATTGCTCGAAGGTGCGCAGCGCGCAATGCGCGTGGCGTCGACGCGCGAAGTCGACCGCCTCGAACACAATCTCGAATTCCTCGCCAACGTCGGTTCGATCAGTCCGTATGTCGGCCTGTTCGGCACCGTGTGGGGCATCATGATCGCGTTCCAGGGTCTGGCCAATGTGAAGGAAGCAACCATCGCGATGGTTGCGCCGGGTATCTCGGAAGCCTTGATCGCGACCGCAATGGGTCTGTTTGCCGCGATCCCCGCGGTGTGGGCCTACAACCGCTATTCAACCCGACTCGAACGCATCAACATGCGGTACGACACGTTCGTCGAGGAGTTTTCCTCGATCCTCGCGCGCCAGGCGCATGTAGAGGACGGCGCGTGAACCCCGCACCGCACCGGACTGCGTTGGAGTATCGCGCATGCAGAATCTAGGCCGAAGAAAGCGCCGCAAACTGAAGGCGGAGAT
>JBBRZD010000272.1:0-3793 GCA_038237055.1 Lysobacterales bacterium | reverse complement strand
CGATAGTGCGCGCAGCGCAGAGAATCCGGCGCCTGCCGATCCTTCTCTGCTGCCGGTGTTTCATCAGTTCGGCGACAAGGCCGGTCTGGTCGCGTTGATGGAAGACTTCATGACCGAGCTGGTTTCTGATCCGCGCACGCGACCGTTCTTCGCCGACTCCGACCAGAAACACATCAAGGCGGAACTCGTGGATCAGTTTTGCGTGATCCTCGGCGGCCCGTGCCAATACACCGGCAAATCGATGACGGATGCGCACACGAAGCTCGGTATCCACGAATCGGAGTTCAACGCGCTCGTCGAGGATCTGCAGATCGCGATGGATAAACACAGCATTCCGTTCAGCGCGCAAAACAAACTGCTCCAAAAGCTAGCGGCCATGCATCGACAGGTGATCACGCGTCCGTGACGGGTTTGTGTGGCGCGCGGAGCGCGCTTCGGCGAAGGATCGACGGCGAGCCAAGCCGCCATGGACAGACATTCCACGATTGCACGATGCGATATCCGCACCGTGCTCGCTATTTCATGCAACAGGGGAAATTGACATGACCATACCGCGCTTACTTGCGGCGTCTCTCGTCTTGGTATTGACGGCCTGCGCCGAGTCGTCGCAGAAGCCGGCGTCGATGCAGCCTGCAAATTCGAATGGCAACGCAAAGACAAGCGCGGCGACAGCACCGATCGCGGCGCCACCGGCCCCGGCTGCAAACACCGCCCCGCCGACGGCGCCTGTCGTTGTGGAAACGCCGGTCACCCCGACCGCGGTTGAAAAATCGGCGGCCGAGGTACCTGTAGCCGCCACGAGCAAGAAAGCAGGCTCCGCGGCGGTCAAACCTGCGATGCCATCCGCGAAACCACCGCTCCGTGATGCGGGCACGGCGGCAGTTGCGACGACAAGCGCACCCGACGCTGTGCCGAAAGGGGTCGCCGCGATCTCCCGCCTCAGCGGGCATGTCCAGCTCACATCGGATTCGGCCGTTTCGGCCGACGAAATCGCCGCCGTGGCGGTGTATTTCATTCCCGACAAGGGCGCCGTGCATGCGAAGCCGGATCGCTATCTGATGTATACCCATGAAAAGAAGTTCGATCCGGAATCTCTCGTGGTTCCGGTCGGCAGCACGGTCAAGTTTCCCAATCGCGACGAAATCCTCCACAACGTCTTTTCCGCCACTACGGGCTCCCAATTCGATCTCGGCCTGATCGGCGAAGACGGGTCCGGCGAGCACACGTTCACGAAACCCGGATTGGTCCTCGTCAACTGCAATGTGCACAGCGCGATGCACGCAACCATTCTGGTCGTCGACACGCCGTTCTTTGCAAGGACAACGAGAGACGGACATTTTTCACTAGACGGCCTGCCCGCGGGACCGGGGAAACTCACATTCTGGCATCCGCGCGCCGGATTCCAGAGCATTGCCGTTTCGCTGCCTGCCTCCGCGCTGATCGAGCAATCGATACGTTTGACCAAACCTCGAGTGGAGCCTCACATGAACAAGGAAGGCAAGCCCTACCAAAACCTGTCGCATTGAGGCCATCCACGTGAAGCGCGGTATTCGTTATTCGCTTGGATGCATGGCGGCCGCTGCAGCGACCATCGCAATCGTCGCCACTGTGGCTGCATGGCAGGTGCGCACGACAGCGGCGCTCGTCAGCGCGAACGCGTTGGCGACAGCGCAATCGATCCAGGCGCGCATCGCCCTGCAGCATCAGCGCGAACTGGAATTGAAGGCGCGATTGCTCGCTGGCGACGCCGCTTTCGTCAGCTACATCGACCACGCGTTGACCGTCGGCGCCGAGGCGGGCGCGACGATTGACCAGGCATCGATTCGCGATCTGGTCGAAGAGCGTCGCGCGACCTACGGGCTGGAGGATGCGGTCATTCTCGATCCGCTGGGCAATCGCGTGATCGCATCGGGAGTCGATTACCTGGATCCGCGCGATATGGTGAACGCGCCGCTGGTTGCGATCGTGCGCAGCAAGCTGCGTCCAACGTGCGGATGGAACAGCTATCCGAATAAATTGCTGTTGATCTGCGTGGCTCCGCTGCTACGCGGAGGCACGATGCAGGCGATGCTGCTGACGGCGACTCCCGCTGGCGCGGCCTTCGCGAAGGAACTGGCCGATGCGGGGCGTGCTGATGTCGCCTTGATCGCGTTCCCTCCGGGCGGTCCGCAAGTGGCTGCATCAACGCTGGAACCGGCCTTGGCCGAGCGCATGCTTGCGCAAATCACGCAGGATCCGGCGTTGCTCAAGGGTGTCCGCGAAAACAACGGCGCGGCCAGCAGCACAGTCGAATTCAATCTGGGCAGCTCACATTGGCCAGCGCGATTGATGAGGCTGTCCGGCGTCGCCGACGATGCCGTGCTCGTCTCGCTGGTTGCCCCGTCGGCGCAGGCGGCGACCTTCCATGCGATCGTGGTGCCCGCGATTGCGGGCGGCATCCTGCTGCTGGCACTGCTTTTTGTCGGCGCATTCCTCGAATGGCGCCCCGTGCGATAAACGCTCACGCACTTGATTGAGCTGGTCGAACGCGCAAGTCGCACTTTGAGCTGCGCGCGATCGGCAGTGGTCCTGCGGCGCCTCGCTAGCGCATTCAATCGATTGCGGGCGAAGCAAAACCGGATTCGCCCTTCGAAAGGGGAGCCCAAGTCCGCGCGCTGGCAGCGCCGGCACCGCAATGGCGCCGGCACGACGACCGTCTATTCGCCGAGCGTCAGCAGCGACGCATTGCCACCCGCCGCTGTCGTATTGATCGTCAGCGTGCGTTCAGTGGCGAAACGCAGCAGGTAGTGCGGACCGCCGGCCTTCGGGCCGGTGCCCGACAGGTTTTCTCCACCGAATGGCTGCACGCCGACGACCGCGCCGATCTGGTTGCGATTGACGTAGCAGTTGCCGACCTTGGCGCGGCGCGCGATGTGTTCGACCGTGGCATCGATGCGGCTGTGGATGCCGAGCGTGAGCCCGAAGCCGGTCGCATTGATCGCGTCGATGACCTTGTCCAGCTCGTTTCCTTTCCAGCGCACGACGTGCAGGACCGGGCCGAAAACTTCCTGTGTCAGCAGGTCGAGTGACGGAATTTCGTAGGCGCGCGGCGCGAAGAACGTGCCGTTCGCGGCTTCGGCCGAAAGCTTCACTTCGTTGATCTTCTTCGCTTCGCGGTCCATCCGCGCGCAGTGCTCGACGAGGAACTTCTTCGATGGCTCATCGATCACCGGGCCGACGTCGGTCGACAGCTTCGCCGGATCGCCGACCACCAGTTCGTTCATTGCACCGGCAAGCATCGCGACGACCTTGTCCGCGATGTCTTCCTGCACGAACAGCACGCGCGCGGCCGAGCAGCGCTGACCAGCGGAGTCGAACGCGGAGGCGACTATGTCCTTGACCAATTGTTCCGGCAGCGCGGACGAGTCGGCGATCATCGCGTTCTGGCCGCCGGTCTCCGCGATCAAGGCGGCGATCGGCGAATTGCGCGCGGCGAGCGTGCGGTTGATCGTCCACGCCGTCTCGGTCGAACCGGTGAAGCAGACGCCGGCGACATCGGACTTGGTCAACAAGATGTTGCCGAGCATCGAACCCTTGCACGGCACGAACTGCAGCACCGCCTCGGGCACGCCGGCTTCGTGCAGCAACTTCACCGCCGCGTAGCCAACCAGCGTGGTCTGATCCGCGGGCTTGGCGATGACGGCGTTGCCGGAGGCGAGTCCGGCCGCGACCTGACCCATGAAGATCG
The DNA here is from genome assembly GCA_038237055.1 of Lysobacterales bacterium. Taxonomy (GTDB): domain Bacteria; phylum Pseudomonadota; class Gammaproteobacteria; order Xanthomonadales; family Rhodanobacteraceae; genus Dokdonella_A. Next base: position 66 of record JBBRZD010000272.1, on the reverse strand, counting down.
CGAGTGGGAAATTCCACGGGCTGATGCACACGAACACGCCGCGACCGCGCAGGAACAACTGGTTCG
>JBBRZD010000271.1:0-3844 GCA_038237055.1 Lysobacterales bacterium | reverse complement strand
CAGGCCGTAGTCGAACGCGAGGGGCAACACGCTCAACACGACATCGCTTTCCCGCGCCTCCAGATACGTCGTGATCGAGGTCGCCGCATGCGCGATGTTCTTGTGCGTCATCATGACGCCCTTGGGCTGGCCAGTGGAGCCCGAGGTATAGATCAGCATTGCCAGATCGATATCGATGCCACGCGGCGCCGAAGGTAGTCGGGCCGGGGCGGCGGCAAGGAACGTGTCGTAGGCGACCGTCGTCGATTCTCCTGCGCCACCCACAACGACGATCTTGCGCACACTCGGCACCTGCGCGGCGGCTTGCAGCGCGATAGGCACGAGTGTGGCCTGGGTTACGAGGATGGCTGCCTCGCAATTATTCAGCACGTAGGCGAGCTTGTCGGCCTTGGTGCCCGGATTGATCACACAGAACACGCCGCCCGCGCGCAGCGTTCCGAAGATGCCGACGGCCGTTTCGATGCGATTGTCGAGGAACAAGACGCAGCGCTCGCCGTTTGCAAATGCCGCACTGTTGACGAGCGCGGAAGCGAAACGCTCCGCGCCCGCTTCGAGTTCAAGATAGCTCGTGCGTGCGTCCTGCGTGACGACCGCTATCTTCGCCGGATCGCGCTCCGCGGCAAATTGCAGGAATTGCTCGAAACGGATCACCCCGACAGCCCCGCCTCCGCCCGCTTGCGACCGATATAGCGGACTAGGCGACCGATGCCATCAATGTTTTCAGGCACGACATCGCCATCGTCGACGACGATGTGGAACTCCCGTTCGAGCCAGGTCACCAAGGCCAAAACCCCAATCGAATCGAGCACGCCGGCCTCGAACAGACTTTGCTCGGCCGACAGCTTTCCGGGAGCGGCGGGGTCAGGGAACGTGTCGCGAATGAAGTCGCGCACGCGTTTTTCTAGGGTTTGCATGCGATCTGTCGTGCTCGATGCTGAAAAATACCTGCAGTAAAAGCCACCTTGCGCTCTCGCGAATGCGGCGGCGGGCATGCCAGCGCAGTCGAGGCGGTATGATAATGGGGTAGCGCAGCCGCGTCGCGCCGGCTTGCGATCCCCTGTCGATATGAGGTCGTCTGCCCATGTGTGGAATCGTCGCCGCCACCGCCCAGCGGGATGTCGTTTCTGTACTTATCGCTGGTTTGAAGGCGCTGGAATACCGCGGTTACGACTCGGCGGGCATATCCGTACTGGAAAACGGACGTCTCGCGCGCCTGCGCGCCGCGGGCAAGGTGCGCGAGCTCGAAGCACTCTATGAATCCGCGCCGGTAGCCGGCTTCACCGGTATCGCACACACGCGCTGGGCGACGCACGGCGCGCCGACCACCACCAACGCGCATCCCCATGTTTCGAGCGAGCGCGTAGCCGTCGTCCACAACGGCATCATCGAAAACCACGCGGAACTGCGCGAGGAACTCAAGGCCCAAGGATTTCGCTTCGATTCGGATACCGACACCGAAGTGATCGCACATCTGATTGAACAGTCGCTTGCCGGCGGCGCCGACCTGCGTGCGGCGACAATCGCTGCGACGAAACGTCTGCACGGCGCCTTCGCGATCGCGGTGATGAGTCGCGACCAGCCCGGTCACATCGTCGGCGCGCGTCGCGGCAGCCCGTTGGTCGCCGGCCTCGGCGAAGGTGAGAATTTTCTCGGCTCGGACGCGCAGGCGCTGATCCGCCAAACCAACCAGTTCATCTATCTGGAAGAGGGCGACGTCGCCGAGATAACAAGCGACGCTTGCTCGATCTTCAACGCCGATGGTGATCCGGTACAGCGCCCGACGCGCCGCAGCGATTTCTCCACCGACGCGGTCGAGCGCGGTGAATATCGCCACTACATGCTGAAGGAAATCTTCGAGCAGCCGCGTGCAATCGCCGACACGCTCGAAGGTCGCATCAGTGAAGGGCGCATCTTGCCGAACATCTTCGGTGTCGATGCCGACCAGTTGCTCGCACGCGTCAAGCACGTGCAGATCGTCGCCTGCGGCACGAGCTTTCACGCCGGACTGGTCGCGCGCTATCTGATGGAAAGCCTGGCCAGCATTCCGTGCAACGTCGAGGTGGCGAGCGAGTATCGCTATCGACGGGCGGTCGTACAACCTGACACGCTGTTCCTCGCAGTGTCGCAATCGGGCGAAACAGCGGACACACTCGCAGCGCTGCGCGACGGCAAGGAGCGTGGTTATCTCGGCTCCTTGGCAATCTGCAACGTGCCCGAATCAAGCCTCGTACGCGAATCGGATCTCGTGCTGATGACGCGCGCGGGTCCCGAGATCGGCGTCGCCTCGACCAAGGCCTTCACGACGCAGCTTGCCGCGCTTTCCCTGCTTGTGCTCGAACTCGCGCGCTTGAACGGACTCGAGCCGGAAAAGTATTCGGAACTCGTGACCGAGCTGGCAACCCTGCCGCGCGTGATCGGCGAGGTGCTGAAACTTGAACCTGAAATCGCCAAGCTCGCCGAACGTTTCGTGCCCAAGCATCACGCATTGTTCCTCGGCCGCGGCGTGCACTATCCGGTCGCGCTCGAAGGTGCGCTCAAGCTCAAGGAAATTTCCTACATCCACGCCGAAGCGTATCCGGCCGGCGAACTCAAGCACGGCCCGCTCGCCCTCGTTGATGAAGACATGCCGGTGATCGCGGTCGCACCAAACAATCAGTTGCTGGAAAAGCTCAAATCAAATCTCGAGGAAGTCCGCGCGCGCGGTGGCGAACTGTTCGTGTTTGCCGACACCGATGCGCCGGTCACGCAGACCGGCGAGCGCGGCGCCGTGATCAAGGTCGCCTCCGGTGGCAACCTGATCGCGCCGGCGGTGTTCACCGTGCCGCTGCAGGTCCTCGCGTATCACGTGGCCGTATTGCGCGGCACCGATGTCGATCAGCCGCGCAATCTGGCCAAATCCGTGACGGTGGAATAGTCCGAGCTAGCGTCTCAAAACGCGCATTGGCTGACCGCTATCAATGTGCGTTATTCGCTTCTACCTACTTGCTGGCGGATCCCGACATTCGCTGACGCGCGCGAAGACTTTGGCGCACGAAAGAACCCGTCCCCACCACCGATTTCCCTCAGCGCGACAAATGTCTGGAGGTCGAGCGAGCGGTCCCCGCGAGGTCGGCGACGCGGCGGATGATTCGACCGCCTTTGCCGCAACTTCAATTGGGCAGTTGCTCTCTTGCCTTTTCGAACCTTATGGATTTGAAAAGAAGCGGCTCGCGCGATTGCGAGCAGTTTCTTCGACGCGATACAGCCAAGCAAACTATCAGTTGTTGACGCAAAGCCACTGCGTGATGAGGCTGCCGCCACCACGGACGAAACTTAAGGTGATGTGTTCAAACGCTGGACAACCTGGACGTGTCCCAACATACATACCGTCATCCCGCAGCCCTTGGCCGAAGTGATCCGCATCCGGGCCAAGGTCCCATCTAAATTCGCGCAAGTGACCAGGAGCGGCGCCGCTCTGGGAAGGATACATTTGCTGCTCCGCGTCGAAAACGCCTTTGTATACAACTTCAGTCACTTCACCCTTCTTAACCACGACGTCGACTTTCATGCAATCGCCGTTTGGATTGCAGATGTCAAGGTGCAGCGTACTCGTAGTTCGATCCCAATGTAGTTCGACGATCACTTGGCCATCCGCCTGAATAGACGCGCCCTGCGAGCCGATAGCAACGTCAAAGATCAGATCGCCCAAGCCCGGAATAAATGCGTCCTGATTAGTGTCGAACCTCAGCCATCAGTCACATGATTTGAGACGTCCGAGAGTGATGGTACGCCCACAGGTTACGTGGAGGCAGATCATGGCGATCAATCAGGTGCAATTCCAGCAAGGTCTTTCGATGACGCAATT
>JBBRZD010000270.1:0-3892 GCA_038237055.1 Lysobacterales bacterium | reverse complement strand
CGCCTTCGCGCTCGACCGCCTGTTCCCGCTACAACTGCCGGACGCGTCGAGCGGCAGCACGGTCGTACTCGCGCGTGATGGCACGCCGCTGCGCGCGTTTCCCGATAGCGACGGTGTCTGGCGCTATCCCGTGCAGCTTGCAGATGTTTCGCCACTTTACGTGCAGGCACTGCTGACGTACGAAGACCGCTGGTTCTATCGCCATCCCGGAGTGAATCCATTCGCGCTCGCGCGCGCGCTCGCGCAATGGATGGTGCATCGCCGCCTCATTTCCGGCGGTTCGACGCTGACGATGCAGGTCGCGCGCATCCTCGATGGAACGCCGCACAGCGCAGCCGGCAAGCTGCGTCAGATATTTCGCGCGCTGCAGCTGGAAGCACATCTGACCAAGCAGCAGATCCTCACTCTCTACCTCAACCGAGCCCCATTCGGCGGAACGATCGAAGGTGTCGAGGCAGCATCGTGGGCGTATCTGGGCAAACCCGCATCGCGCCTGTCGCATGCCGAAGCAGCGTTGCTCGCGGTGTTGCCGCAAATGCCGAGCCGCCTGCGACCGGATCGCCAGCCCGAAGCGGCTCGTGCCGCACGCGACAAGGTACTCGGGCGCATGGCCGATCTCGGCGTGTGGTCGCGCGCCGAAGTGCACGACGCGCAGATCGAGTCGGTCGCGGCACGCGCGTTGCAGCCGCCACTCAGCGCCGCCTTGCTCGCCGAACGCCTGCATGAAGAACAGCCGCGCACGCGCCGCATCAGTACGACCATCGATGCGCAATTGCAACGCGCAGTTGAAGCGCGTGTCAGCGCCTATCTGACGCGTCTGCCCGATCGCACGTCTGCGGCCATGCTGGTTGTCGACAATACGAGCCTGGAAGCCCGCGCCTACGTTGGCTCAGGCGCTTTCGGCGACCAACAGCGGCTCGGCCACGTCGACATGGTGCGCGCATGGCGCTCACCGGGATCGACGTTGAAGCCGTTCCTGTATGGGCTTGCGCTAGACGATGGCCTGATCGATTCCGAAAGCCTGCTGGTCGACGCGCCACAATCGTTCGGTACGTATCGACCCGGCAATTTCGACATGGCCTACAACGGCCCGATCGGCGCTGCCGAAGCACTGCGACTTTCATTGAACGTACCGGCGGTCGATCTCATCCATCGCATCGGCCCAGTGCGGTTCGCTGCACGGCTAGCGAACGCAGGTCTCGACCTGCGCTTGCCGCGTGGAGTGCAACCCAATCTTTCCGTCATCCTCGGTGGCGCCGGCGTACGCATGGAGGATCTGGTCGGTGCGTACACCGCCTTGAATCGAGGCGGCATCGCAGGTCGCGTCCGTTACACGCGCGAGGACGCGACCACCGACCGCCGCGTTCTTTCCGAAGGTTCGGCTTGGATCATTCGCGACATTCTCGAAGCCAACCCTCGTCCCGGATATGCACCGGGCACATTCGATCCTGGTTCGCGACCGCGCGTCGCATGGAAGACCGGAACCAGCTACGGCTTTCGCGACGCGTGGGCGGTCGGCTCAACGCGTCAGTACACGGTTGCGGTGTGGATCGGTCGCCCCGATGGCACACCGTTGCCGGGCCAGTACGGCGCGGTGACGGCGTTGCCACTCATGTTCCAGCTGGTCGACAGCCTGCCGCGCAATGCGACCTCAGTCGCGCCGCAACCGCCGCCCGCAAGCGTGACCGAGACCGACGTGTGCTGGCCGCTCGGTCTCGCGGCCGATCCGTTGCACGCGGATCTGTGCCAACAGAAACACAGCGCGTGGATATTGAACGGAGTGATTCCGCCGACCTTGCCGGAACGCGACAGCACGCTCTGGAGTGCGGGCCTCATGCACGTGCGCGTCGACGCAGCTGGCTCGCGCCTCAGTCCCGGCTGCAACGAAAAATCGGCGCGCGAAATCGACGTCGCGCGCTGGCCCGCCCTAGCCTATCCATGGCTGTCGCGCGAGCAGCGTCATCGCGCAAGCCTGCCGTCGCTGGCAAAAGGCTGCGCACCCGACGGACTCGACGCAGGCCAGCCAATCCGCATCGAAGGCATCGCCGACAACGCCGCCATTGCACGCGCGCCGAACAGCGACAAGCCCGCAACGCTGCGACTGCATGCACTCGGCGCGAGCGGTCAGGTGCTGTGGCTGGTCAACGGCAAACTCGAGGGCGAGACGCAGGGTTCCGCCGGCTTCGAACATGCATTCGCTGAAACGGGCGCGCAGGACATTACCGCGCTCGCGGCTAGTGGAGCGTATGCACAGGTGCAAGTGCGCGTGCTGCGTTGATCTGCCGAGCGGTCGGCGACGATGCCCACTTCCTTGCTGTCGGACCTGCCGAGGCTGCTGCATGTCGGTAACACCATCCCCACCCAACCCTCCCCTTGAAGGGGAGAGCTTGAGCGGGCTTGTTTGAAGTCCTCCCCTTCAAGGGGAGGATGTAGGTGGGGATGGTGTTCGGAGCATCATCGCTGGCGCCACTCTCGCAAAAACACGCTATCCAGTCGCTGATGACACACCACGACCCTTCGCCATGCGTTGCTGCAAGCGCTCGAAGTAGAGATAAATCACTGGCGTGATGTAGAGCGTCAGCAGCTGCGACGTGACCAATCCGCCAACAACCGCGAGGCCAAGCGACCGACGCGCCTCCGCGCCGGCTCCGAATCCCAACGCAATCGGCAATGTGCCCATCAATGCGGCGAACGTCGTCATCATGATCGGACGGAATCGGATCACGCAGGCGTCGAGGATCGCGCGTTCTGGATCTTCGCCTTCACGCTGCTTCTCGAGTGCGAAGTCGATCATCATGATCGCGTTCTTCTTGACGATACCGATCAGCATGATCAGGCCAACCGCGCCGTAGAGATCGAGATCCTTGCCGAACACCATCAAGGTCAACAGCGCGCCGAACACGGCGGTCGGTAGGCCCGACAGAATCGTCAACGGATGAATGAAACTTTCGTAGAGGATGCCGAGCACCAGGTAGATCACGAAAATCGCCAGCGCGAGCAGCACGCCCATGCCGGCAACCGATTCCTGGAACGACTGCGCGGTGCCCTGGAACGACGTCGTTATCGTGTCCGGCAGCTTGAGCGCGGCGATCGCCCCGTCGACGCCGCTGACGGCGTCGCTCAACGACATGCCCGGCGCAAGATTGAACGAAACCGTGACCGCTGGCACCTGGCCAAGATGGTTGATCGTCGCAGGTCCCACTGAATTGCCGATCTTCGTCACTGCCGACAATGGCACCAGTTGCGAAGAAAGCGTTGTCGTCGCATCGCCCGCAGTGGCCTTCGCCGGCAGCGTTGGCGTGATGTAGATCGACGACAGCACCGAGACATCGCCCTGCAGTTTTGGATCGACCTGCATCAGCACCCAGAACTGGTCCGATTGCGTATAGATGGTCGATACCTGCGCCGGACCGAACGCCTGGTACAGCGCATTCTCGATTGCGCCAGGCGTGATGCCATAGGCGGCCGCCGCGTTGCGGTCGATCGTCACGTCAAGTTGCGGATTGGCGATCAGCATATCGCTGGTCACATCCTGGAATCCACGCACTTTCGCCAGCGCCGCAATGAGCTTGGGCGTCCATTCAAACAGTTGCTTCGTGTCAGTATCCTGCAGCACGTACTGATAGGTGCTGTTGGTGAGCTTGCCGCCGATGCGGATCAGCGGCAGGTTCTGCGGAAATGCCTGCAGGCCGACGATGTGCTGCAGCTTTGGTCGCAATTCCTGCATGACCTCATCAGCGCTGTGGCGTTGCGATGGTGGCTTCAGGTTCACGATCATGCGGCCGAGGTTGAGCGTTGCGCTGCTGCCGCCGGCACCGACGAAGGCCAATACGTTGTCGACGTTCGGGTCCTTGCGGATGATCTCGACCGCTTCGCGCTGCTTGTCCAACAT
>JBBRZD010000269.1:0-3932 GCA_038237055.1 Lysobacterales bacterium | reverse complement strand
GACATGCCGGCTTCGGGATAGTGCTCGTCGTCGTAGTGACCCATTTTCCAGTTCGGGTCGAGACGGATGGCCTCGCGCTGTAGTGATCGAATCGCGATTGCGAACGGCTGCGCCTGCGCTGCCGTCGAGATGCTGATGTGTGCGCGCGCGCTTTCCGGATGCTGCACCAGATAAGCGAGGGCGGTCATGCCGCCCATCGAATTGCCGAGCACGCAGGCGAGCTTCTCGATACCGATGCCGCGCACAAGTTCGTGACTGGCATTCGCGGCATCTTCGAGCGTGAGCTCGGGGAAATCCAAGCGATACAGTTCGCCCGTCGAGGGATTCGTGTCGGCCGGGCCCGTCGAACCCTTGCAGCTGCCGAGCGTATTCACGCAGATCACGAACCAGCGATCGGTATCGATGTGCTTGCCCGGGCCGATCATCTCCTCCCACCAGCCCGGTGACGGATCTTGTGCATTCGCCGCTGCGTGTGCGCTGGGCGAAAGGCCGGTGAGGATCAGGATCGCATTGTCGCGTGCCGCGCTGAGTGTGCCCCAGGTTTCATAAGCAAGGCGCGCGCCGACGAGTTCGCCCCCGCGCTTCATGGGAAACGGCGAGGACAGCGTGAACCAGTGGCGGGCGTCGGACATGCGTGCAAGGCGTCGGGTGAAATAGGACGCGCAATGTAGCGGGCTGCGGTCGCCGCGCCAAGTCAGTGGATCCTTGCGCGAATCTGCTATGTTCGCGCTGGATCGAATGGGGATTCCGATGCCGAGTATCTATCAGCTGAAACCAGCGTTTCAGGGTTTGCTGCGTCCGCTGGTCAACGCGCTTGCACGAATGGGTGTCAGCGCCAACCAGGTGACGATAGCCGCCGTCGTGCTGGCGGCGGCCGTTGGTGTGGCGGTCGGATGGTGTGACGATCCCCGTGTGCTGCTGCTGTTGCCGCTCGCGCTATTCCTGCGCATGGCGCTCAACGCAATCGATGGAATGCTCGCGCGCGAACACGCGCAGGCGTCGAAGCGGGGTGCGATCCTCAATGAACTCGGTGATGTGGTCGCGGACGCAGCCATGTACCTGCCACTCGCGCTGCGGCCCGGATTTCCTTCGGTCGCGATTGTCGTGTTCGTTGTGCTCGGCATCATCGTCGAGATGACAGGCGTGATTGCCGTACAGATTGGTGCGAGCCGTCGCTATGACGGCTTCGGCAAGAGCGATCGCGCCTTGGTGATCGGCGTGGCGGGGCTGATATTCGGACTTGGATTTGGCGCGTCGCATCTCGACAGCTTCGGTCTCGTGCTGTGGCTGTGCTGCTTCGGAAGCATCGTGGCAATCTTCATGCGGGCGCGCAGATCGCTCGCCGAAGTCCGCGCAAAGGAGGGCAGGGCATGAGCATGGAATGGCTGCATATGTGGATTCCACCCAACGTACTCTGGGTGCTTGGCGCAATCGTCGCGATGCTGGTCGTGGCGACCCTCGTGGTTGCCGTGATGCGTCGCGGCGATACCAGCAATCGCCACGACGAACTTGCGGCGCGCGTTCGTTCCTGGTGGGTGCTCGTCGCGGTGTTCGCGGTCGCGATTTCGTTTCGCCGTGGTATCGCAATCGTTTTCTTCGCGATTCTTTCCTTTCTCGCGTTGAAGGAATATCTGTCGTTGATTCCAACGCGCCGGACGGATCGTAGCGTCCTGTTCTGGGTATACCTGTGCGTACCGATCCAGTATTTCTGGATATGGCGCGAGTGGTACACGATGTTCCTCATCTTCATCCCGGTGTGGGCCTTCCTGTTCATTGCGATGCGCATGGTGCTGCGCGGCGATACAAAGGATTTTCTGCGCGCGGTCGGCACGATTCACTGGGGCCTGATGACGATGGTGTTCGGCCTCAGCCATCTTGCCTACCTGCTCGTGCTGCCGAATGGCAAGGCGATGCCGGCGCATGGTGCGGCGTTGCTGCTGTTCGTTGTGCTGTTGACCGAGCTAAACGACGTGCTGCAGTACATCTGGGGTCGCACGCTGGGTCGGCGCAAGGCAATCGAAAGCGTCAGTCCGAAGAAGACTGTCGAAGGCCTCGTCGGCGGCGCTCTCACGACCACTGCAGTCGCATTTCTGCTGGCACCTGTGCTTACGCCGCTCACCCACATGGATTCGATTGCGGTCGGCCTGATGATCGGTTTCGGCGGCTTCCTCGGCGACGTCACGATCTCGGCGGTCAAGCGCGACATCGGCGTGAAGGATTCCGGCTCGATGATTCCCGGTCACGGTGGAATTCTTGATCGCATCGACAGCCTTCTATTCACCGCGCCGCTGTTCTTCCACTTCATGGCTTTCTTCTATTTCTAGCGGGATCGAAATTTTCCCGACGTCGCGCCCACGTGCGCGGGTATGACGGCACTGAAGCGCAGGCGAGAAAAATCGAAACATGGGCTATCTCCTCAGACTGTTTTTCTACGGCGTAATCGTGCGCACCGTCGTGCTGTTCGTGCTCGGCCTCAACGTGCGCCATCGCGAACGCCTCCCGACCAAGGGGCCGGCCATCCTCGCCGCGAACCACAACAGCCATCTCGATGCGATGGCGATGATCAGCCTGCTGCCACTGCGATTGCTGTCGCGCGTGCGACCGGTTGCTGCGGCCGACTACTTCCTGCGCAACAAACTGCTCGCGTGGTTTGCGTTGAACGTGGTCGGCATCGTGCCGCTGAATCGCCAGCGCCAGCACGTTCACGACGATCTCCTCGCGCCAGTTGCTGCTGCGCTGGAGCGTGGTGAGATTCTGGTGTTTTTCCCGGAGGGATCGCGCGGCGAGCCCGAGCAGCTGGCCGAGTTCAAGAGCGGTCTCGCGCGCGTAGCCGAACGTCGTCCGGACGTTCCCGTGATCCCGGTCTTCACGCACGGGCTGGGCAAGGCATTGCCCAAGGGCGAATGGATGATTGTGCCGTTCTTCGTCGACATCTTCGTCGGCGAGCCGTTGACGTTCGATGGCGATCGCGTGTCCTACATGGAGGGCTACCGCAGTGCGATGGCGGCGCTGGCGCTGGAAGAAAAGCACGCGGATTGGAATTGAATACGTTCGATCCGGGCGCGCTTGAATCGGCGCGTCCGGAGCTTGTCCAAGACTATGTCATCGCACGAGACGGGAATTTGCGCCAACAGGCATGACCGCTTTGCGCCGATTGGATAGCAACACCCGCGCCAGCCAGTAGAACATCAACACGAGAACCAGCACGACTGGAATCGCGAGCAACGCAGTCTTGCGCAGCGGCGCCGGAAAGAGCTTCGCCTGACCGAGGAAGAACGACGTGGTTGCAATCCACATCGCAAAGGTCATGCGCCACAAATGCCGGGCTAGCCGCAGCGCGCCCCGAATGTCGCGTGCCCATAGCACGCGTGCGTCAAGCAGCGCACCGAGCAGGGCCACCGCACTGAACATCAGCAGAGGCTGTGCTGGCAGCTCGTCCACTCGACCGCCGTTGTTGTTCAAACCGTCGATGCCGATCACCACGCCGAAGACGCCGATCGCCAGCGCCACCAGCGTGAGCCCGGTGAGCAGCGCGCGCGCTTGCTCGACCGTGCGCCGCACCGTGAGCAGCGAGGTGCTGACCAGGTAAAAGGTCAGCAAGCCGGCGACCACGGAGACCCGGTTCGGCGTCGTTCCGAATGCAGCCATCTCCGCGCCAAGGGCCGACATCACCCACATGGCAGCGACGAAGACCAGACCGCTCTTGCGATGCAGCCATGACCCCTTCGCGGCGTAGAGCGCAACGCCACCCGACGCGAGCGCAAGCAGTCCTGCAATGATGTGGATGAACTTCATGTCCTGACTGTGGCTGGCCAACGGGGCGCAGAAAAGCGGCACGCGATCGACGGCCTGAAGGTGCGTCCGAACTACGGCAGGGACCGACGAATGGCGACACCGATCGCGGGTGCCGCCGCCTGTGCGAGCGCTTTCGG
>JBBRZD010000268.1:0-3932 GCA_038237055.1 Lysobacterales bacterium | reverse complement strand
GCGCGGAAAAGATCGCCAAGAAATGTCTGCACGGCCGCCGACGTGCGTGCCTGTGTCTCAGCACGATGGGCTTGCCAGATGGTCCCCGCCAATCCAGCGACCAGCGTGATGATGAGCGCAGCCACTGCGGCAACGGCCCATCGATAGCGCCGCAGCAGTCGACCCGCTACATACAGGCGCGCGCCTTCGCGGGCAAAAACCGGCTCGCTGCGCAGATGGCGCTCAATGTCGCGCTTGAGGGCATTGACGGTTTCGTAGCGATGCGCTGCTTCCTTGCGCAGACACTTGGCGACGATCGCATCCAGATCGCCAATCAACAGGCGGGCGGGCAGCGGTGCATCGGCATTCGTCTTGGCAACATGGCTCGGTGCCGGCGCGCTGCGCTCCAGCAATAGTTTGAACGCATGCGCCGATGGCAGGCCGCGCATCTGCAACGGGCGCGCGCCGGTGAGAAGTTCGAACAGCAGTACGCCGAGTGCATAGACATCGGTCGCGGTCGTGATCGGCTCGCCGCACAGTTGCTCGGGTGCGGCGTAGTCGGGCGTGAAGGGTGCGATGGTGACGTCGTCATTCTGTGGCAGGGCGGTCGCATCGAGCAGCTTGGCGATGCCGAAATCGAGCAGCTTTACGTGGCCTTCGGCGTCGACCAAAATGTTGGCCGGCTTCAGATCGCGATGGATCACCAGGTTGCGATGCGCGAATGCAACCGCATCGCAAACCTGTTCGAACAACGCGAGGCGTTCCCGCAGCGAGGAGTGGCGCGCACGGCAATATTCGGTCAGTGACTGACCTTCGACATATTCCATCACCGTGTAGGGACGGCCATCCGGTGCGATGCCGCCATCGAGGAGGCGCGCGATGCCGGGATGTTCCAGGCGCGCGAGGATTCGGCGCTCGGCATGGAAGCGTTCCAGTTCGCCTGCGGCTTCGTAACGCAGCAATTTGAGTGCGGCGCGCTGTTCGAATGCGGCATCGGCGCGGCTCGCCGCGTATACCTCGCCCATGCCGCCGCGGCCGATCATCTTTTCGATGCGCCAGACACCCACACACGTGTCCGCGGGCAGCGAGGGAAGCAACGGCGGGGAATCTGTAGGGTGGGATGCGGTATCCAGCACCCCAGGGACATCGTGCGCGCGCAGCAATTGTTCTATCTCACGCCGCAGCTCGCTATCGTCGCCGCACGCGCGCTCCAGAAATGAGGAACGCGCACTCTCGGGCATGTCGAGCGCGTCAGCGAAGATCTGTTCCAGCCGGTTCCATCGTTCGCGTTGCACGGATGATCTCCCGGCGCGCAGGGTCGGCGGCGATCGTGCGCCCGCTCGAGCTGCTGTGGATATTCGGTACGATTTTTTGCGGGCTTTCGCGGTGGCTGCCACATCAGCCCATTCGACACGCTTCCTAGTTTTCGAGTGCGCGCAGTTCGCTCGATACCGGCAGGTCCGGGTGCGCGCGTCGGAACAAGCGCAAGCTCTCGGTGGCTTGCTGCCGTCGACCTTGATGCAGAAGTTGCTCAATGTGGGCGAGCCAGTTGTCTGGCGAAAGCTGCATATCGCGACGCAGCTCGACCGAACCTGATGGCGCAGGCGGCGCGCTGGACCGGGCGTGGCTCGTCATTGCCTGATCGAGTGCGTCGCTGGCGCTGGACTGCTTCGACTCGATCGCCTTGTCGGATGGAATCAGCGCGCCACCGGTCTGTGCCGGCGCAGCGCTTTCTGCGCGATTCTCTGCTTCGGTGGGAAAAGGTGTGGCCAACGGCGCGGGCACCATCGCCGGCGCAGGCGGTGGTTCGGGTGCCACCGCGGCGGGCGGTGGTGGGGCAGCCGGTTTCGGCGCGGTCTTGTGCGCAACCGCGGGCTTTGCCGGCGATACAGGCACGCTGGCAGGCGCAGGCGCAGCGGCTGCGCTCTGTGAGGTGTTGTCATGGTCACGTTTGCGCAATGACGATTCGGTGATCGGCTCGACTGGTACCACGGTTGGCGCAGTGTGGTACGCGCCCTTGGGCTGCAGCAGGGCATTTTGGCCGACATTCCAGGCAATACCGGCGGCGAGCACGATGCCAGCTGCGGACCCGAGCCCGACGACCCAATGATGACGACGTGGAGTCCGGCCCTGTACCGCGCGCGCGGCTTCGCCCAGCACGCTGCGATCAAGCCGGCGCGGTGGTTCCGCACGCGGCAGCCGTCGATATAACGCGCCGAGTTCACCGCCGTCGTCGTCGAGCAGACGTTCGAGATCGCGTTCGCGGTCGCGCGGCAGGTTCATGTCTCAAACCTCGTGCGAATGCGTGCGAGCGCGTAGCGCAGGCGCGATTTCACGGTTTCGCGCCCCGCACCGGTGATCTCGCCGATTTCTTCGAGCCCAAGTCCGCCCTCGATGCGCAACAGGAACGCGACACGTTGTTCCTCGGGCAGTTCCTCCAGCGCCAGTTGCAGGCGTCGGCGCTGCTCGAATTCGCTCAGTGCGCGTTCGGGTTGTTCCGATTCCGGTGCATCGAGATTGCGCAAAACTGTCTCGGTTTCCTCGGCCGATGCCTGCGGACGTTGCCGGCGAAAACGGTCGATGACGAGGTTGTGCGCGATCTGCAGCAGCCAGGTCGTGAATTTCGCATCGGGCCGGTATCGCTCCCGTGCCGCGATCAGCCGGCTCCAGGTTTCCTGGAACAGCTCATCGGCATCGGCACGATGGCGCAGGCTGCGCAACAGAAAGCGATACAGCAGGCCACGATGGCGCCGATAGAGCATCTCGAAGGCCAGCAGGTCGCCTGCGGCATAAGCGAGCATCAGTTCCTCGTCGGTTTTGTTGGCCCCCATGCAGTGAGGTTAAGGCAAACGAGCCGTCAACGTCACTGGTGGAGTGGAAAAGGTGCAACGCGGCAGGCGCATCCGCGGGGTTATACGCGCGGACGCGTCAGGTCTTGATAGGCGCCACTGCGAGGCGAACGCGATTCAGACCTGCCTCGCTGCCTTGGCCGACCGAATGTTCGGAGTCCAGGTGACGCACGAGTTCCAGCATTGCGTGGTTGTCCGCAAGCACGTCGCCCCAGAGTTCGTGCAGGCCTCGCCTGCGGCATTCAGCGAGAAGGCGATGCAGCAGCGCACTGCCAAGCCCTTGACCGATGAATGCGGGATCAACCGCGAGCGCGAATTCCCCAGTCTGCGTGGCGGAATCGACATGCATGCGCGCCTCGGCACGGATTTCGATACCTGCTGGTGCAACATCATCGGCGTCCGTCACGACAAATGCAGCGGTGGTTTCGGCGTCGACGTTGCACAGGCGTTGCGCGACTTCCTCGCTCAGTTCATTCATGCGAAAGAAGAAGCGTGCGCGGATCTGCTCAGGCGTCAGGCGATCGAATGCGCGACGCAGTGACGCGGCGTCGTCAGGGTGGATCGGTCGCAGCACGAGGTGGCGTCCGTCGTGCGTGACAATGGACGCCCTCGACGGGGACTCCTCTGCGGCGGTTGCTTTCTGCTTGCGCGGAAGTCGTGGCACCTTCGCCACAGATGGACGATCCGCGATGCGCGAATTGAATGTTTTTGAGAGGGTTTCGGATTTTTTCACCCTGGCAGCATGCACGCTGGAGCTGGAGCACGCTCTCTAATTGAGGTCCTGGGGGTTGGCTTGCGGTTCAGCCGCTTTGAAGGGCGGACGGCGCTATTGCGGCTTGCGTGGTAGGGTTGAGTCTGGAAAATGATGCGTGCGGATGCGACTTCTGGACAGCGTATCGGTCGCCCGCACCAACCGGAACAGGCCTCGATGACAGCAAAAGACGTGGGAATGACGACCGAACAGTTCGACGCGCTATGCGCCGGCTGGCCGGGTGTCAGTCGATCGATCAAATGGGAAGTCGACCTGGTGCACAGCGTCGCGAACAAGATGTTCGCCGTGGTGTGCATGCTCGGTCCGGAGCGCGGTCGTCTCTCGTTCCGGGT
>JBBRZD010000267.1:0-3947 GCA_038237055.1 Lysobacterales bacterium | reverse complement strand
CTGCTCGCAAATACGGGAATGGGGAATCGGGAAGACCAGCCTTCGGCTGTTGTGAAGCGTTCGGGAATGGGTGAGCGCGAGCCAATAGCCGGATCGGCTTTTCCCATTCTCGATTCCCGATTCTCGATTCCCGTGGGGCAAGCACACCAGGCGATGATCGCCTCCGATGCGATCCTGCTCGCTTCCGGTACGGCCGCGCTTGAAGCGATGCTGGCGAAGCGGCCGATGGTCGTCGCCTATCGCCTCGCACGCATGACGTATCTGACCGTCAAGGGTCTTGGCATGCTCAAGGTCGAGCGCTATGCCTTGCCGAACGTGTTGGCAGGACGCGATCTGGTGCCTGAAATCATGCAGGACGCGTGCACGCCCGAGTCGCTCGCAGCGGCCCTGTTGCCGAGCTTGCGCGCGCGCAGCGCGGACCCGGCGCTGCTTGCCGAATACCGGCGGCTGCATCTTGAACTTCGCCGGGGCGCGAGCAGAAACGCGGCCGACGCCATCGTCGACCTGATCGCAACCTCGTCGACGCACGCTTGAAAACGCTGCATTGCGGATTGACGTCTGCCGCGCGCATGCGCAGGATGCGATCCATGACAATTGCCGCATGAAAGCCCTGCTCACTTTTCTTCGCCGCCATACGGGCGTCCTGCGCGCCTTCGCGTTCATCGCTTTTTTCGCGCTGATCGCGTTCGGGCCTCTGACCGAACACACGAGGGACGAGAAGGTCTTTGCCGCGATCCTGGTGCTGATCGCGCTCGTGATGGTGCTGTTCGCGAGTGCACGCACCGCGTTCTCGCTTCTACTCGTCAGTCTATTTTTCGGCGCGATCGAACTGGCCGGCGTGCTCAAATTCCTGTTCCTGCAAACGCCCCTGCTCGCGCCGGACCTCAAATATTTCGTCAACAGCGGCACCTTCGAGGTCATCTCCCACTATCCGCTGTTGCTCGGCGTCAGCGTCGCTGCATTGATCCTGATTCCGGCCCTTCTGGTCGCGTCCTTTTTTGGCGAGCGCGCCGGCCTTCTGGTTGCGCAGCCGCGCGAGCTGCGCTTCAGCGCACGCGTGCTCGGCGCACTTGCCGCAGCATGGCTGCTCGCCGTCTGCACGAAATCGGACGGCCCGTTCACTGCGGTCTTCAACAAGCCGATGTGGATCACAGTCAACGACAAGAGTTACATCACAGACTTCTTCACTTCGTTCAACGACACCGTGATTATCGAACCGGTGAGTCCGCCCGATGTCGATCGCAGCATCGTGTGGAAGCTCGATCGGCCGTTGAGCGCACCGCCGACGCGACCGGACATCGTTGCCGTGCTGGAGGAAAGCACCTTCGATCCGCACATGCTCAAGCTGTGTACGGTGCCGGTATGCACGCAGCGCATGTTCGAAGCAGACGCGATGACGCGCGCACACGGACCGATGAGCGTGCATACCTTTGGCGGGGGCACCTGGACCAGCGAGTTTTCGCTCTTGACCGGACTGTCGCATACGCTATTCGGCAATGCCGGCCTGTACGCCAATTACAACCTCGCGCCGCGCGTCGTGTTCACCCTGCCCAGAGCGCTCAAGCAGGCGGGTTATCGCGCCATCGCGATTTATTCACCGAACGGCAATTTCCTCAATGCGCGCAATGCGTATGACGACTATGGTTTCGACGCGTTCTATGACGGCGCCGATTACGGCCTTGGCTGGGAAACCCACGATGCGGACCTGCTCAAGGCGTTCGAACGCATCTACACCGACGAGAAGCGCGTGCATCCCGAGCAGCCGTTGTTCGTGTTCATGCTGACCTTGCATCAGCACGGCCCGCACATGACACCGCTCGCGCAATTGCCGCCGCCGTACGACAAACCCCTGTTTACAGGCGCGTTCAAGACCAAGGCACTGGACGACTGGCTGAACCTCAATCTGGGCAATTATCTGGAACGCCTGCAGCAGTCCGATGCGATGCTGGCGCAACTGGAGACGTTCCTGTTCGGCAGCGAGCGCCCGGCCGTGCTCCTGCATTTCGGTGACCATCAGCCGTCGTTCGACGGCGCGATCAACGAGATTGCGAAGATCGTGCCGAAGGAGGCGGGACCGGCCGCAAACTGGGTCACGTACTACATGCTGAAATCCAATTTTCCGGTGCCCAAGAAATTCGACTATCCGTTGCTCGACATCACCTTTCTCGGCTCGCTGCTGCTCGATGTCGCCGGCGTGCCAAAGAACGATTTTTATCAAGCCAACACCTTGCTGCGCGAACGCTGCAACGGCCGCTACCTCGATTGCAAGGACTCGAAGACCGTCGATTCCTACAACGATTACGTCTTCACCCACCTGCGCGATTTGCATGAAGAATGAGCGCGATCTTCGTCACTCGCCAAAAAAACTTCATCGCCGGCGTTGATGAAGCCGGCCGCGGACCGCTTGCGGGTCCGGTCGTGGTCGCCGCGGTCATCCTCAACGCGCGCCGCCCTATTGCCGGCCTCGCCGATTCGAAAATGCTGAGTGAAGCGCAACGCGAGGATCTCGCCCCGCGCATCTGCGCACGCGCGCTGGCGTGGTCGGTGGTCGCCGTGGATATCGACGAAATCGAACGCCTCAATATCCTCGGCGCAACCTTGATCGGCATGACGCGCGCACTGATCGCGCTGGCGATTGCGCCAACCCTCGCCCTCATCGACGGCAACCGCTTGCCCAAGTCCTTGCCCTGTCCGGCACGCGCGATCATTGGGGGTGACGCAAGTCAGGCCGCCATCAGCGCCGCCTCGATCCTGGCCAAGACCACGCGCGACCGCCTGATGCGCGAGTTCGACCCGATCCATCCGGGCTACGGCTTCGCCCAGCACAAGGGATATCCGACCCCTGAGCACTTCGCGGCACTGCAGCAGTTGGGTCCCTGCGCGATCCATCGGCGTGGATTCGCACCGGTGCGGCGGCTACTGGCGCCGGGCCTGTTCGAATAGACGAACATACTGGCGCTGCGCTGCCGAGATTTCGAACCTTGGTCGCGATTTGCCGTGACCGCATAGTCCGCGCTCGCAGCCTCCCGGCAGCAAAACCTCCGTATCGGCCTGCGACGGCGTCGCGCCGCCCCGCCCCACACAACTTCCACATCAGTCCATCGCAATTCCCTCAAGCACCCGGGATCCGCAAACCCGATGCTCATGCCGTATCGCAGCCGTCTGCAGCAGCGGTTTGCGCGTCCGACGTATTTGACAGGGAGTAAGCCATGCATTCCAAACGATCAAGCTCATATTGCAACCGACCACGCCTCATCACTGCAGCGTTGGTACTGCTGTGGAGCCTGTCCGCTCATGCGTTTGTCACCGTGGGGCCACACGGCCAACGCTCGACCATTCAGCAAGGCATCAACGACGCGATCGCGAACGGTGGCGACGAGGTTCGCGTCGAGTTGCAATGCTTCGTCGGCTGCTCCTACTCCGAAAACGTCAATATTGAGTCGTCAGCTTCGATCGTGCTGAGTGGCGGCTGGTCGTCGGACTTCCAAAGCCAGGGCGCTTTGAACAGCGCGATTACCGGAACCGGCGCCAACGTGCCGCTCATGCGAGCGATCGTGAGCGGCAGTGCCATCACGACGATCAGCCACTTCAACCTGGATGGCAGCGGAGTGGTCGCCACGAACTCTGCCAGTACCTTTACGCACGGCTTGGTGGTCGGAGCACAAAACAGCGCGTCGGTCCTCGTCTACAACAACACGATCTCGAGCAACGATGTCTACACGTTCAACACGTCGCTCATACCAGGAGGTGCGGGGGTCGCCCTGCAGGCCACCAATACCGCAGTGATCTTGATGAATAACAATACAATCCAGTCAAACCGGCTCTTCGGTTCCGATGCCCACGCAACCTACGGCGCCGGCGCGTTCGTCACCGCGATCGGCAGCGGCCACGTCGATTTCGTCTCCAATACGATCACCAGCAATTTCACCAACAATACGGGGGGTGGT
>JBBRZD010000266.1:0-3956 GCA_038237055.1 Lysobacterales bacterium | reverse complement strand
GACGCTGGCGGTGATTCGCCGCGAGACGAATTCCTGGCGCAATGTCTGGATCACGGCTGGATATCTGTTTGGCCTCGCATACCTCGCGTCGCTCGTGACTTACCAGATTGCGAAGGCGCTTACATGAGCGCGCCGATGCTGGTGCAAGCGGTCGTGGTTGCGCTGATCGTCGGCTGGAGCGCAGTGGTTGCGACGCATCGCCTGCTGCCGGTTGCGAGCCGGCGCGTGCAGGCTCGTCTTGTCGACGCGTTCGATCATGCGGCGTTGCCTGTCTGGTTGCGTGCAATTGTCCAGCTCATGCAGCCGCGTAGCAGCACTGGCGGCAGTTGCGGCGACGGTTGTTCTTCATGCGGTGGTTGCGACGTCGCTGATGCGAAGCCCGCTGTTGGAGCGACGGCGGAGATCGAAGCGATTCCACTGGTCTTTCACCCGCGCACGAAGACCTGACATCGCGGTTACGCGAATTTTGCGCGCCGCGCGACACCTCGCCGTACACTTGTCCGATGGATACCTACACCCTGCACCGCGGCACCGCGCCGCTGTTGATCAGCCTGCCGCACGACGGCACCGCGCTTCCCGATGAAATGGCGGCCCGGATGACGCCGCATGCGCGGCGAGTGCCGGACACCGATTGGCATGTCTCGCGCCTGTACGCGTTCGCGCGCGAGCTGGGTGCGTCGATGATCGTGCCCGTCTATTCGCGCTACGTCGTCGATCTCAATCGGCCGTCCGACAATGCCTCGTTGTATCCGGGGCAGAACACGACGGGGCTCTGTCCGATCGTGCAGTTCAGCGGCGAGCCGATCTATCAAGCAGGGGCGGAGCCGCGCAGCGACGAAATTGCGGCGCGAGTCGAAGCGTACTGGAAGCCTTATCACACGGCGCTCGCCGGCGAGATCGTACGACTGCGCGAGGAGCACGATCGCGTCGTGCTATGGGAAGGTCATTCGATCCGCAGCGTGGTGCCATTCCTGTTCGAAGGCCGGCTGCCCGATTTCAATCTCGGCACAGCAAATGGCGAAAGCTGCTCACCCATGCTGCAGAAGAAGTTGGTTGGCGTGCTCGACGCACAACGCAACTACACGCACGTCGCGAATGGTCGATTCAAGGGTGGTCACATCACGCGCCACTATGGTCGCCCCGATGACGGCGTCGACGCCGTCCAGCTCGAACTCACGCAGCTGAACTATATGGACGAAGACTCATTCGAGTTCACGCCCGAACGCGCGGCGCCGACGCAGGCTGTGATTCGCCGCCTGCTCGAAAGCTGTCTGTCATAGGACAAGCCGCTTCCTGCAACGGAATCACACGGCGGCCGCAGGTCGCTGCTTTTCGAGCGAAGGTAGAAACCACGCGAGCAGTCCGATCGCCGGCAGGTATGCGCAGATGCCATACACGGCTTCGATGCCGATATGGTCCGCGAGCTGGCCGAGTACCGCAGCACCAATGCCGCCCATGGCGAACGCGAAGCCGAAGAACAGGCCAGCGATGACACCCGTGCGCCCTGGCACGAGTTCCTGTGCGTAGACGATGATCGCCGAGAACGCCGAGGCGAGAACGAGGCCGATTACCACGGTCAGAATCGTGGTCCAGAACAGGTTCGCATGCGGCAGTAGCAGGGTAAACGGCAGCACGCCGAGAATCGAACCCCAGATCACGTATTTGCGCCCGATGCGGTCGCCGATCGGACCACCAGCAAGCGTTCCCGCCGCGACCGAACCGAGGAATACGAACAGGTGCAACTGCGCGCTTTGCGCGCTGACGTGGAACTTCTCCATCAGGTAGAAGGTGTAATAGCTCGACAGACTGGCGAGGTAGAAATACTTCGAAAAAATCAGCGCACCAAGAATCATCATCGTGATCACGATCGTGCGCCGCGGCAGGCTCGACGCGCGCGCGACGGCGTGTGTAGCGTGATGCGCGGGTATGTGCTCGCGATACCAGCCGCCGATGCGTGTCAGCAAAACGATGGCGAGCAGCGCGGCAATCGCAAACCAGGCGACGCTGGACTGTCCGCGCGGCATCACGATGAATGCGGCGAGCAGCGGGCCGCTGGCGGAACCGACATTGCCACCGACCTGAAAAATCGATTGCGCGAGACCATGTCGTCCACCCGATGCCATGCGCGCGACGCGCGACGACTCCGGGTGGAATACCGACGATCCCGAACCCACCAGGGCCGCAGCGACGAGCAGCATCGGGAACGTCGTGGCATGAGACAGCAGCAGTAACCCCGACAAGGTGAATCCCATGCCGATCGCCAACGAATACGGTAGCGGATGCTTGTCCGTATAGATGCCCACGAACGGTTGCAGCAGCGAAGCAGTGACCTGGAACGTCAGCGTGATCAGGCCGATCTGGCCGAAATCGAGCGCACAGCTCTGCTTCAGCAGAGGATAGATCGCCGGCAGCAAGGACTGAATCATGTCGTTGAGCAGATGGCACACGCTCAACATCGCGAGGATCGGAAACGCCGTGCGGGCGCTGGCTTGCAAAGGCGATTCTTGCGCTGCCAGCCCAGCCGCTGGTGCATCGGCAAGATTCATGGGGGCGAGCGGGGCTTTTGACATCGGCGCATTAGGCAGTGAGTCGACTGTGCCCGCCATATTAACAAGTTCAGATTTCTTCGAGGTTGGGCCAGGATGAGAAACGTCCCCCCCGCGAAGGCCGACGCACTGCGCGGCGATGTTGTCGCGACGTCCAACGAATATTCGACGCATCATCATCTCGCGCCTTACCGACACCGACGTTCGCAACCCTCCTAGCCGGCGATCGGCATTGTAGTGGTCGCCACTGTAACTGGCCGTTGGATCGTGCCCCGAGCGCGCCGTATGGATTCCGACCCGGAATGCAGCACGAGGTTACCGCTCACCGCGGACTGGCGGCGCTCGTCGCTTCGGACGGCAGGTACGGAAGCTTGAACGCTTTGGTCGCTACGCTAGGGTGATCCAGGCATCGAGCCTGCAGAACGACACGATTTATCTCCTTTCAGGCCACGCCCCGGCGTGCGGCAGTTTCCAAAGCGAAATTCTTCGACAGTCCGACAAAGCGGTGCTAGGGTGACTGGCACTGGGGGAACATGCGCAGAGGCTGTCAGGACTACTGTGTCCTCAATCGCCCGCGCGGGCCGCGCGTGCTGATGATCATGCTTTTGCCTGGAAGCTTGTTGTCGAGGCAAATGACCTCGATCGCTTTGGCCCGATAGCCGAGGGAGCCGCACGCGAGCGGACCGGCTGCCGAGACGCTGTCTTTTCGCGGGTTGGCAAAGGTGAGGGCAGCAATCTGCCGGCAAGCCAGGCCGCCGACAACATCGTCGTCGTGAGTCTCGCCAATGGCCGCGCACGGCTCAGCCTGACGTTTGATCCGGCTTCGATTCATTCGCGCGACTGCGAAGATGAGGACGGTGCCTGGATCGATCTGCTTGACCTGCACCTGCGCAAGCTTCTTCGCGTGGACGATCTCGCGTGCGACGTCCAGGCGGCCAAGAGCAACGAGCACCTGCAGCGGGCGCTCTATGCGATCGCCGATCTGGCCTATTCCGATATCGATGTCCACGAGATGCTTTCGCGCGTACACGAGGTTGTCGGCCGCCTGACGTATGCCGAGAACTTCTACATAGCGATCTACGATGACGTGCGCGACACCATTTACTTTCCGTACTACGCCAATACCGACGATCTCACGATCACGGGCATCCGCACGGAGATAGCAGCCAGGGATTATCCAAGCAGCCTCACATTCGCTCTGGCGCACAGTGGTCGCGCGATGCACGGTTCCAGCGAAGCCCTGCGTGCACCGCTGGGGTGGGAGTACGACGCCCGACTGGGCCCGGATTGCGTCGACTGGCTCGGCGTTCCCATGCTCGAAGGCGAGCGCGTTCGCGGTGCGGTGGTCGTGCAGAGCTATGACGCAAGCCGGCACTACAATGAAGGCGATCGGCACCTGCTGACCTTCGT
>JBBRZD010000265.1:0-3961 GCA_038237055.1 Lysobacterales bacterium | reverse complement strand
CAAGCCCGTGGTGCCGGCGCCCTTGCTGGGACCACCCACGCAAGCGAGCTGCGCGATACCGCCGGAACCCGTGGTGAACACGTGGCCGATGTCGTAGTTGCCGACGCCAATGGCAGCGCTGATGACACTGGTGCTGTTGCTGATCACGCCGGTGCCATTGCTGGTGAACGGATCGCCGGTCGCGCTTGCATACATGATGAGGTCGTCATTCGGCACCAGCGTGAGCTGGATCGACATCTCGTATTCGTAAACCTGGGTCACGCGATTGACCGCAAGCACGGTCGCCGCGAGACCGCCGGCCACGGTGCCGCCACCGACCGCAGCGATGTACTAATGATTGGCTGCCATAGCCGCGCGATAGACGCGGTGATTGACCCCGGTCTGTGTCATCGGCGCAGGCGCCAGATTCAAACCGGCCGGGTCGATACCGCTATTCACCTCACAGGTGCCTTCGCCAGCCGGCACGGCCAGTCCGGCACGCTTGAAGCTGATGTAGCGATTGCCGCCGCCAAGCACTTCCGGGCGAACCAGCCACATGCCGGCCTTGTCGAACACCATCGCCTGGAACCCCATCGGCGACACATCCAGACGCACCGCACGCCCCATCGCATCGCTGCCTTTGAGGCTGATGATGTCCGGATATTTGTTCTGCAACTCCATCGGCATGGTGCCCGAATCGGTCACCATGAAATCGGCAAAACCGCCTCCGGGTTGCGGCAACGCAATCGTCGTCGCCACACCATTCGCGTGTGCGGACTTCAGGTACGCGGCCACGTCTGCAGTATCCAGCGTCAATGCGCGAAATTGCGAGGGATGCGGAGCCTCAGCCGACAAACTGCGTCCTGCGTCATCGTGCCAATACGCTTCGGTCGGCCCAGCCCACGCTGTTGCAGCGCTGGCGAGAGCGAAAAGAAAAACGGAAAGCTTCGCAAATCGGATCAGATCTTTGTTCACTATGTTTTCCCCAAAACGGTTACGCCGAAATCGGCGGTGAATTCGATGCTTCAGTCATGCGGTGCCGCTAGCGATCCGGCGATGTGCGTGTGCTCGGCTGCATTGTCTCCCCGTCAATGCAAATCCAGATTTCGAGCCGGCATTAAGGATTCCGATCCGCACGCTGGAGTCGGCCTCATCCTGCTGTATGCGATTAGAACTCGCGCTAGCGGCTGTGCCGCCATGACGGCACCCGCTCCCCAACGGCGCGGCTGGCCGAATGTACAAGGCATGGCCGAGCATGGCGAGTGCATCGGACGTAAAGGACGTGCGAATACGCCCGCAGACCGATCGACTCTGAATCCACAGGATGAACCAGAACTTCAAAGCCCCATTGCGGATACGGCGCCCAGCAGGGTTGAATCAGATTGGCCGCGCGCCTATTGTCGGGCGGCCCGTTGTAGCTGTCCGCACGTCGGCACATCACGCGCTCGAAAACCCAATTTAGATGATCGCCGGCGTATTGTCCGGGTGCAGCCATCCGGACTCGCCGTCGGCATAGTGCTCGTTCTTCCAGATCGGCACGCGCAGCTTCACCTCATCGATGATCCAGCGGCAGGCGGAAAACGCTGCATCACGATGATCGGCGCTGACGCCGACCCACACTGCAAGGTCGCCAATCGCAAGCAAGCCTACGCGATGGATGCAGCATGCTTCGCGCAATTGGAAACGCGTCATCGCCTCGGCAAGTATCGCTTCGCCTTCGCTTTCGGCGAGCGGCGCATACGCTTGGTAGCCAAGCTGCAACACCGCGCGACCGTCGTTGTGGTTACGCACCCAACCCTCGAAACCGACGCAGGCCCCCGCCGCCGCGTGATCGAGCGCTCTGCGCTCGGTGCCAACATCGATCATCACATCGCTGAGCCGGAATTTTTTCATCCGCCCGACACCGGCGGCAGGAAGACCACTTCATCGCGGTCCGCGAGTGCATGGTCCCAATCAACCAACGCGCCGTTCACCGCAACGCGCAGGCGCGCAGGCGTGAACGCAAATCCACGCACCGCCGCAATCTCCGCATACAGCTCGCGCGGCGTGGAAGCCGCGCTGTCGTGATCTTCACCGGCGCGACCTGCGCGATCGGCCAAACTCGCGAAATAGAGCAGTCGAAAATTCATTCGCTGACAGCCCTACCCTGCTTCACTCGGCGCTTGCCGCCGCTTTTCTCGACGAGGCGCAAGCCGTCGATGACGATCTCGTGCGACAAAGCCTTGCACATGTCGTACACGGTCAATGCAGCAACGCTTGCTCCGGTCAGCGCTTCCATTTCCACACCGGTTTTGTGGGTAAGCGCTACCGTGCAACGAATCGCCAGTTCGGTCTTCGTCGCGAACTCGATCTCGATTCGACAGTGCTCGATCGGCAACGGATGGCAGAACGGAATCAGCTCATGCGTGCGCTTGACCGCCATGGTGCCGGCGATGATCGCCGTGTCGATGATCGGGCCTTTGGCCGAGCGCAGATCCTGGACACGCAGTGTCTTCGCGACAGCAGCGGGAAAACACACGCGCACTTCGGCAACCGCTTCGCGTCGCGTCGCCAGTTTCGCACCAACATCGACCATGCGCGGACGACCGGCTGCATCGATGTGAGTCAATTTCTTGCTGGTGCGGGTCATCGTGCTTCAGTCCATTTCGTTGGCGATCACGGCTGAAGCCGCTCCTGCGACAGCAGTCATTACCCGCCAATCGCGTACATTTCCACGTGCTCGCGCGCTGCCAGCGTCGCCTCTGTTCGGATTTCGCTATAGCGGTCATCGCGCGCATTCCACACCGCACGGACAAGACCGGCAAGCTCCGCGTCGCTCGCTCCCGCGCGCATCGGGCCCCGCAAATCGTGACCGCTGTTCGCAAACAAACAGGTATAGAGCTTGCCGTCGGCCGACAGGCGGGCACGCGAGCAATCGCCGCAGAACGGCTCGGTCACCGAACTGATGAAACCGAGCTCGCCAGCACCATCAGAAAACCCGTAGCGTCGTGCGACTTCGCTGCCATAGTTCGCTTCGAGTTCGCGCAGCGGCCAGCGCTCGGATATCTGCGCACGCAGCTGCGCGCTCGGCACAACGAGGTCGCGCTTCCAGTCGTTGCAGGTGCCGACATCCATGTACTCGATGAAGCGCAGGATGTGCCCGCTGCCGCGAAAATGCTCAACCAGGTCGAGCACTTCGTGATCGTTGCTGCCGCGCATGACGACACAGTTGATCTTCAGCGGCGCAAACCCGGCTCGTTCGGCCGCTCCGATCGCTTCGAGCACGTTCGCGATATCGCCACGGCCGCCCGACATTGCCTTGAACGTTTCCGGATGAACCGAATCAATGCTCAGCGTGATCCGCTTCAGACCCGCATCGCGCAGCGCCTGTGCCAGTGGTGCGAGCAGGCTGCCGTTAGTCGTCAATGCGAGATCATCGATACCCGGGATCGCGGCAAGCTTGCGCACGAGTTCAGGCAAGTCGCGCCGCAACAACGGTTCGCCACCGGTCAGGCGTAACTTGTGCACGCCGAGGCTCGCAAAGATCGCAGCCAGTCGTTCGATTTCCTCGAAGCGCAAACGTTCGGCCTTGCTCAGAAACTCGTGATCGCGCGGATATTGATCTTCTGGCATGCAATACGGGCAGCGAAAGTTGCAGCGATCGACCACCGAAATGCGCAAGTCCGACAGCGCGCGCCCGCGCTGGTCGCGTGGTGGAGCAGCGACCGGCGTCGAATCGAACAAGATCGGAATCTCGGCGCCCATCAGCTCGCCTCGACCGCTGCGCGCAAATGCGAGCGTGGTGCCGCGAGCACTGGCGCATCGCCACAGCGGGCCACGCGAAATCCGTGCGATTCCATTGTCGCAGCGTCGGCTTCGCTGGCGTAGTGATAGAGCATCAGCCGGCTGCGCAATTGGGACGGGTACTCACGTTCGAGATCTTCAAGACCGGTGTGCGAAGGATTGGCGTGCAAGGCGCAGTCGTGCGCAACGAGTTCGCCGT
>JBBRZD010000264.1:0-4014 GCA_038237055.1 Lysobacterales bacterium | reverse complement strand
TACCACGTCGCACCCGGCGCGCTGCGCGAAGAACTCGGTGTGGCCGGTGAACGGAATGCCGGCGTCGTTGATCACCCCCTTGTGCACAGGTGCCGTCACGATCGCGTCGAACTCACCGTTGCTTGCGCCATCGGCTGCGCGCGCGAGCGTCGCCAGCACGTAGGCTGCGTTGCGCGGATCGAGCGTGCCAGGCTTCGCGGGCACGCACAGCGACATCGCAGCAACGCGCAGACTGCCGCGCGCGCGCGCGCGGACGACGTCGTTCGAATCGTATGGCGTGATGCGCAGTTCGATGCCGGCCGCTCGCGCTGCGGCATCGATCAAGGCCGGATCGGCAATGGCGATGAGATCGGCGGCGATATCGCTTGCAGCGAGTTTCGCGATCAATTCAGGACCGATGCCAGCCGGCTCACCGGCGGTCAGCGCAAGGCGCGGCAGATGGGTGCCTTCAGGAACCACGGTTTGCACGTCGAGTCAGCGCGACATGTCCGTCAGCGTAGTCGGTTGACGACGTCGAAGTATTCGCAGGCGACTCGATGCCCATGATGGCGGATCGAGTCATCTGTCGGCAGCGGAATTACGGTGTGCCAGGCGCAGGCGTCGGAGTGCCTGCATTGCCACCCGGCAAGCGGATATCGACATAGGCTTCGCTGCGGAGCTGGCGCAGGAAAGCCGTGTACTCGTCCTCGGCTTTGCGCTGGAACAACGTATTCTTGGCCTGTTCGCGTTGCAGCTCTTCGGACTTGTCTGTACTGCGGGTATCGACGAGTTGAAGGATGTCCCAGCCGGCATCCGTCTGGAATGGTTGCGACACCTCACCCTTCTTCAGAGTCTTCACCGCTGCCGCGATGCGCGAACCATAGGCATCGTCATTGGAGAACCAGCCGAGGTCGCCGCCCAGGCGGGCCGTTGCGTCGTCGTCTGAGGCATCCTTCGCGGCTTTCTCGAAATCTTCGCCGGCGACAATGCGCTGGCGCACGGCCGCGATTTTTTTCTCGGCCTGCTCGCTGGAGACCACCTCGGTGCTCTTCACAAGAATGTGGCGCGCGTGATACTCGGTAACCATTTGCTCGCCTGTGGCGTTGTCGCGTTTGCCGAGCAATTTGATGATGTGGAAGCCATTGGGGCCGCGCAGCGGCTGCGAAATGGCGCCTTCGGACAGTTTGTCCGCGGCATCGACCAATGCCGGCGGTAGCTCGTCGCGGCCGCGCCAGCCCAGATCGCCGCCTTGCAGCGCGTTATCTGCATTCGAATAGCGAATGGCGGCTGCCGAGAAGTCCATGCCGCTCGCAATCTGCTTCTCGGCTTCATCGGCTTTCGCGTGGGCGGCATCAACCTGTTCCGGCGTCGCGCCGTCCGGCACATTGATCACAATGTAACCAATATGTATCTGGCCGTGATTCTGGCCGCCGTTCTTGAGCAGGTTGTCCACTTCCGCGTCGCTGACGTGAACACGGCTCTGCGCCACGCGCTGGCGCAGGTGCTGCACGATCAATTGCTCGCGTACACCCTTGCGGAACTGGTCGTAGTCCATTCCTTGCATCTGGATTGCGCCGCGCAGCTGGGCGATTTCCATATGGTTTTGCTGGGCGATCGTCGCGAGCGCTTGGTCGACTTCGGTATCGGAAGCCTTCACGCCGGTGGAGTCGGCGCGCGCCAGCTGCAACTTCTGCAGGATGAGGTGGTCGAGCAGCTGATGTTCGAGTACGTCTCGGGGTGGCAATTGCTGCGGATTCTTCGCGTACTGGGTGGCCACGCGAGCAATGTCGCGATCCAGTTCGCTTTGCAACACCACGTCCTCGTCGACAACCGCGATGATGCGGTCCAGTGGCTGCGGAGTAGCGGATTGCGCCACTGCGAGGTGTGCCGCGGCCGGAACGAACAATGTCAGGGCCAGGGCAATGAGGAATGGTTTCATGGGGATTCCGAAGGTTCCGGTGGAGAAAAAAGGGGACGGAGGAAATTTCCCGACCGGATACTCGAAGTCCGAGCGTCTGGTCGCCGGGAAATTTCCACCATCCCCTTTTGCCAACTCATTGATAGCCAAGAATACCACGGCGAAGGAACGTGTCCGTCTTCTGGCCCACCGAGCCTATGCCTCTGAATTCCAACTCGAAATAAATCGCGTTGTCCGCATTGCCCTGGACATCGTGAATCCAGTGCCGCGCGATCACGCGCCAGGCCAGACAGCAGGTGTCGTGCTCGATGCCGATAAAGCGTTCCAGCGTGCGGCCGTCCTTGCCGTGCGGATCGGTGGCTAGCGCCTGTGGATCGTTCAGGGCGTAGTTCTCGCGCGCGATCACGCGCCAGCTTGGGGTGATCGGTATGGCGGCCGAGACATCGACCTGTTCGAGAAAGTCACGACGGTAGCGATACGAGAAATTGACGCTGCCGTTGTCGCCGTAACGGTTCTGCAGGGTGACCGTCGACAGATCCGTGCGATCGGTATTCGGATTCCATTGCTGGTCGAGCACCACGCGCCAGCGATCGGAAAGATGCAGGTCGATCTCGCCCGCATAAGCCGAACCGCCGAAGTCGCTCGGAGGCAAACCCGGCAATTGCACGCGCTGATCGTTGAAATAGCGGATCTGGCCGATGCTGGCGGACACGCGTTCTTCGCCGCTCGCGTTCTCAAGAAAACGCGTGGTCAGCGCGAGCGAAAGGTTGTTCGCGTCCATTTGCCGATCGGCGCCTACGAAGCGATTGCTGCGGAACAATTCGCCGAAGCTGAAAGGAATTTCCTGCGTATCGAAGATCGGCACGTCGGTCTGATCGCGATACGGCACGCGCAAATAGTAGGCGCGCGGTTCCAGCGTTTGTGTCCATGATTCGTCGCCCAAGTGCAGCTCGCGCTCGAAAACGAGGCCGGTGTCGAGGCTGAAGATCGGCACGCCGTCATGGGGATGTTGCGTCGTCAAAAGCGGGTTGTTGGCCAGATCCAGGTGGTCGAGGCTGTAGGCGGTGTAGCGGTAGCCAAGCTGCGGGCGCACGAAATACGAGGCGGTTTCGATCGGATACGCAAGATACGGAAACAGATCGATGCGCTGGCCTTCGATGGCATGGTCCTTGGAGAACGCGACAAACTCCGAATTGACGCCGCCTGTGAGGTCCCCAAACAGCGTGTTTTCACCGCTGAAGGTTGCGCGCGGCAGGCGCCGGTAGGGTTCGTATTGCGCCGTTAGTGTCGGGTCGGTGATCTGGTACTCGTCGCCGCCGATGCTCGCGTTCCACCATTCGCCGTGGCCGTTGAGGTAGGCATTCGAAGGCAGAAAGCTGATCGCGGAGCTGTACAGGCCGCGACCGAAATCCTCGAAGTAGCGATTGTCGGAAACGCGGTTGATGTCGACCGTGGTACCCCAGTTCGAGCCGAGCGCCGTGTTGTCCTTCCATTCGTACCACCAGCGGCTTCCCGGCAAAGAGATGCCGTACTGGCGCTCCTCATCATCAGCCTTGCGGTCGTTCGGTATCACGTCGAAATTGAGCGTGCCATTGCTGCTGTCGGTCAGGTAACGGAACTGGCCGCCGAGCGCCACACCGCGTTCGGTCATCAGGCGCGGCAGCAGAGTGGCATCGTAGTTGGGTGCGAGATTGAGGTAATACGGCAACGTCAGGTCGAAGCCGCGGCGGTCGCTGTAGCCGATATTCGGATACAGGAAGCCGCTGGCGCGGCTGTCATCGAGTGAGAATCGCGCGTACGGCAGCCAGAACACCGGAACATCGTGGATGCGAAAGGTGACATTGTGAGCGCGGCCGATACCTTCGGCGCGATCCAGATCCAGATCCCGCGCACTGAACGCCCATTGCTGGTCGCTCGTATTGCATGTCGAATAGGTCGCGTTGGTCATGCGCACGTGATCGGTATCGTCCATCACTGCGACATCGGCGACGCCATTGCCACGAGCGCTCAGCAGTTGATAGTGCACACCTTCGATCGTGCACTGATCGAGGTCGGTGTTTCCCTTGGCCTTGTTGGCCGAGGCCAGCAAGCCGCGATCCTGATAGGTGACGTGGCCT
>JBBRZD010000263.1:0-4029 GCA_038237055.1 Lysobacterales bacterium | reverse complement strand
CGCGACCGCGGGATGGAAACCGTATACCGCGCCGAAGCTCACGATGGCGCGTTGCAGGAAATAGAACCCGAGCGCGAGCACGATGCCGAGGAACAGGCGCTTGGAAAGTCCGCCGCTGCGCAACGCACCGAACGCGAAGGGCACCGCGCAGAACGCCAGGATCAACACGTTGAACGGATAGAACACGCGCGCCCACCAAGCGCTGCGGAACGTCGATGCCTCCTGATGGTTGCGATCGAGATAGAAGATGTTGCGCCCCAGATCGCGCAGGGTCATGTATTGCGGCTGCACGATGCTGAGCGCGAGCAGGCGGGGATCGAGCCCTGATTTCCAGCTCAGTTCCGGCTTTTCGGTAGTCGTGGCGTTATCGTTGCCAAACTCGGTGCGGCGCACCTTGCGAAGGCTCCAGTCGCCCTTGGTATGCACGGCGCTGTCGGCGATCGACAACGACAGCAGGCGGCCTTCGGGATCGAATTCGAACACGCGCATGCCCTGAAGCTCGACCTCGGCCTTGGCCGCATGCGTATGGCCGCTGCGCGCGCTGATCACGGTGTCGCCATCGCGCGCCCACAATGCGCCACCGCGGGCGAGAGCGACGTCCTTGGATTTCGCTGCCAGCTGCAACGCCTGTGCCTTGCGTTCACCATAGGGGCCGACGGTTTCGCCGAGCAATGCGACCGCCAGCG
Source organism: Lysobacterales bacterium (assembly GCA_038237055.1). Classification (GTDB taxonomy): domain Bacteria; phylum Pseudomonadota; class Gammaproteobacteria; order Xanthomonadales; family Rhodanobacteraceae; genus Dokdonella_A. Next base: position 3,343 of record JBBRZD010000263.1, on the reverse strand, counting down.
TCAGCACGCCCAAGCCCAACGCGACCGAGGCGCAAATGCGCAACTTGGATAGCCCGGCCGCACGCAATGCGGTCAGTTCGCCGCTGTTGGCCAGGCCGCCAAGACCGAGCAGGCCGCCGATCAGCGCCGCATAACCGAACATCTCGTAGAAACGCCGCGGCAGCGTCAACAGCACGTAAGTCGCCGCCTTGGTCAGGGTGTACTGACCCTGGCCCACATCGTTCAATTCGGAAATGAAAATGCGAAACGCATCGAGCCCGACGATCGTGACCCAAGCCATCGCGACGGAAGTCAGCACGGCCATGGCGACAAGGCGGTCGACCTGCTTGAACATCACCCAGCGCATCATCCATTCCTCGCTGATGCGCGCGGACGCTTCAAACGTTGACCTTTCCAGATCAACCACAACGCGATCGCGATTGCCGGCACGTAGACCCACCACAGACCAAACCCGGCCGCGAGCTTGCCCTGGCTGATCCACGAACGTCCGACCAGCAGGCCGTTGTAATAGATCAGCCACACCAGCAACGCCACCAGCAAACGCGCGTAGCGTGGCTCGCGCGGACTCGACTTCGACAGTGGCAATGCGAGCAGCGTCAGCACCAGCACCGACAGCGGCGCCGCGAGGCGCCAGTGCAGTTCGGCGCGCATGACCGGATCGTCGGGCGCTGCGAGCAGGACACTGGTCGGCGCCGATCGCTTGAGCGAGATTGAGTTGTCGGCGGTAGCGCTGTCCGGCAGCTTGATGTCGTTGCGCGCGAAGCGCATCAGGCGGTAGTCGTCCTCGCCAAGCTTGCCCTCGACGCGGAAGCCATCCTGCAAGGCGATGTAGCGTCCCTCGCCATCGGCATCGTGATAGAGGAAGCCGTGCGTCGCGGTGATCACGTCGATACGCGTCTTGCCCGCTTCCTTGTCCGCGCGTTCGCTCTCGATGAACATGCGCTTGAACTCAGTGCCGTCTGCCGACATTTCGCCGACATAGATCTGGCCATCGCGCCCGGGCAGGTCGACGAACTTGCCGGGTTCAAGGCCAGCCACGATCAGCGAACGGCTGGCCTCCTGCATCAAACGCTGGGACAGGCGATCCGATGCCGGGGCGAGCCAGAACGACACCGCGCCCAGCAGGACCATCATTGGCACCACGAACAGGCCCAGAGGGCGCAGCAGGCCACCGAGGTCGAGGCCGGACGACTGCAGCACGGCCATCTCGCTATCACGCCAGAGTCGGCCATATGCCAGCAGCACGCCGAGCAGCACCGCCAGCGGCATCAGGATCGTCAGTGCATCGACCATGCGCAGGCCGATCAAGGTGAACAGCAGGTCGGCCGGAATGCGCCCGTGCGCGATCTTCGACAACAAGTCGGCAACAGCACCACCAACCATGACCAGCAGCAGGATCACGGTCGCGGCGATGAAACTGGTGGTCACTTCGCGCAGCAAATAGCGATCGATGATGCGCGGACGCAGGGCATCGAGTACGCGCCGGGGAGCAGGGGTTTGCCTTAGAATGGATGGCTTCATGCGGTCGTCGATGGCGTCGCAGGACGACCCGCCTCGATGATATGCAGGCGAATCGAATGCTCTTCGTTCCGGTTTGCGCCGCAACGTAAGGATGCGAAGTGTAACCGCCTGCGCAACGTTAACCTTTCTAAAATCTGTCGGTAGCCCCCATGACTCTCAAATTCGCCACCACCACTGATGCGCCGGAAAGTGCGGCCACGCCCTGTCTCGTCGTCGGTCTCTTCGAAGACCGCAGCCTGAGCGCCGCAGCCGCTCGCATCGATGAGAAATCCGCTGGGGCGATCAAGCGCTTGGTCGAAAGCGGCGACGCGACTGGCAAAGTCGGCACGACGACGGTGCTGTTCGGCCTCGCCGGCATTGCAGCAACCCGCGTACTGGTGGTCGGACTCGGCGAGCCAAAGAAATTCGACGCAGCCGCGTTCAACCGTGCTGCCAACGACGCCGCGCGCGCATTGAAGGGCCTGCCGATCGCGGCCGCGGTGTCGACCCTGACTGAAATCGACGTGCCAGGTCGCGATCTCGCCTGGAAGTTGCGTACCGCCGCGCTTGCGGCCGATCACCAGGCCTATCGCTATACCGCGACCTTCAAGCCGAAGGACGCTCCGAAGACGCCGCAGCTGGAAAGCATCGCATTCAGCGCAAGCGACGCAAATCCGCGCGCGCTGGCCGAAGCGGCCGCGATAGCGAACGGCGTGCGCTTTGCGCGTGAATTGGGCAACCTGCCACCGAACATCTGCAATCCGGCATGGATGGCCGCGCAGGCAAAAGTCATCGCCGAGGGGCACGCGGGTGTCACCCTCGAAGTGCTCGAAACCGAAGACATGCGCAAGCTTGGCATGGGCTCGTTGCTTGGCGTTGCGCAGGGTGCCGCTCACGCCCCCAAATTGATCGTATTGCGCTGGCAGGGTAAGGACGACAAGAGTCGGCCTTACGCGCTGGTCGGCAAGGGCATCACCTTCGATAGCGGCGGTATCTCGATCAAGCCGGGCCCGGGCATGGAAGAAATGAAGTTCGACATGTGCGGCGCTGCCGGCGTGCTGGGCGCCTTTCTTGCCGCAGTTGAGCTCAAGCTGCCGATGAACCTCGTCTGCGTCGTGCCGGCGGTCGAGAACATGCCCGACGGCAACGCGTACCGTCCGAGCGACATTCTGACCAGCATGTCCGGTATCACCATCGAAGTGCTGAACACCGATGCCGAAGGCCGCCTGATCCTCTGCGATGCATTGACCTATGTGCAGAAGTTCGATCCCGAAGTCATCATCGACGCGGCGACCCTCACCGGCGCCTGCGTGGTCGCGCTCGGCAAGCACGCGTCGGGCCTGATGACGAAGGACGACGAACTCGCCGACCAATTGCTCGCTGCGGGCACCCTGACCCACGATCGCGCCTGGCGCCTGCCGCTGTGGGACGACTACCAGGGCCAGCTCGAATCGGGCTTTGCCGACGTCGCCAATATTGGCGGCAAGTATGGCGGCGCGATCACCGCCGGCTGCTTCCTGTCGCGCTTCACCACAGGTCGCCGCTGGGCGCATCTGGATATCGCCGGTACCGCGTGGGATGAAGGCCGCAAGGGCCTCGCCACCGGGCGCCCGGTGGCGCTATTGACGCAGTACCTGATTGATCGCTGCGCGTGAATTCACCGCTGCCCGATACGCGCCGGCAAAAACAAGCCACGCTGATCGCATTGATCGGCGTGTCGCTTGCGCTCGGCATCGTCGATGTCGCGCTGGGATTTCCGCCGACTGAAAGTCCTGGCCGGCTCGCATTCACGCTGGGCGGCAATCTGGTCCTGCTGCTGATCGGTTTTCGCTGGCTTCAGCTG
>JBBRZD010000262.1:0-4037 GCA_038237055.1 Lysobacterales bacterium | reverse complement strand
GCGGACGCGCGTCGCGTGCATCAGTTCGCCGTGCGCGTGCACGAGGCGTGAGAGCCGGGAATCGAGAATAGAGAATGGAGAATGGGGATGAAATACGGCCGGTAAATGGCGCCGGCTACCGTGTTGCGGCCGCGTTTGCACTCTGCATGTGCATGTTGCTGCGGGCGACCGCACACGCAGCGGAGCAACCCGCCGCCGATTCCCGATTCCCGACTCGCGATTCCCGGCCCCAACCACAAATCAGCCTTCTGACAATCGGCCCCGGCGAAATATTCTTCGAACGATTTGGCCACAACGCGATCGTCGTGCGCGATCCGGCGGGCGATGAATCCGCGGCCTACAACTACGGCATTTTTGATTTCGATCAACAGAATTTCCTGGTCAACTTTGCACGCGGCCGAATGCTTTATCGCATGGCCGTCGATACGCTCGACGACGACGTGGCGATGTATCGCGACGAAGGCCGTCAGATCGTCGAGCAGAAACTGAACCTGACGCCGGAACAGACGCGCAGCATGGTCGAGTTCCTCGACTGGAACGTGCGTCCGGAAAATGCCCAATACCGATACGACTATTTCGAGGCGAATTGCTCCACGCGCGTGCGCGATGCAATCGATCGCGCGCTCGGTGGCGCGCTGCACGCGCAGAGCGAAGGTCGCTCGCGCGGTTACACCTATCGCCTCGACGCATTGCGCCTGATGGCGCCGTCGCCGCTGCTGATGCTCGGCATCGACCTGGGTCTTGGTCCTTACGCCGACCAGCGCATCGACTACTGGCGCGAAAGCTTCGTGCCGGCGACGCTGAGCAGCGTCGCGGATCAGGTCGCGTTGCGCGCGGCCGACGGCCATGAGTTTCCGCTGGTTGCTTCAACCACGGTTCTCTCGGCGGGGCACGTCGAGGAGCCGCCCGCACTGCCTCCCGACCTGCGCTTGCCATTTCTGATTCTCGGCCTCGCGCTTGGCTTGGCACTGACCTGGCTCGGTCGCTCGCGCCGAACCGCCGTGCGAATTCCACTGGCGATCTTCGCCGGAACATTCGAACTGTTCTGCGGCCTTGGAGGTGCTGTGTTGTTGTTCCTGTGGCTGGGCACCGAACACCGCGCGGCCTGGCGCAACGAGAACCTGCTGCTGCTGAGCCCGTTGTGCCTGCTCCTGGTGCCGGCATGGTTTGCTTCTGCGCGCGCGAAATGGCGCGTACGCCTTGCGACGATCGGAATCGCATGGCTGGTCGTGTTGGGCGGCGCGTTCGCGCTGTTCTCGAAGATCCTGCCGTCTTTCGCGCAGGCGAACTTACAGTGGATCGTACTGTTCCTGCCGATCCATATCGCGCTTGCGCTGGTGATGCAGACGCGAGCGGGCTCCACGATCCGCACGCCATGACGCGGGGCCGCTGGCTTGCGGTGATCGTCGTTGTCATCGCGGTCGGTGGTGCCGCGTTTATACGGCACCGTCATCACCCGCCACATCGGGCGACCAGTCCAGCCATCCGGCAACTGCCTCTCGCTGAACACGATGCCGCCTCTGTTGCCGCCCAACCGTCGCGAGCGGTCGCACGACAAGCGATCTCGGCCGATCCGGTCGCGAGCGGCCGCACGTGGTCCGCTGTCAGTTCCGACGTCATCGAGCAAAAGAATGCGCGCCTCATGGGCACGGATGCGGCGCGACTGATGCGCCTTCCTCCAGCCGATGCCTGGAAAGGGCTGACCGCGCGTGCCCGAGACAGCGACAGCGCCTCCGCGATCGCTGCCCTGAAACTGGCCAACGACTGCACGAACATGGCCTTGCTCGCTTCCGCTGGCGCGCCCACTCACCCCTCGTACGTCAATCATCTAGTCGACGGGCTGCCCGAGGACTGGACGCGTTTCGTCCGTGCGCTCGACACAGAAATCCAGCAGCGGCAGGCCACCCGGATCGGCGATTGCGAAGGTGTGGGAGGAATCATGGGCTTTGCGCTGATGACGATCGACCGTTTCTTCAACGCAGACGATCCACAGCTCCAGCTCGCGGCCGCGCAGGACGATGACGATGACGCTGAGGCCATTGGAGATCTGCGCAGGCTGGCCGGAGAACTCGACGACACACCATCGCGCCGCGCGCTTGCGGAGCGCCTGACGAAATCGCGCAACGTCGCCGAACAGAGCGAGGGACGCGCGATGCTCGAACGGCTCGCGTCCGACGGTGACGGAGATGCAGTCGTGTTCCTGGCGCTCTGCCTGCACGATGGATGTGGCTTTTTCGACGCCGACCGTGCCGCAGCCGCTGTCTGGGTCGAGCAAGCGGCCGGCATTGGCGAATGGTCGACGCTGGCGCTTCAAATTGCCGATCTGACTGCAACTGCGCAACCGATCGAGGCGCACGCTTGGGCGCTCTATCGGCTCCAACTCGCGCAGGCGGGTTGCTTCGAATCGGGTCAGCCGCAAATTTCCTACATTGCCCAGTCGGCGCAAGCCGTGTTCAGTCAGAAAATCGGATGACCGACTCCGAAAAGGGAGAGGCGCAAGAACGCTCTGCCGCGCTCCACACCCGCTGGGCTGCGAGCGCGGATGCGTATCTCGGCTGCCGCGGATAATCGACTTGCGCGATTGCCGTCGTCCCGTTCGCCGCGGCATGATGCGCGGATGGATAATGACTCGAAATGCCTGCCGACCGACCCGACCTGCACCGACCCGATGGTCGTCAACTGCGTCGCCTATTCCGCCGATGGACGACGTCTGCGCGACATCACGGTCGAGGCGATCAGCGACGTGCTGGAGACGCCCGACGAATGGGTCTGGGTCGGCCTGCACGAACCGACCGAAGAGTTGCTGCAAAAACTGCGCGAGGAATTCGGTCTGCATGAACTCGCGGTGGAGGATGCGCATAACGCGCACCAGCGCGCGAAGATCGAGGTCTACGGCGAATCGCTGTTCATCGTCGCGCATACCGCGCAGGTCATAGCCGGCAAGATCGCCTTCGGCGAAACGCATGTCTTCGTCGGCCCGCGCTACATCGTGACGATTCGCCACGGCGCTTCGCTGTCCTACGCGAGCGCACGGCGCGGATGCGAGCAGGCTCAGAACATGCTCGCACTCGGCCCCAGCTATTCGTTGTATGCCGTGCTCGACTTCATCGTCGACAACTTCTTCCCGATCGTGCGCGAGTTCCGCGAGGACCTGCAGGAGCTGGAGGAGGAAGTTTTCCAGGACACGTTCAAGCGCGAGACCATCCGCCGATTGTACGAATTGAAGAAAGAACTGGTGAACCTGCGCTTGGCGATCGCGCCGATCCAGGACATCCTCAACCAGTTGACCCGCCAGTATCCAACCCTGATTCGCGACGAAGTGCGGCCTTATTTCCGCGATGTCTACGATCATGCTGCGCGCATCAATGAATCGACCGACACGATGCGCGAAATGCTCACGGCTGCGCTCAGCGTAAACCTCGCCCTGGTCACCGTTGCGCAGGGCGAAATCGTCAAGCGTCTCGCTGGCTGGGCCGCGCTGCTGGCGGCGCCGACCTTGCTCGCGAGCTGGTACGGGATGAATTTCCACCACATGCCCGAGCTCGATCAGCCATGGGCTTATCCAGCGATGATCAGTGTCACCGCCGGAATCTGCTGCGTGCTGTACTGGGTGCTCAAGCGCGCCGGCTGGCTGTGAGTTTGCGCGCCTGCGCGTTCAGAAGGCGCACGCGCACCAACGGGGTCAGTGTGCAGGAGCCGATTGCACGCCTGCATCGACATTGCCGAACTGGCCTTGCGGCTTGGCCTCAACTGCCGGCGTCTGCGACATCGTACCGGGCGCTGCGACGCCACCTTCCTTCCATGCAAAGCGCAAATCGCTGCGGAATATCTTTACGGGTTCGAGCTTGGCATTGTCGTTTAGCGTGCCATAACTACCGTAAGCGTTCTTCTGGCTGTTGGCGACGAAATACAGGCCATCACCGTCGATCGCGCCGTAAGTGGGCAGGCTGAAAGCCGAATTGGCGACATCCAGCGGCATCGCATTCGTTACCTTGTGCCCGGTCGGATCGAGCTTCAATCGCATCACGCGATGCGGT
>JBBRZD010000261.1:0-4068 GCA_038237055.1 Lysobacterales bacterium | reverse complement strand
TCGTGATGTGCGCGAGCATGCGCGCCGTGGTGGTCTTGCCGTTGGTGCCGGTGATCGCCGCAATCGGCACGCGCGCCGGCGTGCCGGCCGGGAACAGCATGTCGATCACCGGCCCGGCCGCATCACGCGGCGTGCCTTCGCTTGGCGCAACGTGCATGCGGAAACCCGGCGCGGCATTGACCTCGCAGATGCCGCCGCCGATCGTCTTGTAGCTCTCGGCAATATTCTTCGAAAGGAAATCGACGCCACCGACGTCGAGCCCAATGGCGCGGATTGCGCGCACCGCCATGTCGCGGTTGTCCGGATGGATGATGTCGGTGACGTCGGTCGCGGTGCCGCCGGTGGAGAGATTTGCGGTCGAACGCAGGTAAACGATCTCGTCCGTCTTCGGCACCGATGTCGCGGTGTACTCGACGCGGTCCATCATCATCGTCGCCTGCGCATCGAGTTCTAGACGCGTCAGGACCTTTTCGTGACCGATGCCACGGCGCGGATCCTGATTCACGATCTCGACCAGCTCGGCAATCGTGCGCGCACCGTCGCCAACGACGTGGCCCGGCGTGCGTTTTGTCGCCGCGACGAGTTCGCCATTGACCACGAGCAGGCGGTGATCGTCGCCCTCGACGAAGTTCTCGACGATGACCGAACGCGAATGCTCGCGCGCCGAGGAAAAGCCGGCGAGCACTTCGTCGTCGTTCATCAGCCGAATCGAAATACCGCGCCCGTGGTTGCCGTTGTACGGCTTGGTCACGACTGGGAAACCGAGCCTGCGGGCCGCGCGCAACGCGCCTTCCTCGTTCTGCACGAGTTCCTGCTTTGGCACCGGCAGACCGAGCGAAGCGAGGATCTTGTTCGTCTCCTCCTTGTCGCTCGCCAGCTCCACCGCGATGTGCGGCGTCTTGCCAGTGACTGTCGCCTGGATGCGCTGCTGGTATTTGCCATGTCCCAATTGCACCAGCGACTGATCGTTCAACCGCAGCCACGGAATGTCGCGCTCTTCGGCGGCGCGCACCAGCGACGCAGTAGACGGACCCAGCGCTCGCCGTTGCGCGTAGCGGATGAATTCGTCGCGCGCAATCGGCCATTCCCAATTGTCGGGCACGCTGTTGCGTGTGCGCAGCTCCTCGGGCAGCAGCGAATTGAGCAGGCGCAGCGCGAGGTCTCCAGCCGCGATGCCTTCCTCGCGCTGCGTGTATTCGTAAACGACCGAATACACGCCGGGCTTGTCGGCACTGCGCGTCTTGCCGAAGGTGACGTCTTCGCCGGCTACATTCTGCAATTCGATCGCGACATGTTCGAGCACATGCCCGAGCCAGGTTCCCTCGCCTTCGCGCATGCGCCGGATGAAGCCGCCGGGTTCGCGGTAGGAGCAGCCGTGTTGCTGAAGTCCCGGCAATGTAGCGACGAGGCCATCGACGAAGGTGGCGCCGAGACGCCCGGTCGGCCATTGTTCGAGTTCGCCCAGGTCCAGTTCAAGCCGGATAACGGGAAAATGCGCGTACAGCGAGGGGCCAACGAAAACCGAGCGTTCAAGGACACGCATGCTGAAAAACTCCCCAAGGGCGTGGAGCCCCTTTTCAGTGGATCTTTTTGGATGTCGCCAATGACCCCGCACTCGCATTACGCGTGTGCAAGTTGAACGTCGCACCAGCTGTGAGGATATGGATCTTCAGTCCAAGCAGGCAGACCGGCGCGTCCTCGCCGGCCTGGTCCATCGAGGAGAACTGCAACCCGCCCGCATCGACGACCGTGACCGTGCCGCTGCCTTCGACCTCCAGCGTATTGTCCGGACGAATGAACGCGGCGGTGTCCTCGTCGAGCCCAATACCGATCGCGAAAGGGTTGTAGGCGAGCGCCGCAAGTAATCGGCCGAGGCGATCGCGCTGACGGAAGTGCTGATCGATCACGAAACGGTTGGTGAGACCCAGTCCCGGCGCGAGACGCACGCTCGCAGCCGTGGGTGAGCCACCTTCCTTGCCGAACGCGATCATGTGCTCACTGAGGATGCTGGCTCCCGCGCTGGTGCCACCGACGTGGACGCCGTACGCGTTGCGCGTGCGGATCAGCTTCGCAATCGGCGTACCTCCGAGCATCGTCGACAGGCGCAGCTGGTTGCCGCCGGTAAAGAAAATGCCGCTGGCCTCACCCAGTCGCTCGAGGCGGCTGCGCTCCGCGGTGTCGCGCCGCGTATCGAAATCGAGCGCGGTGACACGGCCGACGCCCAGCTCGGAAAAAATCTGCTCATAACGCGAACCGGTGTCGGCGAGTTGGCTCGCGGTCGGTATCACGACAATATCGGCATCGGCGCCGCCGCACAGGTCGACGAAGCGCTTGAGGATGCGCGGGTCGTTTTCCTTTTCCTCGGCACCGCCGATCGGGACTATCCAGCCGCGCTCTGTTCCGTCGCGGACCTTGCTGGGACACATGCTGGCGCTCTCGCTGTTTCAAAGTAATGGACGGACTATCTGTACACGGAGCGCGGCTCGCTCGCAATCTCTGGGCAGATTCGAGCGAGTTTCGAAGTGGCTTAAAGCCCTCCCTTTCAACGGTAGGGTTGGGCGGGAATGGGGTGCATGCCTCGCACCCTAATCACGCTAATGCGCCGGTCTCGAAGGTGCCTCTGCGCACGCACTGGCCATCGCGCACATGCACGACGCCGCCGACGATCACGTCGCGTGCCGCGCCGGATTCATCCAGCGCGACCATGTCCGCATCGGCGCCGACGAGGAGATTGCCCTTGGCGCCGAGCCGGAGCAGACGTGCGGGATTGCTGGTGAAGGCTGGCAGCGCGCGCTCCAGTGGTACGCCGCGTTCGACGATTTCGCGCAGCGACTGCAGCAGCGCACCGGCATCGCCGACATCCATGTGTGAGACGTGCCCCTGCGCATCGAAGCACGGCAGGCAGCCGCCTGCGTCAGAGCTGATCGTCAGATTGGTCGCTGGCACGCCACGATCGAGCGCCAGGATCAGTGCATCGGCTGCGCTCCATGCATCTTCGCCGTCTTCGACAGGAAATGCGGTGATGTCGATTGTGCTGCCGCCACGCGCGACATCCAGCGCTTCCTCGAACAAGCCCTTGCGCCGGTTTACGTGAGTGGGATGAAACACGCGCGGCGGCAATTCGCTTTCTGCGAGCGCACGGCGCACGAGGTCGAGTCCGCGCGGACCATCGCCCAGATGCAAATGCAGGATGCCGGCCTTACCGGTCATGAGTCCGGCGACGTGTGCGTCAGAAGCAAGGCGCAACAACTCGTCCAACGTCGGCTGGCTCGATCGATGATCGCTCAGCGCAATCTCGCCGACGCCGATCAGAGCCTCAATGAAGACCAGATCGCCGCGAACGCTGCCGGTCAACGTCGTCGGTGGAACATGATAGCCGCCGGTGTAGCCGTGCGCTGTGAGACCTTCCTCGCGCAGCGCATACAGCGTCGCGAGCAATTCGCGCGGACCGCGCGCGGTGTCGTCGGTACCGAGCAGACCAACGACCGTTGTGATGCCGGCGCGCGTAAAGCGTGAAATTCCGAGCGGCGGCACGCGCGTGCGGAAACCCGCTTCGCCGCCGCCACCCGTCACATGCACGTGGCCGTCGATCAGACCGGGAATCAGGCGACGACCTTCAAGATCGATCGTCGCGAGCCCGAGCGCCGCAGGCAGATCCATCGCATCCGTGCCGATCCACAACACGCGACCACCGCCGAGCAGCAGGTTGCACATACCCAGCGCGTGCGGCGCGAATACGTGCGCGTTGCGGATCAGCAATGGATTCATTCAATGACGCCGGGTGTGTCGAATCCATTCTTGAATATCGTGTCGTTGTTGGGCGGCGGGGTGAAATTTCCGGCCATATGCATTTGCAGGCTGTTGTTACTGCCCGTCAGACCGCTGTTGACCTGGCTGCCGTAGTTGTTGCAATCGGTCGGGGCTACCGTCGGGATTGCGAAACCATTGTCGGAGAGGTCCAGACCGGATGCGCTGCCGGTACCTGCCAGGTCGACGTCGATCGGCTGAAAGATGCATGTCTCGCCGAAACTGATCGGAATGAAGCCGACCACAGCCGAGATCGCCTTG
>JBBRZD010000260.1:0-4088 GCA_038237055.1 Lysobacterales bacterium | reverse complement strand
GTGCAGGGCCGGCAGCAGAGGCGCGCCTTGGCCGCCCGCGGCGACATCGGCGCGTCGGAAGTCGGCGACGGTTGTGATACCTGTGCGCTCGGCAATGACGCTCGGATCGCCGATCTGCAGCGTGAAAGGATACGGCCCGGTTGGGCGATGGCACACCGTCTGGCCATGTGAGCCTATTGCCGCGATGCGTGCCGCCTCGATTCCCGATGCGTGAAGTACGGCCATGGCGGCAGCGGCAAAACTCTCGCCGATCTCGACATCTAGGCGGCCGTAATCATCGAGCGTGATCGATGCGCGGCTTCGCGCGAGCGCGAGTACCCGTTCGCGCAGGGCGGCCGGGTAGGGCAGGGTTTGCGATGCAATGATTTCCAGTTGCGGCCCGAAACGCACGATTGCCGCGTCGATGCCATCCGCGCTGGTGCCGGAAATCAGCCCCAGCCAGATTGCAGGCACGCCCCCCTCAGTTGCCGGCGCGGGCAAGCTGGATGCCGTCAACCAGTTTGAGCTTGGCCATCATCGGTGCGCTCGACTGGCGGAATCGCGCCAACTGGGTTGCCGGCAACGGCTCTGGAGGTGGCAAGGTGACGGTCAGTGGGTCGCGGTGATCGCCATCAATGCGGAATTCGTAGTGCAAGTGCGGGCCCGTGGCGAGGCCGGTCATGCCGACATAACCGATGGTCTCCCCCTGTTTGACGTGCTGGCTGAGTTGCTCGTTTGCAAAACGCGACATGTGGCCGTAGGCGGTGCTGATGTGCGCGTTGTGCTGCACGATAACGAAGTTGCCGTAACCAGACTTCCAGCCGCGAAAGACGATCTTGCCGTCCCCGGCGGCCCGGATTGGCGTACCGGTGGGTGCTGCATAGTCGACGCCCTTGTGTGCGCGCATGTAACCAAGGATCGGGTGCATGCGCCCGGTCGAAAACGTTGAGGAAATGCGCGTGAATTCGACCGGCGTGCGCAGGAACGACTTGCGCAGTGGACGTCCTGCCTCGGTGTAGAACATCGTTTCGCCATCCGTATTTGTATAGCGGATTGCCGTGTAGCGCTTGCCTTGGTTTATGAAGGTGGCGGCGATGATGTCGCCATCGCGCAGGTGCTCGCCTTCGCGGTAGATGTCGTCATAAACCACACTGAAACTGTCGCCCTCGCGCAGATCCTGGGCGAAATCGATGTCGTAGCCGAACGCGTTGGCGAGTTTGAGCACCATCGCATCGGTGAGGCCAGCTTGTTCGCCGGCATAAAACAGCGAGCGCGTCACGACGCCATGCGCTACATGCGTTCGACGCTCCACCGCGCGTTCCACCGCGGATTCGGTGACACCGGCAGCATTGAAATGCAGCACCACGCGCGTCGCGTCGCCGCGCTCGAAGCGCATGGCGGTCAGCGCGCCGCTCTCATCACGTGCGAAGGCGAATTCCTGGCCGGGTCGGATATGGCGTAATGCCGACGCGTCGCCCTGTGAATCGAGCGCCCGCTGCAGGTCGGTTGGCCCGAGACCCTGCTCGTGAAAGATGTCGGACAACGATTGGCCCGCGCGAACATTGACGATACGCCAGTTGGGCTCGGCGCCATTCGCGCCATAGGCACCGATCGTCGCGTCAGCCTCGGCGCCTGGCGGCAGTTGAGGCAGGTCCAGCGCCATCGTCGTGTAAGGTGTGGGCGCCGCGTCGTGACGCGTTGCGTTCGCCCAAGTCGGAATCACGATGCCGACCAGGGCGGTCAACAGCAGCGCTACGCCTCCCAGGATCCAGTGCTCCGCACGCCAGCTGACCGGCGAGGCCGTGACGTTCTGCAGGAACGTCCAATTGGATACGCGCGAATAAAAATGGAAATGCCTGCGCTGCGCCTGACGCCGGATCGCGAAACGACGGGTCTTGCGGCGGGTGGGTGGCAGTTCGTTCTGGAGGTCGGTCACGGGTCGCATTCCGGTCAATCGCCGGGTACCATAATTGTGTTTTGCCGCTGGCGTCAATGCCAATAGCGTCAATGACTTGCGAACAATCATTGACTAACGAATTATTAACTGTGGCGCCCGTTTCGAGTCGCCACTTCATTCATGATCAGCATGCTTGCAGTTGTCGTCCCTGCGGCGCGCGACCTGCGAAGGGAATTCCATGACGGATACGCAAGCCGCGCTCGACCTGATCGGTCGCGGCGCCGACGAAATCATCAAGCGCGAGGAACTGGAGGCCCGGCTCAAGCTGGGCCGCCCATTGCGGATCAAGGCCGGCTTCGATCCCACCGCGCCGGATCTGCATATCGGCCATACAGTGCTGCTCAACAAGATGCGCCAGTTCCAGGATCTGGGGCATCAGGTGATCTTCCTGATCGGTGATTTCACCGGAATGATCGGCGATCCGACCGGCAAGAATGTCACCCGCAAGCCTCTGACCCGCGACGACATCGAGGCGAACGCGAAAACTTATGCCGAACAGGTATTCAAGGTGCTCGACGCGAAGCGCACCGAAGTCCGCTTCAACTCGGAATGGTTCGGCAAGATGACGGCGGCGGACATGATCCGCCTAGCGGCCAAGCACACGGTCGCGCGCATGCTCGAGCGCGACGACTTCGCCAAGCGTTACGCCGCGCAGCAATCGATCGCCATCCACGAGTTCCTGTATCCACTGGTGCAGGGCTACGACTCGATTGCCTTGCATGCGGACGTCGAGCTTGGCGGGACCGACCAGCGGTTCAATCTGCTGATGGGACGCGCACTGCAGGAGGATGCGGGTCAGCCGGCACAGATCGTGTTGACCATGCCTCTGCTGGAGGGCCTGGACGGCGTGCACAAGATGTCGAAGTCGCTCGGCAACTACATCGGAATCAATGAGCCCGCGATCGACATCGTCAACAAAACGATGAAGATCGACGACAAGCTGATGTGGCGCTGGTATGAATTGCTGAGTCTTGAGCGCTCGTCGGCAGATATCGAAGGCCTCAAGCGTGACGTCGCTTCCGGCGCGCTGCATCCGCGCGACGCAAAAACGGCGCTGGCGCGTGAGCTGGCGGCTCGTTTCCACAATTCGGCGGCGGCGGACCTGGCGATTGAGCAATGGACAGCTTTGGTGCGCGAGCAGCGCGTCGATGTTGACCTGCCCCTGCTTGATGTCCCTGTGCCGGCAGCGGGAATCCGCATTGCGCCGTTGTTCGTCGCAGCAAAGCTCGCGGCAAGCAATTCCGAAGTCACGCGCAAGATGGCTGAGCGTGCGCTGCGCATTGATGGCGCCGTTGTAGAAGACCGCGAATTGGCCCTGCAGGCAGGCGGTGAACATCTGCTGCAGATCGGCAAGCGCGCGTTCGCTCGCGTGCGGTTGATCGCTATCTGACAGACGTTAGAGGCGCGCGCGGATTCGGCGCGGGATCGAGTCGAAAAATATTTGCGCAGAGGGCTTGACGAATCGGCATTTGGTTGTAGGATTCGCGGCCCTTCATTGAGAGGCCTGAACCGGCCAATCGGCGCAGGGGCATCCCTCCGGGATCGTTTGAAACGCGGCGCAAAATATTTGCTCCGCGGGCATTGACGAAACGGCAATCGGATGTAAGATGCGCCCCCCTTCGACGACGAAGCTCGAAAGAGCGAAAACGACGAAGGCGCCGCCCGGCGAAAGTCGAGCGTCGCGAAGCGAAAAAAGTCGCTTCAGGGTGTTGACGGAAACGAAATTCGATGTAAACTGTGCGGCTCCCTTGAACGAAATGTCTTGGGGCGCAAGGCCGAAAAGCCTTGCACGCAAACGATCTTTGACAGTGTGCGCAGGTAACTTGTGTGGGCGCCTTGTGGTGGATGAAAGTCCAAGAAACAAAGCGCGTCCAAGCAAGTGCAATAACAGTAATGTTTGAAACGCTTGGCTTGGTTCACGCTCAGAGGTTTGACGGAAGGGCTTCGGCCTGAAAGTCTGCAATTTCAACTGAAGAGTTTGATCCTGGCTCAGAGTGAACGCTGGCGGCAGGCCTAACACATGCAAGTCGAGCGGCAGCACAGCAGTAGCAATACTGTGGGTGGCGAGCGGCGGACGGGTGAGGAATACATCGGAATCTGCCTTGTTGTGGGGGATAACGTAGGGAAACTTACGCTAATACCGCATAAGACC
>JBBRZD010000259.1:0-4094 GCA_038237055.1 Lysobacterales bacterium | reverse complement strand
TTCACGACGAGCGCCACGCCGAAGGAAACGCTGCCCGGTATGAAGTCGACGAGCGGACCGCGCAATGCATTGTCGTACGCGGCAAACAGCACCGGCGTCTGTTCCGTGTGCGACTGAATTGCGGCTTCCAGCAGTCCTGCGGCGAAACTGCCGTGCCAGGCGGAAATTGCGCTCGACGCGGCATGGCAATGCGCCGCCATCGTCCAGTAACCGACCGCTGCGTTGTGCACGGAATTGTGGAAGCGCGTCGGTGAAAGTTGCAGCGGCTCGTGCGCAAGCGTCGTGCAAAGATCGTCGGTGATCGCTATATCGCCGTGCGAGGAGGCGAACACGCTCGGCAACTCCGCCGGGTTGCGCGCCGCCATCGTGCACGCCTGGGCGCCCACGTCGCAGGCGAGCAGGACCGGCTCCGGTGCACGGCGACGCTCGTTTGGAGGAAGAATCGTTGCGCTTGGTCGAGCGTTGCACGGCTCCGGCAAACGGTCTTCACGCAATGCCTGCGCCGCCGCGTTCCAGTCCGCAAGGCCAGGCGACCACCAGCCAATGCCTTCGACATGCACGATCAGGCTATCGATAGCGGCGCGGTCCGAGTTCATACGGTTCGTCCCGCGCCAAAGGCCAGCGTGCAATTATTGCCACCGAAGCCAAACGAATTGCTCAGCGCGACACGGATCGAGCGTGTTTCGTTCGCAAATGCGATTTGCGGACCGCACTGTGGATCGGGCGTGGTGCTATTCAAAGTGCCGGGCACCAGGTCTTGTTCCATCGCGAGAAGGGTCAGCAGCGATTCGAGAATGCCGGCGGCGCCAAGGGTGTGGCCGCTCCAGCCTTTGGTCGAACTTGCGCGCGTGTTCGCCGGAAATGTATCCGCGACCAGCGCTGCTTCGACTTCGTCGTTCTTGACCGTCGCCGTGCCGTGCAGGTTGATGTAGTCGACATCGGCGGGGACGAGCCCCGCACGTGCAAGCGCGTCGGCGAGCGCGAGACGCGCGCCCAAACCCTGCGGATGCGGCGTCGCCATGTGATGCGCGTCCGAGGCTTCGCCGTAGCCGATCAGGCGCGGCAAGCCCGCTTCGCCGTCGCGTTCGAGCAGGGCGAAACCCGCCGCTTCCCCGATCGAGATACCGCGGCGGCCCGCATCGAACGGCCGGCACGGTTCGGGCGCGACGAGTTCCAGCGCGTTGAAGCCGTACAGCACGCTGCCGCACAAGGTGTCGACGCCAGCGAGGATCGCCGCGTCGACGAGTCCGAGGCGAATCATGCGTTCGGCCTTCGCGAAGATTTTTGCACTCGACGAGCATGCGGTCGCGACGGTGAGGCAGGGCCCACGCGTACCAAGCGCGGCTTCGAGAAAAAGGCCGAGCGAGTGCGGCGTGTGCAGGAACGGATTGCGGAAGTGCGGTTCGAAATGCCCGTCATGCAGATCGCGGTAGGCCTCCTCGGTCGCGCCAATGCTCGCGGTCGACGTACCGACAACGAGCGCCACGCGCGCGGGACCGTATCGCTCGATGGCCGCACGCGCGGCATCCAGAAAACCATCAGCACCGAGGCCGAGCCAGGCGAGTCGGTTGTTGCGGCAATCGTAATCGGCAAACGCGGCAGGCAATGCCAGCTCCTCCAGGCCGTCGACACGGCCGATCGCGCATGTCAGCGGCGCGCTCGTGAAATCGTTGTCGCGCAGCCCGCCGCGACGGGTGCGCAGGGCTTCAGCGTGGGCGGTGCGGCCATGACCCAGCGCCGACGTTGCGGTGCAGGCGGTGATCGCAAGAGGTGGAATCGGGTGAGGCACGCGGCGATGGGGTGGCGAGTGGGCCGAAAATTATGACACAGCGGCCGTCTGGCAACGTCAGCGGAGCTGCGATGCCGCTGCCACCCTGGGTTCGGCTGGAAGGCCAGGCTTCGCTGCTAACATTCACGCGGGCTCCAATTCGCACGGACACGGCACGACATGCAAACGCAGCAGACCGGAGCGGTGGCCATATTCCTGAACGACCTGCAGGATCGCCTCTGCGCCGCATTCGAATCGGCCGACGGCGGCGCGCGCTTTGTGGAAGACGCCTGGCAGCGCGCCGAGGGCGGCGGCGGACGTACGCGCGTGTTGAAGAACGGAGCAGTGTTCGAGCAGGGTGGTGTCAATTTTTCGCAGGTGTCGGGTGCGCGTCTGCCACCGGCCGCGAGCGCGCATCGACCCGAGCTTGCCGATTGTCCGTGGACCGCAATGGGCGTATCGGTGGTCGTGCACCCGAAAAATCCGTACCTGCCTACTGCGCACATGAATGTGCGTTATTTCGAGGCGCAACCGGAAAAGCCTGGCCACGATCGCGCATGGTGGTTCGGTGGCGGGTTCGACCTGACGCCGTTCTATCCGTTCGACGAAGACATCGTGCAATGGCACACGGTTGCACGCGAAGCGTGTGCCGAATTCGGCGATGACGTCTATCCACGCTGGAAGCACTGGTGCGACGAATATTTCTCGATCAAGCACCGCGGCGAAACCCGCGGTGTTGGCGGCTTGTTCTTCGACGATCTCAACGCCGGCGGATTCGATCGCTGCTTCGGACTCACGCGCGCGGTCGGAAATGCGTTTCTGGAGGCATATTTGCCGATCGTGGACCGCCGCAAGAACACGCCTTATGGCGAGCGCGAACGCGAATTCCAGTTGTACCGGCGCGGTCGCTATGTCGAATTCAACCTCGTCTATGACCGCGGCACCTTGTTCGGCTTGCAATCGGGCGGGCGTACCGAATCGATCCTGATGAGCCTCCCTCCGCGCGTGCGTTTCGAGTATGGGTACACGCCGGAGCCGGGTAGCGCCGAGGCGAGGCTCGCGGACTATCTGAAGCCGCGCGACTGGCTTGCCTAGAGTAATGAACAAAGAACCGCTGGCGCGGTCGGCTGTCCCTGCAAGCTCAACGGTCAATCGAATCCATTGGTGAAAATGCGGTCGGGATCGAATTCGTAGGCGCCGATGTCGCACGCGCTGCCGACCTTGCGCGCGTAACCGCGCTGGTCCGTGGGGATGGTATTACCGTTCTGATCAGTGCAGCCGAATGTCGGGTCGCCGCCGTCGATCGCGTTGTTATTGCTGCCGCTCAACAACGCGACCGTCTGGGTTGGACCGCCGTTATCCCGCAACTCGCCGAGAACGCTGAGTGAATGGAGGAAATTCCAGGTACCTGATACGGTCAACACGCTACAGCCATCGCTCGTGCCAAGCAGGTTGCGTCCGTACGAAAACAGCAGTCCACCGCCGTCAACCGCGCAATCGTCGGGATAAGGCGCGTTGCCGACTGTGTTTCCAGCGATCAGGGTATTGCGGATGTTGAAGGTACCGCCAAGATTGGATGAGATGAAGACACCTCCGCCGGACCCGATCGAGTCGTTGTCCTCGTCGGCATCGTTGTACGCGATCGTAGAGCTATAGATGTTGGTAGCGGCGTCCGGATTTTCCACGGCGTAGATTCCGCCACCATTCCTCAACGATTCGTTCCCGGCCACCGTGCCGTCGACCAGCACCAGTTGCCGATAGTTGTAGATGCCGCCGCCCATGTCTTGGGCGGTATTGAATGCAAATGTGCTGTGGGTTATGTACGTAGTGCCCTCGTTGAAAAGACCGCCTCCGCCCAACGCCAGATTCCCCACGAATGTGGAATCGCGGATCGCCAGATCGCTCGAATTGCTGATTCCGCCCCCCAATCCGCTGGCTTGGTTTTGCGTGACGTAGACGCGCTCAAGCGTCAGCGCGCCTTGGTTGTAGATTCCTCCACCATCGGCTGTGGCAGTGAATCCGCCCCGTATAGTGACGCCGTTGATGACGGCTGTGCGCATCGATCCCACATGAATTGCCCTGTCCATCTGGTTGGCGTCGATGATCGACAACGATGCGCCTGCGCCATCAATCGTGATGACGGGATTGGCGCTCGCCGGTGATGTCAGGTTCAGATCGCCACCGGTCTCGTCGTCGGTAGCGTTTGGAGGTCGCGTGAGCACATAGGTTCCGGCTGGGAGCATGATCGTTGCACCGAGGCCGCTCGAGCGATTGGCCTGCATGACAGCCGCGCGCAAGGTGCATTTGTTGAAAGCGGTATGGCACA
>JBBRZD010000258.1:0-4101 GCA_038237055.1 Lysobacterales bacterium | reverse complement strand
GTCACGCTGCCAGTCGTAGCCGAGCGTCAGCAATCCGCCGGCAATGCCGAGATCGCCCTGCAGCGAACCGAGGTCGCGATGCGTATTGAAGGTGCTCGCGTAGACGCCGTTCTCGAAGTTCTCGCTGAGGTCGGCGCTCTGGCCCGCATTCAACGTCAATGTGAGTTTGTCGGTCGGGCGGAAACGCAGGCGTGCGCCGGCGATATGTTGTTCGGTATCGGCCTGGTTCGTGAACGAGCCGTCGACCTCGGTGTAGCCGACCGTACGCAGCACGTGCGCATCGGCGTCCCAGGCTTCATTGAAGCGATAACCGCCCTGCAGGCTCAGCGATGTGTTGCGATAGCCATCCAAGTCGGGCTCGTAGACGTAGCAGCCGGCTCCGTCGGGAAATGGTTTGCCGCGACAGGAATTGATGCCGTCAGTGTTCTCGTGCGCCAGTTGCGCCGAATACCACCCCTGCTCTCCCTTGCCGGCGATGCCGACATCACCGCGCACTTCGCCATAGCTGCCCACGCCGAAGCTCAAGTTGGGTTCGAACGTGCCGTGCGCACGACGCGTGAAGATCTGGATCACGCCACCGATCGCCTCCGAGCCGTACAAGCTGGAAAACGGGCCGCGCACGATTTCGATGCGTTCGATCTGGTCGACAGGAATATCCTGGATCGCCGGCAGACCGACCGTGGCCGAACCCATCTTGACGCCATCGATCAACACCAGCACATGACTGGCCTCGGTGCCACGTAGAAACAAGGAAGTGTTCTTGCCCGGGCCGCCGTTGTTGGCGATTGAGAGGCCGGGCGTGCCGCGCAGGAGATCCTGCAGGGAAAGCGGTTGCAAGCGTTCGATGTCGGCGCGATCGATCACGGTAATCGCGGAAAGCGTGTTCGCTTCTGTCTGCTCGGTACGGCTGGCGGTAACGACGACGGTGTCGAGATCGCTGGGCGTCTCGTCGGCATGGGCCGGAGCGAACGCGAACAGCAAAGCGGCCGCCAATGCGGATTGGCGGAATCGGGATGATAGATATTGCACTGCAAGCTCCTTGGCCGCGCCTGCCCGCGCGGTGTAGTTGGCGTAGGGACAGGCGACAGGAGACGAGGTGCGGACGTGCGAATGCAGCCGCCCCATGACATCGCCCACCGCATGTCGGGTAATGCCCAAAGGCCGGTCTCCGGGCTTGCGAGCGAAGGTTTGCACCTTCCCGATCCACGCCTTCCCGTGCGTCAAGCACAGTGACTTCGTGTGGATCGACAGCTCGCCTACCGTTGCGGGGGCAGCTCCGGAATTGGCTGCGCTTGGATTGCGCAAGCCGCACCGGATTCCCGTTTCAACCGCCGAACTCGCCGACGGTCACCTCAGGGCGGCCGCAGTTTACCCGTTCGTACTCAGTCGCGTCAGAACCGATGCGCATGACGCGCAACGCATCTCAGAACGCGTCGATATCGCCAAGCGCATGGATCAGGCGGCGCGCGCGCTTGTCCGGCTTGGTCGATGGTTTTGCGTAGCCTGCGCTTTGAAGTCGACGTTGTTCGACAGCCAGCGCGCGGGCAAATCGGCTCGCTTCCGTTTCGGCGTACAGGCGTTGCGCCACGCTTGCCGGTCCACGCGCCTGGCTCAAGCCAAGCACGTCGATTTCGAAGCGTTCCTCGCCGCGGCTGATCTTCATGCGTCCGCCAACATGCACGGTACTGGCTGGCTTGGCAGCAGCCGCATCGAGCTCGATCTTGCCGCCTTCGATGGCCTTCTTCGCCAGCGCGCGCGTCTTGAAGAAACGCGCGGCCCACAACCAGAGATCGAGGCGCACGGCTGTCGTCAGTTCGTTCATGGGTTTGGATTCATGCCCAGCGTCGTCCGTCGCGGATACGGACTCAAGGTGGCGATCATTCGAAAGGACGCAAGCGTGATGACACGGGAGACGCAGCGTAGACAGCGAGCCGCGCCGTCGTCAAATGCATCGCATCATGCCGATCCAGGGTCGCGCTCTTTTCCAAATCAGTAGCTTGCGCACCCTGCTTCGTGTATTGTGCGGCCTGTTTGCTGCGCCGCTTCGCGATTTTCCCTTTGGGACGTGCACCGCTGGACCCGCCTTTGGCGATCCACTCCACGTTCCGCACCCGCTCGGCTCACGTCGCTTCAAACTCGGAATCTTCGACCGCTCGGGTCGTGCGATCCGCCAATCGTTTGTACCTGCAGCGCGGTTTCAGGGAACGCTGGGGGTTTTTCTGATCTTCATGGTCAGAAAGAAAGAACGCACATCCGTGTGCGGACTTTTCACCAGGAGTTTTCCAATGTCTTTTGAAACACTCGGGCTCTCGCCCGCGTTGCTGCGCGCGCTCGCCGAACAGGGCTACACAGAAGCCACCCCGATCCAGTTGCAGGCGATACCCGTCGCGTTGCAGGGTCGTGATCTGCTCGCTGGCGCACAGACCGGCACCGGCAAGACGGCGGCGTTTTCGCTGCCCCTCCTCGATCATCTGTATGTAACCAAGCGTGGCCAGGCGATGCCGAAGACGCCGCGTGCGCTGGTGCTGACGCCGACGCGCGAACTCGCTGCGCAGGTGCATGAAAGCATTCGCGCATACGGCAAGCATCTGGCTGTGCGTTCGACCACCGTGTTCGGCGGCGTCGGCATGCAGCCGCAGGTCGATGCGTTGCGTCGTGGCGTCGAAATCGTCGTCGCCACACCGGGACGATTGATGGACCACATGGAACGTCGCAGCGTCAACCTGTCCAACGTCGAAGTGCTGATCCTTGATGAAGCCGATCGCATGCTCGACATGGGCTTCCTGCCCGCGATCAAGCGCATTCTCGCCGCGTTGCCGCGACAGAACCGCAAGACCTGGCTGTTCTCGGCCACGTTCGCACCGGAAATCAAGGCGCTTGCCGGCGAGTTCATGCGCGATCCGGTCGAGATCCAGGTGGCCAAACCGAACAGCGTCGTCTCCACGGTCACGCACCGCATCCACCCGGTCGATGCCGCGCGCAAGCGCGACCTGCTGCTGCACCTGCTGCTGAATGACGCGCGCCAGACCCTGGTGTTCGGCCGTACCAAGCATGGCGCGGACAAGCTTGCGCAGATGCTCGAAAAGGCCGGCCTGCGTGCCGCCGCGATCCATGGCAACAAGAGCCAGGCGCAACGCACGCGTGCACTCAAGGACTTCAAGAGCGGCAAGGTATCCGTGCTCGTTGCGACCGATATCGCAGCACGCGGTCTGGATATCGATCAGCTGCCGATGGTGATCAATTATGATCTTCCGATGGTTGCCGAAGATTACGTGCACCGCATCGGTCGTACCGGCCGCGCTGGCGCCGAAGGTCTTGCGATCTCGCTGGTTTCCAGCGACGAGGAAGGTCTGCTGCGCGACATCCGCCGCATGCTCAAGCAGGAAATCGCGATCGAGCCGATCGCCGGTTTCGAGCCGACGCGTCCGTTGCGTGTCGATGGCACATCGCGTCCGACCCAGAACCAGCGTCCGCCGCAGCAGCGTCATGCCCGCCGCCCGCACGTCAGCAACGGCACGGAAGCGCATCCGGCTTCGCGCAACAAGAAGCCGCAGCAGCGCAACGGCGGCGGCCAGCGTTACTCGCGTCCCGCCTAAGCAGTAACCAGGCAGCGATGCGGCTTGAAGGCCGCATCGCTGCTGCTTCATAAAACTTTACCTGCGCGACAAAAGCCGCCAACCGGCGCCGAGCAGACTCCTTACCGGGCACCCGCCCTCACCAAGGAGTCCTGCTGATGAATACCTCCCACCAAACCACCGCCACTCCCCGCCGTTACTTCAAGCGCGCCGCGGCGCTCGCTTTGCTGGCTGGCCTTGCCATCACCGCCGGCGTAACCGCGATCGCTCAGAGCACCGGTGCTGTCGGCTGGCATCACCATGCGCTCATGACCGCTACGGATGTCGACACGCACGTCGATGACATGCTGCGGCACATCTATGCCGAGATCGACGTGACCGATGCGCAGAAGGCGCAGATCGAACCTCTGGTGAAACAGGCGGTTGCCGATTGCCTGCCGCTGCACCAGCAGTTCCACGCGGCGCACGCCAACGTGCTTGCGCTGCTCGGCGCCGACACTGTGGATCGCGCAGCGATCGAGAACCT
>JBBRZD010000257.1:0-4155 GCA_038237055.1 Lysobacterales bacterium | reverse complement strand
TCAGCCGCGACGCCTTCTGCGCGAACCGCCGCCGCCTCCAGATCCTTCAACGCCGCATTGAATTCGTAGCGCTTGTAAAACGCGCGGAGCGCTTCGACATCCCGCGAAACCAGTTTCAGTTCAGTCGGACCGCGATCGAGCGCGACATCGGTCTTGATCGTCGCCAGCTGCTTCGACAGCGGCAACTGCACCAGCGCCTTGCGCAGGTTCTCGCCGATCTTGCCGCCGACCTTGTCCGCGTTCGCGATCACATTGTCGAGGCTGCCGTACTCGGCCAGCCATTTTGCGGCGGTCTTGGGGCCGCACTTCTCGACGCCGGGGATGTTGTCGACGCTGTCGCCCATCAACGCGAGGTAGTCGACGATCTGGTCGGGGCGCACGCCGAATTTCTCGACAATGCCGGCCGTATCCAGCGTCGTATTGGTCATCGTGTTGACCAGCTCGATGCCGGGAACGACCAGTTGCGCGAAATCCTTGTCACCGGTTGAGACGGTCACGTCGATGCCCGCGGCGATCGCCTGTCGGGTCAGCGTGCCGATCACGTCATCGGCTTCGACTCCCGATACGCGCAGGATAGGAAAACCGAGCGCAGCAACGATCGCCAGCATCGGCTCGACCTGCGCACGCAGGTCATCTGGCATCGCGGCCCGATTGGCCTTGTAGGCGGCGTAGAGGTCATCGCGAAACGTCGGACCCGGCGCATCCTGCACGAAGGCGGCAAAGTCAGGCTGCGCCTTCAGCGTCGCGCGCAACATGTTGACGATGCCAAACAGGGCACCGGTCGGTTCACCCGCGGCATTGGTCAGCGGCGGGAGCGCATGAAACGCGCGATACAGATACGAAGATCCGTCAATCAGGACGAGGCGCGGACGGGAGGACGACATGGCAGGGCTGCGCGACAACGGGTCCGCAGCTTGGCGCGCACCCTGCCTGATTGCAACGCCATGCAGCCGTTGTCAGCACCCAATTGGCGTCGGAGTGATACCGCAGACGTCGAGGCTCAGCTGATTATCTTCCATCGCGTAGCGGAAGATCACATCGTTGTTGACCAGCGCCGGCACGGACGGGTAGCCGACCACGCCGATATCTGGATTCACCCGCCACGCGATCGACTGGTTGCCGGACTGCGGCTGGCTGGCCTGCAGGGGGATCAGCAGTTCGAGCCAGAAGCCGCGCGCCATACCCCAGGCACCGCTGCCGCCAATACCGCCGTGTGGCGGAATCACCGCGAGACCCTGCAGACCCTGCGAATAGGTTTGCGGGCAGCCGTAACCGGAATCGTTGCCGAGGTCGAACAGCTGGTTGCTGACTCCCGACACGGCGAAACAAAACGCCGGATTCTCCACTGAATTCGCCGGGGCTATGCCGGCGGGCAGCAACAGTTCTATGGCGACTGCACTACCCGCGCAGGGGTTGCCCGGATGGCTCAGCACCAGATGCGTGTAAAACACCTCACCGACGGCAGGGGTGTAGTTCGGCGGTACCAGCGAGAACCCTGTGTAGCCCTGCACGCGAATTTCGACGATCGGCGGATCGCTCAGGCAGGCCGTGTCGCTGCCGATGTTGATGAGCCCACCGTTGTACCAAGGCAGGATCATGCTCGGCTGCTCGGTGACAGCGCTGTCCTGCGCCAGCGCCGTCATTTGCGCACTGGCAGAAACAGGAACGACAGCAGCAAGGCCCAGCAAAGCCGTGAAACCCAAGCGTGAAATGTTCATCGATATGACTCCGTGGTTTACTAGGAACACCTTCGCGCCCGCGATTGCCGACGCGCTCGCTTCCTCTACGCAGGATGGCGGCCAAAACCCCCATTGCGCATTGATTCCCATCCATCCCTGTTCGCAACGCGGGCACGCTGACTGCCGTCAAGCCTGTCATTCAGCACGGCGAGCGCAAATTCGCGTCCGTCTGCTAGTCTGCTTGCATCCCCAGGAGGCACCCCATGAAACCGACTCTTCGCATACTCGTCGTTGCCACGCTGCTCGCCATGACGACGGGCTTCGCCGCCAACGCGGCGCAGAAGAAACCGCCCGCTACCGAGACGGCCCCACCACCTGGCATGAACGACCCCGGCGTGACCTCGAGCGAGGCGCCCACCAAGGACGCCGCGCCAGCATCCGCAGCCAGCGCAGACGAAGATCCGCTTGCACCATTGCCGAAGCCGGA
Organism: Lysobacterales bacterium; assembly: GCA_038237055.1. GTDB lineage: Bacteria > Pseudomonadota > Gammaproteobacteria > Xanthomonadales > Rhodanobacteraceae > Dokdonella_A. Next base: position 1,989 of record JBBRZD010000257.1, on the reverse strand, counting down.
TGCACGCCTGGTGCGCGACAAGGCATCGCGCGACTCCTCAGCGAATGCCCAACGAATTGCCGAAAGCCAGGTCACGAAACGCCAGCAAGGCGACGACACCGTCGAGGAGTATCGCGATCGCGGCCACGTCTGGATGATCAAGATCGTGCCGCAGACCGGGCCGACGCAAACTTTCATGGCCAGCGATGGCAGCGGTCGCCTCGTGCGCGACCCGAACGAGGGGCCGGTTTCGCCGGTGTATTACACGCTGTACGAATGGAAATGACTCGGGAGTAGGTCCCGACAATTCATTGTTGGCGCAAGCGCTCGCGCCGCGCCGGCTTGGCACCCAATCACTGTTGCGGTTTAGCCGGGCGCACTCGCACGAGCGGACGTTCTTCCCTCGACACCAGCAGGCCATCCAGCACGGTACTCCCGTCGGCAGCTTGCACCTGACCGAAGTCGATTGGATGAGCGGGCGCGTTTCCGAGCGTCTGCAGTTGCTTGCGATCCAGGTAGCGCAAATTCTCGCTGGAGCCCGCCAGCGCACGACTCTCGATCGAATCAGACGATGCCGGAGAGATATCCTTCTGCGTCGCACCAAGTCGTGAGACGTGTCCCGACCGTGCTGTGAATCCGATGACGGCGGCGGTGTCGCCGAGCGCGCGATGAAGGTATGAACCCATCGGTTCGCCCCGCTTCGATCCAGCCGGTAGCTGCTTGGCGGCATGCACCGTGGCGCCCCAGACGATGCTTTTCGCATCCTTGGGCAGGCGCGACTTCGCCCATTCGAAGTTGTCGGCCATTGCGCGATCGCGTCGTTCCCACGAATGTTCTTTTCCGCAATGATCTCGACATAGCGTGAGAAATTGACCGCCATGTCGCGGTCTTCGCGCGTCGCATGAACTGCGTCTTTTCTCGACGCGTACGCCGATCGAACATCCTCTGCGCAGCTCTTGAGTTGCCTCACCGCGTCGGGGCCGTAGGGGTTGGCATCATCGTATTGCCAGTTCGCATTGCGTTGGATCGCGACCGCGCATTCGTCGCGGCTTGGTTCTCGCAAGCTGCGCACCAAGCGCAGCGTCAGACGCTCGCGCGCGAAAAGCGCGGTTGCTTCGCCCAGGCGCGGATCGAGGCCCATTAAACGGACGCGACCGCGCGCCGCTTGCGCATAAAGGAATGCCTGCAGCGGCTCGAATTCACTCGTCGTCGACCACAGGCCTCCGACGGCGTCAGCGAGGGGTTCGGGCGTCGCCGTGTGCGATGCGAAGGCCGCTTCCAGATCGAGGAAATCGTAAACCTGACTTTCGAAAAACACTGCCGAGTAGCCACATTCGTCGATCAGCTGCTTGACCAGTTCGACCTTGATTTCGAGCGCGTTCGCAGCGCCGTGATTGGCATCCTCGTCAAGCAGAACGACCGATTTGTGGCACACATCGCGAATCAGGTGGTTCAGTCCATAGGATGCATGCGTATCCTGCTGATTCGACGACTGTGCGAATACCGCACTTGCGTCGCCAATCGAGAAAATCGCCGCGAAGAAAAGAATTGCGCGTGCCGCTCGCATCCCGAGCCTCACCCTACTGAAAAGGTCAGGTTAGGAGTCGAGGAAGAACTCGCGAGTTCCCACTCTGTTCGTCCCGGCAACGCGACAGGTTTCCAATGACGCGGGTAGCTCAAGATAGCGGATTGCCTGCAGCGACGGCGCGCGAATCGATGACTCGCCTTCGCCGTCTCTCCAAATTCGACCTGGGCGCGCGCCTAGCGTCGCCCGCCAGGCAAGTCGTTCGACAATTTCTGTACTCGCGCGCGAAATGCTGTCTTGTACGGGTATTCATCACCAGCGAGCGGCGCATGCAGACCGTTGATGATCGTGCGCACTTCTTCGTGCTTGCCGGCGGCCGAGAGTATTTCAGCCAGAATGATCCTGGCGTCGGCCAAGGTCGGGTCGGCGTCGGCCGCTTCCTCCTGAACGAGGGTGGCGACTGCGTTTCGCAAGTCCGCTTCCGC
>JBBRZD010000256.1:0-4160 GCA_038237055.1 Lysobacterales bacterium | reverse complement strand
GGTCTGACCGGCCAACCATTTGTTCCAGTACGCGTAGGCATGTCGCACGGTCACGCCATTGGTGTTCGTTGAAACCTGGTTGCCCAGTGCATTGCCGAAGAAGTCCATCTCCAGGAACGCACCGAGCTTGTCGCCACCGTCGGTGACGCTGTCGACGCCAAAGTTGAAGCGCGAGAATTTCGCGCCGGCGTCGTAGTCGGTACCCGAACCCTTGCCGCCGACTGGAATCTGGCTCGGCAAATACAAGGCGCGTCCGGTCGCGCCGTCGGCGAGCTGGCCATCGCTCGTGCGCGTCGCGAGGAAGTCCGCCTTCACGAAGCCGCCAAAGCGAAAGGTCGTATTGGGGTTCGCACCCGGCGTAATCGTGGTTTCCTGGATCGGCGGCTTTCCGCCGACGGCCGCCGTCGCTTTCGGCAACGGGGCCGAGGCGGGCACGGGTGTCGACGCGACCGCGACTGAGGCTGCATGTTGCGCTTTCACTTCGACCATCAGGTCGCGCAATTGCCGTTCCAGGTCGTTGACGCGCTGTTCGAGCGCCGCTTCCCGTTCTTCATTTGCGTTGGCGATCGCAGGTCCCGCAAGTCCTGCGAGTCCCGCCACCATGGCGAGCACAAGCGTCGAGCGACGCAGAGTCTTCGAATATCGGATATGCATGACAACCCTCCCGTTGTTTTAGCAGCAGCAGAATGCGCAGTGCCGGCGAGGCTGCCTATTCGCCATTGGTCGTAGCCGCGACTAAAGTCGAACATCACATCGAGCGCATCGCAGTCATGTCACACTTTGCCAATAGCGCCAGCACGCTGTGTCGAGGAGGCTTCATGTCCAAGCTCCATCCCGTTTCCACTCAGTTCGCGGCAACCGCGCTGGTCGACAAGGCCGCCTACGAACGCGACTACGCAGAATCGATCCACGATCCGGAAGCGTTCTGGCGTCGCATTGGCCAGCGTCTGGACTGGATCAAGCCCTACACCCAGGTCAAGGACACTTCGTTCGACGCGCACGACCTGCATATCCGCTGGTATGCCGATGGCGAACTCAATCTCGCTGCGAACTGCCTCGATCGCCATCTCGCCAAACGCGCCGACAAGACCGCGATCATCTGGGAAGGCGACGATCCTGCCGAGTCGCGCCGGATCAGCTATCGCGAACTGCATGCCGAAGTCTGCAAAGCAGCCAACCTGCTGACCAACCTCGGCATTGCGAAGGGTGATCGTGTCGCGATCTACCTGCCGATGATCCCGGAAGCGGCAATTGCAATGCTTGCGTGCGCGCGCATCGGCGCGGTGCACACGGTCGTGTTCGGCGGCTTCTCGCCGGATTCACTCGCCGGACGTATTGCCGATTCCACCTGCAAGCTCGTGATTACCGCCGACGAAGGCTTGCGCGGCGGCAAGAAGGTGGCGCTGAAGGTCAATGTCGACGAGGCGTTGCAACGAGCGGGCACGAATAGTGTCGAGACCGTACTTGTCGTGAAGCGCACCGGCGGTGCAGTCGCGATGCAGGCGCCGCGCGATCGTTGGTGGCATGCGCTGATGGAAGGCCAGTCGACGGAGCACGCGCCGGTTGCGATGAACGCGGAAGACCCGTTGTTCGTGCTCTACACCTCCGGCTCGACCGGCAAACCCAAGGGCGTGCTGCACACGACCGGCGGCTACCTTGTGTATGTCAGCTATACGCATGAATGCGTGTTTGATCTTCGCGAGAACGACGTCTTCTGGTGCACAGCGGATGTCGGCTGGGTTACCGGCCACAGCTATCTCGTGTACGGACCGCTGGCGAATGGCGCGACGACATTGATGTTCGAAGGCGTGCCGAACTATCCGGACTCGTCGCGCTTCTGGCAGGTCATTGACAAGCACCAGGTCACGCTCTTCTACACGGCACCGACGGCCATCCGCGCACTCATGCGCGAAGGCGAAGAGCCGGTCCGCAAAACATCGCGCGCGTCGCTGCGCCTGCTCGGCAGCGTCGGCGAACCGATCAATCCGGAAGCCTGGGAATGGTATTGGCGTGTCGTCGGTGATGAGCGTTGTCCGATCGTCGATACCTGGTGGCAGACCGAGACCGGTGGAATCATGATCACGCCGCTGGCCGGGGCGATCGATCAGAAGCCCGGCTCCGCGACGCTGCCGTTCTTCGGCATCCGGCCTGCGATCGTCGATGCGGTCGGCGAGATCCAGGAAGGTGCGGTCGAAGGCAACCTCGTCATCACCGACGCATGGCCGGGCATGATGCGCACCGTGTACGGCGACCACCCGCGTTTCATCGACACGTATTTCCGCACGTATCCCGGCATGTATTTCACCGGCGATGGAGCGCGTCGGGACGAGGATGGCTACTACTGGATCACCGGCCGCGTCGATGATGTCATCAACGTGTCGGGCCACCGAATGGGTACTGCCGAAGTGGAGAGCGCGCTGGTGTCTCACCCCAAGGTCGCCGAGGCCGCCGTCGTCGGTTGCCCACACGATATCAAGGGTCAGGGCATCTACGCCTACGTCACCTTGAAGTCCGGCGTGCAACCCAGCGAGGAGCTGCGCAAGGAACTCGTCGCCTGGGTACGCAAGGAAATCGGACCGATCGCGAGCCCCGATCATCTGCAATGGGCGCCCGGCTTACCGAAGACGCGCTCGGGCAAGATCATGCGCCGCATCCTGCGCAAGATCGCGGAGAACGCGCCGGATCAGCTCGGCGACATCTCGACATTGGCTGATCCCTCGGTGGTGAAGAGCCTCGTCGACGAGCGATTGTTGAAGTGATCGGCATGCATGCCCGCTATCTATTCGAAGCAACGCGTAATCTTCCAGCAGGTACTCGTTCGTTACTTGCGTCGATGCGGACATGCGCGAAGTCCTGATCGCCGACGATCACCCGTTGTTCCGCGATGCGCTGAAGCGCGCCGTGCTGCAGGCCTTGCCGGACGCAACGCTGCGCGAAGCGGATGGCGTCACCGCGCTGCACTCTGCGGTCGACGCGCATCCGGACCTGGATCTGCTGCTGCTCGATCTGCACATGCCGGGGGCGACCGGTTTTTCGGCCCTTGTGCATATCCGCGGACAACATCCGGGCTTGCCGATCATCGTGGTCTCCGCCCACGAGGAAACCTCCATCATCCGTCGCGCGATCGCCCATGGCGCGTCCGGCTACATTCCCAAATCCGCGTCGGTAGAGACGATCGTCGACGCCGTACGCAAGGTGCTCGATGGCGACCTGTGGATACCTGCCTCGACGTACATGACGGAGCCCTCGTTGAAGGCTGACGAAGCCGGCGCCGCGGCGCGGGTTGCGTTGCTCACGCCACAGCAATTTCGCGTCTTCAACATGATTGCCGAAGGTCTGCTCAACAAGCAGATCGCCTACGACCTCGGCGTCTCCGAAGCGACTGTCAAGGCGCACATGACAGCGATCATGCGCAAGCTTGGCGTCACCAATCGTACTCAGGTCGCGCTGATGGCAAGTCACCTCGCAATCGACGTGGATGCCTTGATCAGTACGGCGGGCGACACGGACGGTTGACCAGCGAGGCGTTGATCGCAAACGGCCGGCGCCCGTGAACTGTGGCGGCGTTTGGGAATCCAATCGCAGATCCACCGATCGGAGCCGGCATGACCGCCGCGACCGCGCACCTCGTCATTCCAACCTTGTCCGCACTTCGTCTCGCGCGTTCACTCGAAGCTGGTAACCGGCTGCGCGCTTTTCGCACCCTCGATGCGACGAAACGCACACTCATGGCAATAGCGGTCGTTGTCGCAGCGGTCGCCGCCATCGCATGCGCTTACCGGCTGTGCAAAGACGCGTCCTGGCTGCTCGATCCGCTGCGTAACCATCTGCCCGCCGTTGCGCTGGCCGCTGCGCTGATTTTGCGCTCCGGGGTCTCGCGCGCGCGCCAGCAAGGCGAACACCGGTTCGCGACGTCGTGGCTCGCCGTGGCGCCTGTCGATCCACGCGAAGTCACCGCCGTGATTCGCGACCGCGTTTGCGTGGGCGTGATGCTCGTACTCGGATCCGCTGCCGCGGTCGTCGGTGCAGCCGGGTGGATCAACGCGACGCCCGTCGGCAGCGTGATCGCGGTGTTACTGGCGGGCGGTATTGCGGGCGCACTGGCAGGCTGGTGGAGCGGCCGGCGACCTGCGCGGCCCGGTGCCGATCGAGGTCTGCGG
>JBBRZD010000255.1:0-4205 GCA_038237055.1 Lysobacterales bacterium | reverse complement strand
CTCATGCGATCGACCGAAAAACTGCGCAGCGCTTCGCGGTCCTGGTCCCATGCGTCGAGGTACCAGTTATCGCGGTAATGGGTGATGCGCTGCGGCGAGACCGTGCGCCGGGTACGCTCGTCGGTGGAGCGGGCGCGGTATTCGAAGCTTAGTTGCTTGCGCTCCAGCACCGCCGAACACACCGCGCGGAACACATGCTCGTCCATGCGCCGCAGGCGATGCGGGATCACCCGCACGCGCTCCATCGGCCAGCGCTTGCCGGTGGAATGTTCATCGAGCAGCTTTTCGATCCGCTGCTGCAGCGGTGCCAGCGCGCTGGACAGCATGCCTTCGCTGCTGCGCGACAGCAGCTGCTGCGTCGCCAGCAACGCATGCAATTCCTCGGAGTTGAGCCACAACCCGGGCAACTCGAAGCGGTCACCTTCGCCCGCGTCGTAGCGGAAGCCGGCTTCACCGTCGCCGACCACCGGGGCCATCAGCGCATCGCGCAGGAAAGCAATATCGCGGTAGACGGTGGCGCGCGAACAACCCAGCTCCTCCTGCAGGCGCGGTACCGTTACCGGGTAACGAGCGGTTTTGAGCGTGCGGTGCAGCGCGAGAATGCGTTCGTAACGGTCCATGCCCGGGATTATGGCGTGTCCGAGTGCTGGTAGCCGTGTCCGGTTTTGGGACCCGGTCAGCGTTATTCTCTGGTAACGACCATCGCCCGGAGCCAGACATGCCACGTCACAACCGCAGTTTCGTTGGTCTACTGCTCGCCACGTGTGCGCTGACCGCTTGCAAACCCGCCACGTCTCCAGCCAGTGGTGGCGACGCGGTCGCGACACCAACGAGCACGGCGCCTGCCGCCGCACCCTCGACACTGTCGACGATTGCTGGCGCCATCAACCCGCTGGCCACTCCGAAGGATGCGATCAAGATCGCGATGGACAAGTTCCTGGCCGTGCGCAGCTATCACGCCACGATGGATTTCGAGGGCGGCCCTGGTGGTGCGATGGGTCATCAAGAAATCGACTTCGTCGCGCCCGATCGCTACCGCTTGGTGACCCCGATGGGCACCCAGTTCATCGTGGGCGACACCATGTACATGAACATGCATGGACGGTCCATGAAGGTGCCGATGCCCAAGGGCACGCTGAGCCAATGGCGTGATCCGGCGAAACTGGGCAGCGCCGAGGCCGACATGACCGTGCAGTCGCAGGGCAGCGACAGCGTTGGAGGGGTGCCTGCGACGAAATACCTGGTGCACCACGAGCAGCCGCAACCCGGCGACGTCCTGATGTGGATCAGCAACGACGACCTGCCGATCCAGATCCAGGTCCACAACCTGATCAAGTCCGATGGCAAAGGGATGACCAGTACCGCCCGTTACTCGCGCTTCGACGACCCGACAATCACGGTTGATCCGCCGCAATGAAGTGATGTGCAGGCAAACGCTCGCGAGCCCGCCAGTCAGTCCTTCGCTCAGTCGAACCAACATCGGCAACTTGATGGCCCGACCGGATTCGAAGGCATGGCAGCAGGGACTGGACTTCGAGCGTAGACACTGTCGGGCTTGAAGCAAGAAGGCCGCTGGCTCGGGCCAATCATTCTTGTTTGATCGCTAGCGGAGGTCAAAGCGCGCCCCCGCGCGTTGATCGGCAATTAACGTGCGAGTGTTATCGCGGCGGGGCACAATGCCACCATGCGCGAGCCCAAGCTCAATCTTTCGCCGTCACCAGGCGACGAGGTCAAGACCACCACCTGCTACATGTGCGCGTGCCGTTGCGGCATCAAGGTGTGGATCACTGACGGCCGCATCCGCTACATCCAGGGCAATCCCGCGCATCCGGTCAACCAGGGCGTGCTATGCGCGAAGGGTGCGGCCGGGATCATGCAGCATTACTCTCCGGCGCGGCTGCGCAAGCCGCTGCTGCGCGTGGGCGAACGCGGCAGCGGCGAGTTCAGGGAGATCGAGTGGGATGAAGCGCTGCAGCTGGCGACCGACTGGCTGGCACCGATCCGCGCGCGCAATCCCGATGAGCTGGCATTCTTCACAGGGCGCGACCAGTCGCAGGCGCTGACCGGCTGGTGGGCGCAACAGTTCGGCACCATCAACTACGCGGCACACGGTGGTTTCTGCTCGGTCAACATGGCCGCTGGCGGCCTGTACACACTGGGTGGCAGCTTCTGGGAATTCGGCGAGCCCGACTGGGAGCACACGCAGTACTTCATGTTGTGGGGCGTGGCCGAAGACCACGACTCCAATCCCATCAAGCTTGGCCTGGGCAAGCTGAAGCAGCGTGGCGCCAAGATCGTCGTGATCAATCCGGTGCGCAGTGGCTATGGCGCGATTGCCGACGAATGGATCGGGATTCGCCCTGGCACCGATGGCCTGTTTGCGTTCGCCTTGATCCACGAACTGCTGCGCAGTGATCGCATCGACCTGGACTACCTGGTGCGCTACGCGAATGCGCACTGGCTGGTCGTGCGTAATCCCGGTGGTGCGGATGACGGTTTATTCGCACGCGATGCGGGTGGCAACCCACTGTGTTGGGATCGCACGTCGAATGCAGCCGCCGATGCCGGTGCCATCGACATCGCGCCTGCGGTCGTCGGTGAATACACCCTGCCTAATGGCCGCTTCGCGGTACCCGTGTTCCAACTGATCGTCGAACGCTATCTCGATCCGCAATATGCACCCGACGCCGTCAGCGAACGCTGTGGCATTCCCGCTGACACCATCCGTCGCATCGCACGCGAGCTGGCCGCCGCCGCATTCGACAGCAAGCTGGCACTGCCGATCGCCTGGACCGACACACACGGCCGCGAGCATCCTGAGATGATCGGCCGACCGGTGTCGATGCACGCGATGCGCGGCATCAGTGCGCACAGCAACGGCTTCCACACCTGTCGTGCGCTGCACTTGCTGCAATTGCTGCTGGGCGCGGTTGATGCCCCGGGTTCATTTCGCTACCAGCCACCTTTTCCCAAACCGATCCCGCCCGGCAATCGTCCGGGGAAAACGCGAAAGGATAACGGTGCGCTTGATGCAGCCCCGCTAGGCTTCGTGCACGGGCCCGAGGATTTGCTGGTCGATGGCGACGGCCAGCCACGGCGCATCGACCACGCCTTCTCGTGGGCGTATCCGCTCGCCGCGCACGGCATGCTGCACACCGTCATCCGCAACGCGCACGCGGGTGACCCGCACAAGATCGACACGCTGCTGATGTTCATGGCCAACATGAGCTGGAACTCGGCGATGAACACGCGCGAGACGATGCAGTGGCTGACCGATAAGGACGGCGACGGCAATTACAAAATCCCGCGGATCATCTATTCCGATGCGTATGCGTCGGAGATGGTCGCGTATGCCGACCTGGTGTTGCCGGACACGACGTACCTTGAGCGCTTTGACGCGATCTCGCTGCTGGACCGTCCAATCTCCGATGCCGATGGCGTGGCCGATGCGATCCGGCATCCGCTGTTCGATCCGGTGGCGCAGGCCGATGAGCAGCCACGCGATGTCCGCGGTTTCCAGTCGGTGCTGCTCGACCTGGGGGCGCGACTGGGCCTGCCGGGCATGGTGCACGCCGACGGTTCGCCGGTGTACCTCGATTACGCCGACTACATCGTCCGCCACGAGCGTGCGCCCGGTGTCGGCCTGCTCGCCGGCTGGCGTGGCGACGACGGCAGCCAGCACGGCAAGGGGGCGCCGAATCCACGGCAACTCGACGCCTACATCGCCAACAACGGCTACTGGCGCGAGCAACTCCCGGAGCATGCGCGCTATTACAAGATGGCCAATCGCGGTTACCTGGAGTGGGCGCAACAGTTCGGCTTCGTCGCCAATGCAGACCCCATCGTGCTGCAGCTGTATTCGGAAACGTTGCAGAAATTCCGGTTGGCCGCGCAGGGACACGGTGCGGTGCAGCCGCCGCCGGAACATCGGCAGCGCGTCGCGACCTATTTCGATCCACTGCCGATCTGGTATGAGCCATTCGAAGCCGAGCAGACCGGCGCGGATACCTTCCCGCTCAGTGCAGTGACGCAGCGACCGATGTTCATGTACCACGCGTGGGGGTCGCAGAATGCGTGGTTGCGGCAGATCGCGACGCGCAACTGGTTGTATTTGCACCCCGATACTGGCGCGCATTACGGCATCGGCGACGAAGACTGGATCGAAGTCACCTCGCACCACGGCACGATCACGGTGCAGGCGAAGT
>JBBRZD010000254.1:0-4221 GCA_038237055.1 Lysobacterales bacterium | reverse complement strand
CGAAGTCGAAGGGCGACTACCGCATCGGCGCGGACACGTTCCGCAAGAAACTTGCGTTCGACGAAATGGTCGACACTCCGCTGGACAAGCTCATCGAGATCGACCTCGCGGACCTGCATCGCAATCAGGCGGAATTCATCCGCGTCGCGAAGGAGCTCGATCCCGACAAGACCACGGCGCAGGTACTCGCCGATCTCGCCGCCGACCATCCGGATCCGTCCCAACTCCTCGAGAGTTTCCGCGCGACGTTCGATGGGTTGATCAAGTTCATCGACGACAAGCAGATCATCACAATCCCGTCGAAGGTGCGGCCGATACTGGAAGAGACGCCGCCGTTCATGCGCGCGACCACGTTCGCGTCGATGGATACGCCGGGAGCGTATGAAGCTGCAGCGAACGAAGCCTATTTCAACGTCACCCTGCCCGATGCGAACTGGCCCAAACAGCGCACCGCTGAGTTCATGGCGCAGTTCAACTTCCCCGTGATCAGCAATGTCGCGGCGCATGAAGCCTACCCTGGGCACTACGTGCAGTTCCTGTGGATGCACAACATCCACGACCGCGTGCGCAAGCTGCTCGGCGCGAATACCAATGTAGAAGGCTGGGCACACTATTGCGAACAGATGATGCTCGATGCGGGACTCGCGCAGTCGATATTTCCTGACGATGTGCGCCAACAGAAAATGCTCAAGCTCGGCCAATTGCAGGATGCGTTGCTGCGCAACGCGCGCTTCTACGTCGGCATCAAGCTGCACACGAACCAGATCAACTTCGATCAGGCGGTCGATTTCTTCGTCAAGGAAGGGTATCAGTCGCACGCGGTCGGCGTGGTCGAAACCAAGCGCGGCACGTCGGACCCGACCTACCTTTACTACACGCTGGGCAAGCTGGAAATCCTCAAGCTGCGCGCCGACGTTGAAAAGAAGGAAGGCACGTCGTTCAATCTCAAGGCTTTCCATGATCGTTTCATGCAGCAGGGATTCGCACCGATCAAGATCGTGCGCCATGCGATGTTGCACGATGACTCGCCGACTTTTTAAGCACGCCATCGCGCGCTCTCGATCAACGCGACAGCGTGTGCTGGTCGATGCGTTTGCCGGTTTGCGGGAGAACCGCAGCGATGCTCCGTATGCTAGCGATACTTTCTGTACCTGCCTGCAAAAATTTGGATGGCGCCGCCGTTTCGCATTCCAACGGCGCCGCCGACAAACGAAGCATGCCGATCAAGGCAATGCGTACGCGAGCACATAGTCGCCACGCGTCGTGCCGAGCTTCGCATGGCCACCGGCCGCGACCACGATGTATTGACGACCACCGGCTTCGTAGCTCATCGGCGTCGCCTGCGCGCCGGCTGGGATGCGCATCTTCCAGAGTTCCGCGCCGCTGGCGGTGTCGAACGCGCGCAGGAAGTTGTCGGTCGTCGCGCCAATGAACGTGAGGCCGCCAGCTGTCGTCATCGGGCCCCCCATGTTGGGCACGCCCTCGGTACCCCAGAATGGCCATGGCGCCCTGTCGCGCGACGTGCCGAGCGGTTTTTCCCAGGTGATTTTCCCGTGCACGAGATCGACCGCGACCAGCTTGCCCCAAGGCGGCGCGGTGCAAGGCGCACCGAGCGGTGATTTGAGCACCGTACGGCGCATGCCATATGGTGTTCCGCGTTGCGCCGCGAATTCCCATTCCTTGTAGTCGCCGGAGTCATCCTGTGCGTCGACCTGATCGCGCGGAATCAGCGCCACGACCATTGGAAGATCCATCACGTTGGCGATCAGCAGTTTGCGCTGCGGATCCCACGCGCCGCCGCCCCAGTTCGAGCCGCCCGCGTAGCCGGGCCGCTCGATGGTTCCGGCGAGACTGGGCGGAGTGAAGATGCCCTCGCTATGCAGCGCGGCGATCTTGTCGCGACACGCGTTGCGATCCCAGAACGTCAGACCCCACGCATCCTCGGGCTTTACCGGTGCGTGTGACACCAGTGGCGGCAGAGATGAGAACGGCTGCGTCGGCGACGGCGTTTCGCCGGCGACCACATCCTGCGGCACTGGGCGCTCCTCGATCGGGAACAAGGGCTCACCGTTTTCGCGGTTGAACACGAATACCTGTCCCGTTTTGGTCAGCTGCACGACCGCCGCGACGCTCTTTCCCTCGTGTTCGAGGTCGACCAGCATCGGCTGCGAGGCGACGTCGTAGTCCCACAAATCGTGATGCACGAGCTGGCGGCCCCAGACGAGTTCGCCGGTGGCAACGCGCAACGCGACGAGAGAATTCGCCCACTCCTTGTTTCCGGGCCGCTCGCCGCCGAAAAAATCCGGACTGGCCGAGCCGGTGGGAATGAACACGAGACCGCGCTCGACATCCACCGCCAGCGTCGCCCACGCGTTTGCCGCACCGGTCCAGCGCGCCTGCTGGCTTTCCACGTCGCTGAATTCAGGGTTCGACGCATCCATCGGAATCTTCGCGGTGCGTGGTATCGGATCCCAATGCCACAGCTCCTTGCCGCTGCGCACATCAAACGCGCGCACGACGCCGAGTTCGAGATCGGTGCCACCGTTGTCGCCGATCGACGATCCGAGAATCGCGACATCACCCGCGATCGCCGGTGGCGAGGTGAACTCATAGTCGCCGACGCGGCGCGCCGCGAGGCGCACGCCCTTCGAAAGCGTGACCTCGCCATTCGCACCGAAATCCTCGCAACGCTTCCCGGTGATCGCGTCGAGTGCGAGCAGGCGCACATCGATCGTCGCGAACAGGATGCGTTGCGCGCAGGCCATGCCGGCCGGCGCGTGCTCATCGCGCCAGTAGCTGACGCCGCGCGTCGCCATCTCGGAGTAGTAGCGATCGCGCGGAACCTGGGCATCGAACTGCCAGCGCTGCGTGCCTTTCGCCGCATCGAGCGCGAACACCTTGCCGGTTGCAGTATTGATGTACAGCGTGTCGCCGATCAGCAACGGCGTCGCCTCGAAGGTCAGCGCATCGTGCGCGCGAACGAAGCCGTCGCCGAGTTCGCCAGTACGGAAACTCCAGGCCAGTTCGAGCTGGCCGACATTCTTCGGTGTGATCTGCGCGATCGGCGCGTGGCGCTGACCGCGACCGTCGCCACCGTAAGCGCTCCAATCGAAACCCGCTGCATGCAGCGACGTCGTAGCCATCAGAACTGCTGCCAGAAAACCTGCACGCATGATCAATCTCCTTGAATGGCCATCATTCAAACCGGATACCGACACGACGACAAGCATGCGGTGACGAACGGGACGCGCGACGACGCGGGCGGGACAAGGCCCAATTTCATTTCGTAGATGCCTGCTGGACTGAACCGGCGATTCGATACATGTGGACCGTGAATGATCCAAACTTCGCAATGGGAAGAAATTTACTGCGGGCCGCTAGATCGTGCGCCAGTCCGATGGCAGCAGATTTCGGTATCGCCGGCTCAACAACAGCTCGCTGCGGTCCTTCAGTATCAGCTTCAGGTCGCCATGTGCCCACGGCGCGATCTCGGCGATGAAATCCCCGCGCACAAGGTGCGACCGATGCACGCGCAGAAACTCCGCCGGATCGAGGCGTTGTGCAAGACGCGACAGCGTCGCGCGAACGAGATGGCGACGTTCGACGGTGTGGACTTCCACATAATTCCCGGAAGCGCTGAGCCGCTGCACATCGGCGATGGGTACGATCAACGAGCGACCGCGCTCGTGCACGACGATGCGACTCAGCCGGGGCGTACGACGAAGTTCGTTGCCGAGGCGTCGCAGACGTTGCTCGCCAGCGGCATCGCCTTCGCTTTCATTGCGTTCAAGGAGGCGCTCGCGCACGCGTGCGAGCGTCAACGCGAATCGTTCGCGATCAAATGGTTTCAAAAGGTAGTCGAGCGCAGCGACTTCGAACGCCCGCAATGCGTGTTCGTGGAATGCGGTCGTGAACACGATCAGCGGGTACGGCGGCGATGCACGCAAGAGCAGGTCAAACCCGCTTTCGGCACCTAGCCGGATATCGAGAAACAACAGGTCGGGTTTTACATCCCGCAAAATGGCCAGGCCACCAGCGACATCTTCCGCGTCGGCCACGACGCAATAACCGGGCTGGTCGGCAAGCAGGCGACGCAGTTTCGCGACCGCAGGCGGCTCGTCCTCGACGATGGCAACGCGGATCTCAGCCATCAATCGACAGCGGCAGGTCGATTTCGACGCGCGTACCGCCGCCCGAGCGTGATACAAGCAGGAAATGATG
>JBBRZD010000253.1:0-4236 GCA_038237055.1 Lysobacterales bacterium | reverse complement strand
GCCCCAGCCCATGCGCGCGTCGTCGTTGTAGTTGGCGAACGAAAAATGGTGCTTGGCCTTGAGCCAACCGCGGTCGGCTCCGCCGAGCGTATCGTAAGGTCTGCGTTCGATCATCTGGAATCACCCATGGTTGCGCATATGCGATGGCCTGCAATATGAGGCCGTCAGCGGCTGGTTCGAGCATGTTGGCGCGAACGCAGTGTTCGCGTGTGTGCACGCCGACCGTCGACGGGCCAAGGTCTCTGCTTGGGCGGCCTAGCGTCCGGATTTATCCAATTGACGCCGTTGCTCGCGCTCATAGTTGGCGCCCTTCCACAGCACAAGGCTGCCAGGAGGAATAGCGCTTGCGGCACCCCCTGCACCCAGCGCTGATTGCATGAGCTCTAGCACGAAGTGTCGGCTACCCACATCGAACGGAACGGCAGCGATCACGCCAGTACCTTCCGACCAGTGCACGACAGCTTTTTCCGTGCCATACACGACTTCGAAGTCGTGGCTGCCGAAATCGAACGAACGACCGTCGACACCGCCGACATGGACCACCTTCGGGAAATAGCCGAGGTAGCGGATCGAGAAATCCGGCAGTTCTTTCGCTTGCCGGTCGTCGTAACGAATCGGTACACCGTAGCGCAGGCTCGCGGCGATCACGGAGCCCGAGAAGGCGAGCAGTACTATCAGGCAAAGCAGCCGATTCATCGTCGTTTTCCCTCAGGAACGCAAGCCGATGCCGCGGTTGAGCAGGGTCAGCCCGAGCGCGGTCAGCACAACCGCGAAACCGATCATCACCGCGTAGGCGACAGTCATTGAAATGTCGCTGATGTCGAGCAGGCCGTAGCGGAATGCATTGACCATGTACAGGATCGGGTTCGCGTGGCTGATCTCGCGCCACGGCGAACCGAGCTGGTTGACCGAATAGAACACGCCGCCGAGGTAGGTCAGCGGGGTGAGCACGAAGGTCGGGACGAGGGAGATGTCGTCGAATTTCTTCGCATACACCGCGTTGACGAAACCGGCAAGCGAAAACACGATCGCGGTCAGCAGCACGGTCGATAACGTAATCCACGGGTGGTACAGGTGGATGCGCGTGAAGAAAAGGGAGATCACCAGCACGATCACCGCGACCATCAGGCCGCGCAACACGGCGCCGGTGACGTAGCCGGTCAAGATGACCCAGCTCGGCATCGGCGAGGCGAGCATTTCCTCGACGTGGCGTCCGAATTTCGCGCCGAAGAACGAGGACGAAATGTTGCCGTAGCTGTTGGTGATCACGGCCATCATGATCAGGCCAGGCACGATGTAGTCGATGTAGGTGACGCCGTTTGCAAACGGGGGAATGCGGCTGCCGACCATGCGCCCGAAGATCACGAAGTACAGGGTCATCGTGATTGCGGAAGGCAGCAGAGTCTGCATCCAGATACGCAGGATGCGGACGACTTCACGACGCGTGATGGTGGCGTAGGCGATCAGGTTGGGGCTGGCGCTCATGCGGCCACCTTGGCAGCGTCGGTGGTGCCTGTTTCCACCAGTCGCACGAAGAGCTCTTCCAGCCGGTTCGCCTTGTTGCGCATCGAGCGCACCGCGATGCCGCGCGCGGTGAGAGCGGCGAACATCGAATTGAGATCGTGCTCGCGCGACATTTCAGCTTCCAGCGTGACGTCGTCGATGCGCGTGAATTTCACGCCGTGAACTTCGGGCAGCGCTGTTTCCGGCTGCGCCAGGTCGAGTACGAAGGTTTCGACATCGAGTTTGGACAGCAACACTTTCATGCCGGTGTTCTCGATGATGCGGCCTTTGTCGATGATCGCGATGTTGCGGCACAGCTGCTCGGCTTCCTCCAGATAATGCGTGGTCAGGATCACCGTGGTGCCGGCCGCATTGATGCCGCTGATGAACTTCCACATCGAGCGACGGATCTCGATATCGACGCCCGCGGTCGGTTCGTCGAGGATCAGCAGCCTGGGTTCGCTCATCATTGCGCGCGCAATCATCAGGCGCCGCTTCATGCCGCCGGACATCGCACGCGCGATGCCGAACGCCTTGTCCCACAGCGCGAGTTGCTTCAGATATTTTTCGGCACGCACACTCGCTTCGGCGCGCGGGATGCCGTAGAAGCCGGCCTGGTTGACGCAGATGTCGAACGGCTTCTCGAACATGTTGAAGTTGATTTCCTGCGGCACCAGGCCGATCAGGCGCATCGCGGCGCTGCGCTGCTCGCGGATCGACACGCCGAAGATCTTCGCGTCGCCGCTGGTCGCGTTGACCAGGGACGAGAGGATGCCGATCAGGGTCGACTTGCCGGCACCATTCGGGCCGAGCAGGGCGAAGAAGTCGCCGGGCTCGACACGCAGCGAAATACCTTTCAGCGCTTCTACGCCATTCGGATAAGTTTTCTTGAGCTCGACGACGTCAAGCGCGGGAATAGTGGTCATGGGGACTCGATAGTGCCGGCGTGACAGGCGGATCGCGGACTGCCTGTTAGTATAGCGGGCTGTCCCGCCACGCTCCTGCAGTTGCAGCCTCGATGGAACATTTCAAGCTACGCCTCGCCACCAGCCACATGCTCGCGCCGTCCGTGCGCCACCTCGCGTTCGAGCGCGAAGACGGCACGCCGTTCGCCTTCGTGCCGGGCCAGTTCATCCAGGTCCATTTCCATTACGCCGACGGAAAAGCGACCAAGCGCAGTTACTCGATTGCGACCGTCGACAATGGCGATGGCGACTCGGTGCAGCATCTGGAGATCGCCGTCTCGTATGTCGACGGCGGCGCAGCGACCGAACTGCTTTCGCAACTCGACGAAGGCGGCACCATCGACGCGAGCGGACCCTATGGTCGTTTCTGCTTGATGGACGCCGACACCAACCAACGCTACCTGCTCGTCGCGACCGGTACCGGCGTCACGCCCTATCGCGCGATGCTGCCGAAGATTCGCGCCTTGACGGCATCGCGCGGCTGCACCTTCGCGCTCGTCTATGGCGCGCGCAACGAATCGGAACTCCTGTACGGCGACGAATTCGAAGCGTTCGCGCGTGAAGTGCCGGGTTTTACGTTCCACGCCTGCTTCAGCCGCATGCCGCGTCCGGTGCCGCGTCCGCACGACCGCAACGGTCACGCGCAGGTTGCGCTCGGTGAGCTGGCGCCGAATGCAGCGCACGATATCGCCTACCTGTGCGGCAATCCGAACATGGTCGATGAAGCGTTCACGATGCTCAAGGAAGCCGGTCTGCCGGTGCCGCATATCCGGCGCGAGAAATACGTTTCGTCGCGCTGATTGCAAGAGTTCCACGCAGCGCATGCATGTAAAGGGTGCTTGACACGCCCGAGCCGAGCGCCTAACCTCCTTTGTCAAGTTTCCTTGACAGGATCTGCCATGAATAGGAGCCTTGCCCTGGGTGCGATGATCGGCGTGTTCGTCGATGCGCTGACGGCGAGTCGGACAACGTTCGCAGACGCAGAGGGTTGCGCACGCGACCACGGAGACGGCCAATGACGCGCCTATCCGCCGCGAGCTATCGCCGCCGCATTTGGTTGTTGAGTGCGATCTAATTTGCCTCAATCTTTTTTGTTTGACCGTATGCGAAAACCGCGCCGGATCTGCCTGCGCAAACACTGCTGGCGCTGCTGCAGGCGCTTCCGATTATCGCGATCATGGTCGTGATGGCCCAACGCGTACTGCACAGCGACGAGCTCGAGCAGCGCATTCACATGGATGCGCTCGGCGTAGCGACGGCCATCGTCTGCGTCGTCAGCATGGTAGGTGGCTTCCTTGCCGCCGCCCATGTCGTCGTGTTCGGTGGCGACGTCCTCATCTGGGTATTTCCCGTGGTCTGCTTGAGCTATGGCGCAGGGCGCCTGTTGCTTGCGCGTCGCTACGGTGGCGCCGGCTGCGAATGAACAACCGCGTGCGCGAGCTGCGCGGCGAAAAAGGCTTGTCGCAAAGTGAACTTGCGGACAAGCTCGATGTCTCGCGCCAGACGATTAACGCGATCGAGACCGGCCGCTACGATCCGAGCCTGCCGCTCGCTTTCCGCATCGCCAAACTATTCCATAAATCGATCGAAGCGATCTTCGATCCGCAGGAGTGACGACGATGGACAAACGCAAGGCACTCAAGATCGGCGCAATCGCATTGGGCCTTGCCGCGCTCGCTGGCAAGGAATGGTGGTCGACGCAGCGCGCCGGCGCGCCGGCCGTCGTTGTATCGCAAGGGTCGGTCATCGTGCAGAAGACCGGCGAGCG
>JBBRZD010000252.1:0-4278 GCA_038237055.1 Lysobacterales bacterium | reverse complement strand
GATATAGCGAGAGCACCGCAAGCAGCGGCAGGTAGGTCGCAAGCGCGGCAATCCCTTCGCGCGAAAGCCACGAGCTTCGCCACTGCGAGAACGCGCGCCATGCGCGCAGCGGTTTGCCGAGATGCCCAACCGAAGCCATCAGACCGATGCTGATTAGAACCCCGCCGATGAAGAGAATCGGCGCTTCGCTATAAGCAGATAGCCAGCCGGCTGCAATACCGAGTCCAAGCAGAAACAACAAGCCATAACCGCCACCAGACAGGACTGTAAACAAAATTATTGAAAACGTCGGCCGCATCGTTGTCGCGATCCTTCAGCGCGACAACGCGCGATCAAGCCAGCGCAGCACGCCGGGCAGTTTTTCGCGATCGAGTTGCTCTTCGTGTGCGACCTTGGTTTCCGGCGTCGCGTTGCAGCCATCGCGCCGCGGCCGCGGCGGAAGATAGCGATTGACCGGCTGGTAGCCGTACTCGGGCATCAGCGCATAGCCGTCGCGTTCGGCGACGAGTTTGGAGATCGCGGAATTCTCGTCGCCAAGATCGCCGAAATGCCGCGCACGCGTCGGGCACGCCATCACGCAGGCAGGCTGGCGATCTTCTTCGTCGAGCGTTTCGTTGTAGATGCGGTCCACGCAGAGCGTGCACTTCTGCATCGTGCCTCGTTCCATGCTGAACTCGCGCGCGCCATACGGGCAGGCCCACGAACAGAGCTGGCAGCCGATGCACTTGTCCGCGTCAACCAGCACGATGCCGTCCTCGGCGCGCTTGTAGCTTGCACCGGTCGGGCACACGGTCACGCAGTCCGGCGTCTCGCAATGCAGGCACGAACGCGGGAAGTGCACGGTCAGCTCGCGCGACGCACCATGCGTTGCGTCCTGTTCGACCGCGTAACTGTGTACGCGATTGAACCAGACGCCACTCGGCTCCTTGCCATACGGTTCCTTGTCGAGCAGCGGCCCGAAGTCGCCGTCGTCATTCCATTCCTTGCAAGCGACGGCGCAGGCGTGACAGCCGACGCAAGTGTCGAGGTCGATGACGAGACCGAGCTTCTTCGCGGGGGGCGGGGGTAGGGAAGTCAAGGCTGCAGCGGCCAGAAATATGGAATCAGAATCATCGACAGCGTGCAGAACACCGCGATCAGCGGAATGCCGACCTTCATGAAATCGGTGAAGCGGTAACCGCCGGCATAGTAGACCATCGTGTTGGTCGGATAGCCGACTGGGGTCGCGAACGAAGTCGCGGCGGCAAACGCGACCGCGATCACGAATGGCCGCGGATCGGCGTGTGCCGAATGCGCGACGGAAATCGCGATACCGACCATCAGCACGACCGAGGGATTGTGGCCCATCAGTTCGGTCAGCACGGCCGTAAGCAGATACACCATCAGCAACGCAGCGAGCGGACCGTGCGAGCCAACCACGTGCATGCCCGCGCCAACGAGGGTTTCAGAGAGCCCGCTGTTCTCGATTGCGGTACCGAGCGGCAGGATCGCCGCGAGCAGAATGATGATTTTCCAGTCGATGCCCTCATACAGATCTTTGCGCCCGAAGCAGCCGGCGATCGCCATTGCCACTGCGCCGGCAATCGCTGCTACCGGGATCGGCAGCCAGTGCAAACCGGAGACGATGACGACGCTCGCCATGATCGCAATGGCGGCGAATGCGCGCCGCGGTGTACGTCGCATGTCCTCACGCTCGCTCAGCACGACCAAGCGTTCGTCGCCACGCACCGCTTCGGCTGCCGTATCGCCGACCAGCAGCAGAAGCACGTCGCCGACGGCGAGGCGCACGTCCTTCAGCTTTTCACGCAGGATGCGGCCACGACGGTGGATCGCGAGCGCGATCGCATCGTGGTTGCGCTGGAAATCGAGTTCGCCGAGCGTGCGGCCGTCGATGATTGTGTCCGGCTTGACCATCACTTCGACCAGCACGCGCGCACGCCCGTGATCGGGCCCGTAGCGGTTTTCCGGATCCAGTTCGAGGTTTGCACTTGCGCGAAGATCCTCGATCTTCTCCCAGTCGCCTCGCACGAGCAGCACGTCGCCGGCTTCGAGTCGTTGCGAACGCGGCGACCACATATGCTGGTCGCCGCGCAGGAGTTCGAGCGGATAGACGCCGTATTTCTCGCCGAGTTTTGCGTCGGCGATGGTCTGTCCGACCAGTGGTGATGTCGCGGCGAGCTTGAGTTCGGTCACGTATTTGCCGACCTGCGTTTCCATTGGCAGGTTGGTGGTGATGTCGCGCGGCAGCAGCCAGCGACCGATCAGCATCAGGTAGACGATGCCGACGACGGCGAGCAGCACACCCATGCGTGTGAATTCGAACACGCCAAACGGTGGCAGGCCGTGCTTTTGCGCGATGCTGTCCGCAAGCAGGTTCGATGAGGTGCCGATCAAGGTGCAAACGCCGCCCATTTGCGCCGCGAACGCCATCGGCATCAGCACGCGGCCGGGTGATGTACGCGTGTTCGCGCACACGCGCAACGCGAGCGGCAGGAAAGTTGCGACCAGTGCGATGTTCTTCACGAACGCGCCCATTGGTGCGATCGCGAGCATCAGTGCCAGTGTCAGCAACCACGGCTGGCGAATGCGCGAGAGCAGGCGCCCAAGCGGTTCCAGTGCACCGGAGCGTTCGATGCCGAGACTGAGCGCGAACATCGCGGCAACCGTCACGGTCGCTTCGTTGCTGAAACCCGCGAGCGCTTCCTCGGGCGAGACGAGGTGAAGCACGACCAGCAACACGAGCACGATCAGCGCGACCAGATCGATGCGCACCTTTTCGCTCGCGAACAGTGTGATCGCGCCGATCACGATGGCGAGCGTCATCCAGGCCTGCAGACTCATGGCAATCCTTTGACGGGAACGAGTTCGATGCGATGGCCATCGATGTGCGGTGTTGCGTCGCGCTGGATGCGCACGCGCAGATCGAACCAGGCTGCCTGCCCCGTGACGGGATCGGCGTTCGCATAGCGCGTCATGCCATTGCGCGCGGGCAGCGATTCGTCGATCAGGTGATTGAGCAGGAAGCCGTCGACATTTTCCGGTGCATTGGCGCTGAGCTTCCACGCCCCCTTGCGCTGGCCGATCGCATTCCAGGCCCACACCGTACCCGGCGCCGTGCCTGCATGTAGTTTCGCCTGTACGCGGATGCGCCCGCGCGGCGCCGCAAGCCAGATCCAGTCTTCGTCCGCGACGCCATTGGCGCTGGCAGTGTGCGGATGCAGATACAGATAATTGCGCGTCGCGATCTGGCGCAGCCATTTGTTCTGCGCACCCCACGAGTGATACATGAACATCGGGCGCTGGGTGATGGCGCACAGATCGAAACTCTGCGCCTCAAGCGGTGGCGATAGTGTTCGATCGCAAGGCTGCACGGTGCTGGCTGAATCGTCCAGCGACCCATACCAGAACGGCAATGGGTCGAAAAACCGCGCGACGCGCTCTCGGTCCTTTTCCGGCGGCTGCGCAACACCATGACCTAACGCAGCCAGCCGAAATTTCTGCAGCGTTTCCGCATAAAACTGCATCACGATCGGTTGCGTCGAGCCGACGAAGCCGAGCGCCTTGGCCCATTCAAGATAATCGCGATTGGCCATCTTGTAGTAGCGGCCCGCGGCGGGAATCTCGCGATGCCAATGACAGCCGTGCTCGATGTAGCGCGTGAGCTGATCCGGATTCGGTGCGCCGATGCCTTCGCTGGTGCCATCCGCACCACGCCAACCGGCGAGCAGGCCCACGCCGGGCGCGCGTTCATGCTCGACCATGTACTGCGCATAGCCACGTGGATATTTCGCCGCGCCGCTGTCGTCGACAAGACCGGGCAATTTCAGACGCGTGCCGAGATCGATCAATACGTCCTGGAACGGGCGCACGTCGCGCTCGGGCTCCATCACCGGCTGGCGAATCGCATCCGCAGCGCAGTCGGCATCCGAGATCGGGCGATCAAGCAGGCTGATGCAGTCGTGGCGTTCGAGATACGTGGTATCCGGCAGCACCAGATCGGCGAACGCGACGGTTTCCGAATCGTAGGCGTCGGCGTAGATGATGTGCGGAATGCGGTAATCGCCTGTCGCCGGGTCGCGATCGCAAAGCATCTGCCGCGTCGCCGTCGTGTTCATGGCTGAGTTCCAGCCCATGTTGGCCATGAACAGGAACAAGGTGTCGATGCGATACGGGTCGCCGGCGTGCGCGTTCGCGATCACGTTCTGCAGCATGCCGTGCGCGGCAAACGGATGCTCCCACGAGAACGCCTTGTCGATGCGACGCGGATCACCTTGTGCG
>JBBRZD010000251.1:0-4302 GCA_038237055.1 Lysobacterales bacterium | reverse complement strand
GCAGGGCCTTGCGCTCGAGCAGTTCCACGCGCGTCAAATCGACCTGCTCAAGCGCTGGCAGATCGAACAGCACATAGTGCAGGGAGGCACTGTTTCCATCTTCGAGTGCGCGCTGCAGCGCGGAAAAATCGCTGTGCCCCTGGCGATCCAGTGCGATGAGCTCGCCATCGAGGCGCGCACTCGCAACAGGCAATGCCTGCACGGCACGCGCAATCTCTGGAAATTTCGCGGTCCAGTCCAAATTGTTGCGCGAACGCAACCGCACCTCGCGCGCATCGAGGTCGGCGAGTAGGCGATATCCGTCCCATTTCGTCTCGTGCAGCCAACCGTCGCCATCGGGTGGATTCGTTTGCGATGTGCACAATTGCGGCTTGAATCCGGCGCGTAGCGCGCGATCCCTGGCCCCCGACAAGGACAGCGCACGTTGTCGCCAGAGCTTCGTGGCGAGCGGACGTTTGCGCTTCTGTGCGGTACCGGCTTTCACATTTTTCTCTGCCTGCAACCGCGCGAGCCGTGGAATTTCTGCAGCCGCGATCTTCATTTCTGCAGGAGATGCGGACTCGCGGGTCGGCAGGGGTTTGGCGCTGGCCTTGGGCTCGATCAGGTCGTCAGCTTCCGCATCGCGAACCTCGGCATCGCTGCGCTTGAGCAACAGCCATTGCGGCTTGGCTCCGCGCAAGTGCGTCCGCACCAGGGTCCAGCGTCCACGCAATTTTCCACCGTGCAGTTCGAAGTCCAAATGCCCCTTCGCCAACGCACGCAGAGGATCGCCTTCCGGCACCCAGGTGCCACGATCGAAAATGTCGACATGGCCCGCGCCATAGTGACCGTGCGGAATGTCACCATTGAAAGTCGCATAGGAAAGCGGGTGATCCTCGACCTCGACCGCGAGACGCTTTTCGCCGGCGCGCAACGACGGCCCTTTCGGCACCGCCCAGCTCTTCAACACGCCGTCCACTTCCAGCCTGAAATCGTAGTGCCGCGCGCGCGCATGGTGCAGTTGCACGACGAAAATCGGCTGCTTCGAGCGTGACGTCGGCTTGCCGCTGCCACTCGGCTCCGGCGTTTCGCCGAAACGTCGCTTGCGCATGTAGTCGCGCAGACTCATGTTCAACTCAAGCGGATTTGCGCCGCTTCGCGACCTTCGTTGGCGTCTTTTTTGCTGCGGCCTTCTTCGCAGCGACTTTCTTCGCCGCCGGCTTTTTCGCCACCGAGCGCTTCCCGGCCGGCGTGCGCTGCTTGGAATCGATGCTCTTCTTCAGCAGCGACATGAAATCGACGACATTGGTCGCAGCATTTTCAGGATGCTGCGCTTCGCTCTCTTCCGGCGCTGCCGCGACACCTTTCTGTTTCATGCGTTTTTCGATCACCTTGTGCAGGCGAGCGCGGAACTCGTCACGGTAGTCGGCTGGCTTCCAGTCGCCCGCCATCGACTCGATCAAGTGCCGCGCCATGTCGAGTTCTTTCGGGGTGACGCGGTAGTCGGCGGCTTTCTTCGAAGGAATATTGTAGTCGTCGACCTCGACGAGCTCCTGCGGATAGCGCAGCAGGATCATCACCAACGCATGGTTCTGCGGCATCACAGCAGCGAGGTACTCGCGCGTGCGGATCACGACGCGTGCAATGCCGACCTTTGCCGTCTTCACCAGCGTATCGCGCAGCAATACGTAGCCTTTTTCGGCCTTTTTGCCCGGCACCAGAATGTACGGTTTCTCGTAGTACGCCGGGTTGATTGCACCCGCATCGACAAACGCTTCGATCTCGACCGCCTCATGGCTTTCGGGTGCAGCCGCCTTGATGTCGGCCTCGTCGATCACGACATAGCTGTTCTTGTCGTACTCGTAGGCCTTGACGATATCCTTCCACGGCACTTCCTCACCCGTGTCGCTGTTCACGCGCTCGTAGCGAACCGGCTTGTTGTTGCGACTGTCCAACATGCGGAAGCTGAGGTCGGTTCGGCGCTCGCCGGACATCAGCTGGATCGGCACATTGAGCAGGCCGAACGAGAGGGTTCCGGTCCAGATCGGTCGAGGCATGGCGGTCACTCCGCATGTACGGACCATCAAGACTAGAAAAGCAATGCTTAACGCGCGCTGTGGCTTGCGCGGCACCGTTCCGCCAGCTTCGTGAGGTATGCCACTTTTGGCACTGGCTTGGCGCCCCCATGTTCACGACGATCCGTTCAACGACGAATTTTTCCGCTTTTCATCCTGGAGCCTATCGATGCTGACCTTCCTGCTCTGGTTGTTGCTGCTGGTGTTTTGCTGGCCGTTGGCCCTGCTCGCACTCGTGCTGTACCCGCTGATCTGGCTGCTGTTGCTGCCGTTCCGGTTGCTCGGTTTCGCCGTTGAAGGCGTCTTTGAATTGTTGCGCGCAGTGATCCTGTTCCCCGCGCGCGCATTGGGCGGACGTAGCGCGGCAACACGCTAGTGCACATGCATGACGGCGCGCCTGATGATGCGCGCTGCCATGCCGTGCTCGAATTCTGGTTCGGCGCACGCGAGGAGGATGCCGACGTCATCGCGGACGGCTGCGCGTTGTGGTTCCGTGGTGGCGCCGATATCGATGCGGCAATCCAGGCTCGCTTCAGCGGACTGCGCGAGGCGGCGATCGATGGTCAACTCGACGACTGGCTCGTGTTTCCGCGGGGGCGCCTGGCGCTGGTGATCCTGGTCGATCAGTTCTCGCGCAACCTGTTCCGCGCCGATGCGCAAGCATTCGCGCACGATGTGCTGGCGCGCAGTTGGTGCGCGCAGGGTCTGGCGAGCCGCGTAGATCGTTCGCTGCGGCCAATCGAGCGCGTGTTCCTGTATCTGCCGCTGGAACATTCCGAAACGCTGGCGCACCAAGAGCGCTCGGTCGAGCTGTTCGAGGTGCTGAACGGCGACGCATCGGGCGACACACGCGAAACTTTCGCGGACTACCTCGACTATGCCCGACGGCATTACACAATCATCGCGCGCTTCGGTCGCTTTCCGCATCGCAATGCAGCGCTGGGACGCTCGTCGACTGCCGAGGAAATCGTATTTCTGGAGCAGCCCGGCTCATCGTTTTGATTGGCGATGCAGTTCGACGTCGACATCACCGCAGCCCGCATGAAGTTCCGGCCGTGCGCCGAAGTGCGAGAGTCGAATCTAGCATGGCATTCCCAACATGCCTGCATCGAACGCAATGCGCTCGGTACCGAGATTAGCTTCCGCCAGCACGCGGGTGCGCGTGACTTTGAGCAACCAGGTGTGTTGTTCGAGCGGCTCGGATTTGCGAAATGCCTTGGGCGTCAAAATCGCGGTGCAGACTCGATGCTCGGGATCGCGCACCGAGCGGTAACGAATCAGCGCGATGCCCGCTTCGCGCGCCGTGCGCGCTAGCGCCTGCGTATGCACGTAGCTTGATCGGTCTTCCCAGCGTTTGCGCTGCCGCTCGAACGGTGGCTGAATCAGCGCAATCGAACTGCCGCCGACGCTCGCGCGGAATGCGGTATGCGCAACCGGCGGCAGGTCTGGCGTCGCCGGCGAATCAGCAAGAAAGCGCAGACGCCAGTACGCGACCTCGGCAAGCGCAGTGTGCACCTTGTCGGCGCCATACCAGACTCCCGGGTCGCCGATGCCGCGAAAGCGCGAGCCGACTGGCGGCGGTGCTGGATAGCGAAACGGAGTTGCCAACAAATAGTGCAGGTGCGCGGCTTCCGCCGGCAACGGCGGCTTGCTCGCTTCGAGCAGATCCTCAAGCGTGCGTTGTTCGGCCAGGGTGTCGACCAGACGCATCGTCGACGCGCGGTGCTGTGCCTCGACGACGCGCCACGGCTTCGCGCTGAGTCGATGTGAACTTTCCTTGAGCGCCTGCGGCGTGATTGTCGTCATCACATATTCCCAACGGCGCGAACGATCGCAAGCGCTGGTCGCACATGCTGCGACCATGGCGGAACGCGTGCGGATCGTGCGCATGCGGCATCGGCAAGCGTAGCCGTTGAAAGTGACATGGGCGGGCTGCCATCAAAGTCGAGCACGCGCACTATCGAGATAGTGCAGGACATGGATCAGCCCCTCCGCGCTGCGCAAGCGGTCCAGTGGTTTCTGGCCGCCGAATGCCGCATTGACCGAGGTCAGCCAGGTACGGGCTGCTTCGTCGTTCGAGCCGACGGTCGCATCGAGCGAACGGAATACACGCACCCAGAGCTTGGCCAGTTCGCCCGCCTTGCTGTCCGGATCGATCGGGGCACGCGTACTGGCTGCGCGCGAGATCGTCGATGCGCTGACGCCGATGATCTCGGCAAGCGTTCGCTGTGGCACATCGAGCACCTCG
>JBBRZD010000250.1:0-4372 GCA_038237055.1 Lysobacterales bacterium | reverse complement strand
AGCAGTTGCGGCGCGAATTGCCGACCGATGTATCGACACCGGACCTGCTCGGCAGCGCGACGGCGCTCCTTTCCGAGATGACTCACTTCGTTGGCGTGGTCAGCGTGCCGCGGCGCGAGGAGTTCCCGTTCCGGCACATTGATTTCGTCCAGCTCGACGGGGGTCGCATGCTGGTGATTCTCGTGTTCACCGATGGCCAGGTGCAGAACCGCGTGATCGCGACGCAGCGGACCTACGGCGCTGGCGAACTGGAGCAGGTCGCCAATTACCTGAATTCGAATTTCGCCGGCATGCGCTTCGACGAAATCCGTGCGCGCCTGTTGCGCGAAATGCAGGACGAGGGCGCGCACTTGAACCGTCTGCTCACGGCTGCGGTCGAAGTGGCGCAACAGGCGTTCCAGAGCAGTCCCAGCAACGACATGCTGGTGGTTGGCCAGACCAATTTGATGGGCAAGCAGGACGTGTCGGATGTCGACCGCCTGCGCGACCTGTTCGAGGCGTTCCAGCGCAAACGCGATCTCTTGCAACTACTTGAGCGGTGCTCGCACGCCGAGGGTGTGCGCCTGTTCATTGGCGAGGAATCCGGATTTGCAGCACTGGACACATGGAGCCTGATCACGGCACCTTATGGGGTTGGCGGGCGAGTGCTGGGCGTGCTCGGGGTGATCGGGCCGACCCGAATGGCTTACGAGCGGGTGATCCCGGTCGTACAGGCAACTGCGCAAATCATCTCGGGTGCCTTGAAGCGCGGCCAACCGGCCTTATAAACCGGCCATAGCGCGGCTTTGCCGATCGCCCGGAGGTCTTGGGCGCTTGTGCGCAAGTTGTCGGTGGGGCCGACCAGTCAGCCATAGAGTGTCTTCCGCGCATCGCGTGGAAGGCGGGTTTTTGATGCGGAGGAGCAATGGAAAGTACGGATTCAAGGGCAGCCGACCCGAACGCGGCGCAGGAAAACGAATCGGCCGATGAGGCCATCGCCGGTGAGCTGGAGACTTTGTCGCGCCAACTGGGCGAGGCGGAGTCCAAGCTCGCCGAAATGCGTGAAACCGTGCTGCGCGAGCGCGCGGAACTCGACAACCAGCGCAAGCGCCTGCAGCGCGACCTCGATCAGGCGCGCCGTTTCGCCAACGAAAAACTGCTGGCCGATCTGCTACCTGTGCTCGACAATCTGGAGCGCGGTCTGGCGGTCGAGGGTGGCGACCCCGCAACGCTGCGCGGGGGCGTAGAGCTGACCTTGCGCGAGCTGATTCGAGTCGCCGATGCCAGCGGCCTCAAGGCTGTCGGGGCCATCGGCGAGGCATTCGATCCGGAACGACACCAGGCGATGGCGATGGTCGACAGCGCGCAGCATGGCGCGGGCAAGATCGTGGCCGTGATGCAGAAGGGTTATGTCCTGAACGATCGCCTGCTGCGGCCGGCCTTGGTTTCGGTTTCGAAATAAGCAGGGCGTTCGCGCGCTTGAAACTCAGGCGTGGACCCCCAGATTTGGCACCAGTCGCGGCCAGCGGGGCCGCATCGAATTAAAGAGCGGGAGAGTACAGAAATGGGCAAGATCATCGGTATCGACCTGGGCACGACGAATTCGTGCGTGGCGGTCATGGAAGGCAATACGGCGCGCGTGATCGAGAACTCCGAAGGCGATCGCACGACGCCGTCGGTGGTTGCGTTCAAGGACAACGAAGTCGTCGTCGGTGCGACGGCGAAGCGTCAGTCGGTCACCAATCCGAAGAACACGTTCTACGCGGTGAAGCGCCTTATTGGCCGCAAGTTCACCGACGCCGAAGTGCAAAAAGATATCGGCATGGTGCCGTACAAGATTTCCGCGCACGACAATGGCGATGCGTGGGTCGAGACCGCGGACGGCAAGAAGATGCCGCCGCAGGAAGTCTCGGCCAAGATTCTCATGAAGATGAAGAAGACCGCGGAGGATTTTCTGGGCGAAGCCGTGACCGAAGCCGTCATCACGGTGCCGGCTTACTTCAACGATTCGCAGCGCCAGGCGACCAAGGATGCTGGCCGCATCGCGGGTCTGGACGTCAAGCGCATCATCAACGAGCCGACCGCGGCCGCGCTCGCGTACGGCATGGACAAGAAAGGCGGCGATCGCAAGATCGCGGTGTACGACCTTGGCGGCGGCACGTTCGACATCTCGATCATCGAGATTGCCGAAGTCGACGGCGAAAAGCAGTTCGAAGTGCTGGCGACGAATGGCGACACTTTCCTCGGTGGTGAGGACTTCGACAAACGCGTCATCGACTATCTCGTCGACGAGTTCAAGAAGGACCAGGGCGTGGATCTCAAGAATGATCCGCTCGCGCTGCAGCGTCTGAAGGACGCGGCCGAGCGCGCGAAGATCGAGCTGTCGACGGCGCACCAGACCGAAGTGAACCTGCCTTACGTCACGGCCGATTCCTCCGGTCCGAAGCATCTCAACATCAAGTTGACGCGCGCCAAGCTCGAAGCGCTGGTGAGCGATCTCGTCGAGAAGACCATGGGACCGTGCCGTACCGCGATCAACGATGCCGGCCTCAAGGTGTCGGACGTGCAGGAAGTGATCCTCGTCGGTGGCCAGACGCGCATGCCCAAGGTGCAGGAAGCGGTCAAGGACTTCTTCGGCAAGGAACCGCGCAAGGACGTCAATCCGGATGAAGCGGTCGCTGTTGGCGCCGCGATCCAGGGCGGCGTGCTTGGCGGCACGGTCAAGGACGTGCTGCTGCTCGACGTAACGCCGTTGTCGCTCGGCATCGAGACGATGGGCGGTGTCTTCACCAAGCTGATCGAGAAGAACACGACGATCCCGACCAAGGCGTCGCAGGTGTTTTCAACGGCAGAAGACAACCAAGCCGCAGTCACCGTGCATGTGCTGCAGGGCGAACGCGAGCAGGCGCGCTACAACAAGTCGCTGGCGAAGTTTGATCTCGCCGGTATCCAGGCGGCACCGCGCGGCACGCCGCAGGTCGAGGTATCGTTCGATATCGACGCGAACGGCATCCTGCACGTCGGCGCGAAGGACAAGGCGACCGGCAAGGAACAGCGCATCGAGATCAAGGCGGGTTCGGGCCTGAGCGAGGACGAGATCCAGCGCATGGTGCGCGATGCCGAGACAAACAAGGAAGAAGACAAGAAGTTCCACGAGCTGATCGCCGTACGCAACAAGGCGGACCAGCTGGTGCATTCGACGCGTGCCGCGATCAAGGACCACGGCGGTAAGGTTGCCGGCGACATCGGTCGCATCGAGGAAGCGCTGGCTGATCTGGAAAAGGTCATGAAGGGCGAGGACAAGGCGCAGATCGAAGCACGCACGACCACGCTTGAACAGACCGCGCAGCCGCTGTTCGCCGCCGCGCAGCAGACACCTCCGGCGGGTGACGATGCGAACGCGCAGGCCGGTGGTTCGGCCAAGCACGACGATGTCGTCGACGCCGAATTCACCGAGGTCAAGGACGAGAAGTAGGTTTTTCCGACGAATTGATTTCGTCGGAACGACTTGCCCGCATCGATTGCCACGTGCGATCGATGCGGGCCTCGCGGCGCGGGGGCGTGATGGACAAGGGAAGAGTCGAGGCGTTCACCGACGGTGTGATCGCGATCATCATCACGATCATGGTGCTCGAGTTGAAGACGCCGCATGCGCCGACGTGGGCAGCGCTGCGTGAATTGTGGCCAGTGCTGGTGGCGTACGTGCTGAGCTTCGTTTACGTCGGTATTTACTGGAACAACCATCACCACATGTTCTAGGCAATCGACGTGGTCGATGGCCCGGTGTTGTGGGCGAACCTGCATTTGCTGTTCTGGCTTTCGCTGTTTCCATTCACGACGGCTTGGATGAGCGAGACCGGCTTCGCCACGTTGCCGACTGCGCTGTACGGGGTCGTGCTCCTGATGGCGGCGATTGCGTGGCCGATCCTGCAAGCGCAATTGATCCGCTGCAATGGAAGGGACGGCATGCTGGCGCGTGCCGTAGGCAACAATTTCAAAGGCTGGATCTCGATCGTGGGCTGCGCGCTCGGCATCGCGCTCTCTTTCATCAATTCCTGGCTGGGCTGTGCGCTGTACGTTGCCGTCGCGCTGGCCTGGTTCAAACCTGACAAACGTATCGAAAAGGTTCGCGTGACATGAGCAAGCGGTGTTACTACGAAGTGCTGGGCGTGGCGCGTAGCGCGCAGGATGACGAACTCAAGAAATCCTTTCGTCGCCTCGCGATGAAATGCCATCCCGACCGTTGCCCTGACGATCCAGCTGCTCAGGAGAAATTCAAGGAGGCCAAAGAGGCCTACGAAGTCCTGTCGGACGGGAACAAGCGGGCGGCCTACGACCAGCACGGACATGCGGCGTTTGAGCACGGCATGGGCGGTCGCGGCGGCGCCGGATT
>JBBRZD010000249.1:0-4562 GCA_038237055.1 Lysobacterales bacterium | reverse complement strand
TGGAAGGTCCGAGCACGTCGCTTGACCGCATGCCCGCGAAAGCGGCCCTCTATTGCAAGAAGCGCAATCGCTGAACCGCTCCACCAATGGAATGCCATTTTCGTTTGATCAGCCTGCGTTTGTTGCAAAGCGCTTCGCAGGAATGATGACTTGCTCGGGGGTTCCTGAAATGCGCAAGCCGATGAGCGCGACTGCGATCCAGGCCATGTGGCCGGCACTGCTCGTGCTTGGCGTACTGGTGCTGCTGCCACTCGGGCGCAGTTCGGAGCTACCTCTCGTCTGTGCAGCCATTTGCGCGCTGATCCTGCTCGCGCGTGGCGCAATTGTGCTGCGCGACGATGCCATGAACCTTGTAGCGATGCTGTTCGCCTGCTACTGGCTGCCGACTGCATTTTCGGGATTCGCCGCGATCGAACCGGCAAAGACCTGGTCCACCGTTGCAACGACGCTGCGCTTCCTGCCGTTCGCGCTGTTTGCGGTGTGGGCCTTGCGCGATGCAGCGCGCTGGTCGGGCGTGACATCTGCGATTGCGGTCGTCGTCTCGTTGTGGGCGCTCGACGCCTATGTACAGATGGCGACCGGATTCAGTCTCGGCGGCGCCGCCGAGATGGAACGCATTTCCGGCATCTTCGGTGCCGGCAATCTCAAGCTCGGACCCGTCCTCGCGGTGTTGTCGCCGTTCGTGCTGCTCGCTGCCCGCGAGCGTTTCGGCCGACGCGGGCTTGCGCTGGCATTCGTGTTCCTGGCCGCGCCGATCCTGCTCGCAGGTTCGCGTGCCGCGTGGGTTTCCTACTTGCTGGTCGGCGTGGTCATCGCCTGGCACGAGACGCGCGATTCACGCCGCTTCGTTGCCGTACTCGTTGCGTTCGCGGTCGGTATCGGTGCCATCGCCGCGGTCGCGTGGCATGACTCGACGCGCTTCGGCGCACGCATCGAACGCAGTCTGCTCGCCTTCAACGGCACCGAGGTTGGACTTGATGACGCCTCCGCCGGACGCCTCAGCATTTGGCACACTGCGATCGCGATGGGCGAAGCGCATCCACTCACCGGCGTCGGAGCGCGCGGCTTTCGATACGCGTATCCGCGTTACGCCGCCGCGCACGATCGCTTCGTCGACACGACCAGCGACACCGGCGCCTCGCACGCACATCAGATCGTGCTCGAAATACTCAGCGAGACCGGCATCGTCGGCCTCGCGTTCTGGATTGCCGGTGTCTGGCTCGCGTTGCGCGCATGGGCGCGCGCGCATGGGCAAGCGCGCGCACGTGCCTTCGCGCCCGGCCTCGCGTTGGTCGCGATGTGCTTTCCGATCAATACGCACCTTGCGTTTTATTCCGCGTGGTGGGGATTGTTGTTCTGGTGGCTGCTGGCGTTTTATTCCGCGGCGCTGGGCGCGCGTGAGAACACTCGCTAGAGGGCGACTGAACCGTCAGAGGGTACAGCGACAAAAGCCCTCCCCTCCAACGGGAGGGTTAGGTGGGGATGGTGTTGGGTGCGAACCGGCGCTTCGCCCTTCCGCCGGTCGCTGCTAGGAGACGAGAAAACGCAGCTGAGGTTCGGCGCTGATCAGGAAAGTCTTGGTCTGGGCAAGCGTTTACGCAAGGGGCGAAACGAGTTCCTGTTGAGTAGTCGAGGTCGGATGTTTTGCGCAGGAGTCCGCTACGGCCGGGTTGCACCGCGCAGCAAACTCAGCGCAAATCCGGCAACCACCGCGGCGCCCCCGATCAGCACACCCCACAGCAACCACCGACTCCACTGTATCGGCGCCGGGGGAGTCTTAAACGCAGCGGCGCCTGCACTTTCCTTCGCGGGTCCCAGTGTTGCCAACGGCGGCTGCCAGTCCTTGCCGCGTTGCGCGCGCAGGCTCGCGAGCGCGGCGTCGACCGGATAGCTGGCGCGTTGGGCGTGCGCGCTGCCGGCTGCGAGGGTGTACGGTCCGTCGCCTTCGGCGAGAAACACGAAGCCATCCGGTTGGAAACCAAAGCTTAGGTGCGGCGCTGCGGCCAACGGTGCGCGGGACTCGATGCGGAATTCGCGCAGCCGCGATGCGCTGGCCAGTTCGACGTCTGCATTTCTGAGCGTCTCGTCGCCGGAACGCAGTCGGAACGCGGTGGTCTGCGCGAGCACATTCCACTCGGGATTGACGCTTCCTGGAAAACGCGACGAGAGGGTCAGCGGCGCAAGCGCGTTGTCGTTCGCGAGTTCGATGCGCGCGACATCGACCGGCAATGCCGCTGGAAGCACATAGTCGAAGCGCGTGACGCCGGGCGGCGGCGGTCCTTCTTGCGCGGATGCAGGGACAAGTCCCGCGTCCAGCCACGCGCGCGGCGGTGCAGCGGGGCCGCGTTCGAACGAACGCGCCTGCGCAGCGAGGCCGACGAGGTTCGGGCCGTCATCGAGTCGATGCAGGCGCAGGTACTTTACATGGACGCCATTCAACTCGATTTCGTGGCGTTCCAGATGCGCACCTTCCTGTTCGAGCGCTAGCACGGTGCCGCTGCCGGCGCTGTGCCAGCTTTGCAGGTCGTCGCCGGCTTCGACGCCGAAGCGAGCGACGATACCCGACGCCGGCGTACTCCACGAGAGGACAAGCTGGTCGATCGCATGATCGAAGCGGCTGGCGTCGAGCACCCAGTCGCGCACAACGGATTTTGCGTCCGTGGGCGTCGTTTCGCCTGCATCGATACGCCGCAAACGACCGTCGGCATCGCGATCGATGATCAGGCGCAGGTCGCTTGTGCTCGTCGGCGAAGCGGCAGCGGGCAAATCGAGCAACGGCAGTGCGGCACGCTGCTCGCGCGGTGTTGCATCGGTCGTGCTGGTGAAGCGCGTAAACGGCACCGGTGCGCCCGCTGCATTGAAGACTTCGATATCGCGCAGCGCTGTGTCTTGCGTCCACGCATAGACCGCGGGCGTCAATTGGATTCGCCACGCGCTGTTGGTGCCGGCGGCAGCGGGCGTTTCGATCGGGAACACATAGGCATAGTCGGCCGGCGTGCCCGCCAGCGCGGATGACGCAATGACGAGCGCCGATATGCATGACGCGAATGCGTAGCGCAAGTTCATGTCGTCGCCTCACTGGATGGTTCACTCGCGCGCGGCGGCGCTGGTGCGAAGTAGCCGATCACCGTGCACAACAATCCGTAGGCGATGAACGAGACGATGCCGAACAAATTGCCCAGATGCGTGCGGTCGACGAGCAGGAGCTTGGCGAGCACGACGCCCATCAGCACCGCGCCGGCCAGCCACAGCACGCGCTGACCGCGGCGCGAACCGATTACCCAGCCCAGTACACCGAGCACGCTCCAGACCATGGTCAGCGATGTCTGCGCGAGGTTTGATTCCCAAAGCTGCGCGTCCCATGCGACACCGCCCAGATGATGCGTCGCACGCAGCGTCGCCACCGTGACGAAGGCGAACCCAGCGACGGCCAGGAGAGCGATGCGCCGTTGCGCGAGTTCGCTCGGTGCAGCGGGATCGATGAGCCAGCGTGCAGCACAGGCGAGTATGCCGAGCTGGATAAGTTCGACCGGATTGAGAATGGGGATGAAAGGCAACGGCACGTTGTCGCCCGCCTCCCATAGCAGCAGGACGAACGTGCAGGACACGACGATCGCCTGCAGGCCGAGCAGCACGCCGCGATGTTCGTTGAAGCGGGCAGTCAGTGGCGGCGCAATCCACGCTGGACGCACCAGCGTGATCGTCCATGCGGCCATCAGTGGCAGCGTGGTGAGCGCATCCAGCCAGCCCGCGCCGAGATGGCCATCCATGCCGAACTGACGCAGCGCGAGCGCTAAAGAAAAGGTCCAGGTCCACAGCCAGCCAATCTGCCCGAATGCAGCCACTGGGCCGCGCGCTTCACGCAGTGCGTTCAGCGCAAAGTAGCCGGAAGCTGCATAGGTCGCGAACGCAGCGAGCCCCCAGCCCGCAAAGGGGCGCACGTGGGCATCGGCGAACAGAAACACCAGGGGTACTCCGATGGCGAGCGCGAGGGCGGACGTCCAGGCTGTCGCGCTGGCCGCGGTGCGCGCGAATGCCAGCGCCGCAAATGCTGCGCTCAAGGCAAAAAAGGCGAGCAAGGCTTGCACCTGCAGCAGCTCCGGAACAAAACGGTCGATCTCGTGCAGGCCAGCGCCGAGCCACCACGCGAGGCCCCACAGGTACATCAGCAGCGCCAGCACTGTGCGTGTGCCAGCACGTGCGTACAGCCATGCGCTGACAAACGCGGCGGCAGAGATCAACACGGCGCTGACGAAGAAGCTGTTGGCGAGCGGTGTCGCTTCGGTGCCCTGCGTGCCGAACGCAAGTGCGGCCACGAAAGCCAATGCAGCCAGCGCCTGCAGCAGCCATCCGCTCACCTGTGGCAGCAAACGCTGCTGGCGCAGGCCAAGCCAAACCAAGGCGGCGCCTTCGAGCGCAAACGTGCACGCGGTCGAGCGCGCGCTGAGCGCGAGCGGCACCGCAAGCGTCGCGAAGCCGACGCCTAGCACGGCGAACGATTCGCCG
Organism: Lysobacterales bacterium; assembly: GCA_038237055.1. Classification (GTDB taxonomy): domain Bacteria; phylum Pseudomonadota; class Gammaproteobacteria; order Xanthomonadales; family Rhodanobacteraceae; genus Dokdonella_A. The sequence goes on along the minus strand of JBBRZD010000249.1, from coordinate 56 downwards.
AGCACGCGCATGCGCTCGCGCGGCATCAGCTGCCATGCAAGCAGGGCGTAGATCGC
>JBBRZD010000248.1:0-4570 GCA_038237055.1 Lysobacterales bacterium | reverse complement strand
GGCGATCAGTTCGCACGACTACCTGCTGGAACGCCTGCGCGAGATCAAGTTGATCTGAGTCGGGCAGGGCTTCCCATTTCCCGTTCTTTCCAGCAATGAGTTCGGACTCAAGAACCGTCGGCGCCTTGCGCAATCGTGTGCGTGTTGGGGCTGGCCGTGATTGTCGCGATGGCCGATTTGCAAACGTCGCCGGCGATGTTGCGGCAGGACGTCTGGTGGTTCATCCGCGCTAGGACATTCGCCGCTGCAGCTCATTCGCGTTTCGATGGTCCTGCGGCGTGCTCGCCGTCAGTATTGCGGAAATCCTTGCCGCGCTGATCGATCAGGCGCAGTGCAAGGCGATCCGGCAGGAATTCGAACAGCCGCTTGATCGTCCGATTGACGCGACCGCTGACGCGCACTACACGCCCGCGCTCGACCGCATCTAGCGCGTCGCGCACGACCGACTCGGCCGTCATCCATACCCAGCCCGGCATGCCTTTCATCTGTTCACGCGTGCCGGTGACGTCATGGAATTCCGACAACGTGAAGCCGGGGCAGAGCGCGCAGACATTGACGCCATGGGCGCGATTCTCCATCGCGAGCGCCTGCGAGAACTTGATCAGGTACGCCTTCGAGGCTGCGTAGAGCGTGTGTCCCGCCGGCGCCGGGATCAAGCCGGCGAGTGAGGCGACATTGATGATGCGCCCGCGCCCGCGTTCGCGCATGCCCGGTAGGAGGCGATAGCAGAGTTCGGCCGGCGCAGTCATCAAAACCTGGATGAAATCGGCGTGGACCTGCCAGAGTTGGGTCAGGAAGGTGCCGGTCACGCCGTAGCCCGCGTTGTTGATCAGGGTATCGACGACGAAGCCGCGGCGTGCGATTTCCTCTTCGAGAAATTGCGGAGCTTTCGGATCGGCGAGATCGCAGGGAATGCATTGCACCTCGACGTGGTACTTCGCGCGCAGCTCATGGGCGAGTTCGTCCAGACGATCTGCGCGCCGCGCCGTCAGTACCAGCGCGTTGCCACGAGCGGCAAGCTCGCGAGCAAATGCAGAACCGATGCCGGCGGATGCGCCGGTGACCAGGGCGCAAGGTGATGGCGTCATCGTTCGATTCCGGTTGAAGTGCAGCGGCGAGCGTAGTGGCAATGCGGCTCCGGCGTAAGGCGCCGGATGCACTGACGGTTGTCGCCCTTTCGGCCTGCCGTTATCCTTGCGCCCCCGCTTGAACCTGGATGTCCGATGCGTCGCCCGCTGGTCGCCGGAAACTGGAAGATGCACGGATCGAGCGCCATGGCGAACGATCTGGTGACGGCCATGGTTGCGAGCCTCCCAGCCAATGCCGATGTCGTGATCCTGCCGCCCGTTGCGTATCTGGATAGTCTGATCCGACAGCACGGGCGCAGTGGGGCCGTGTTTGGCGCACAGGATCTCAGCGCGCATGCGCAAGGCGCCTACACGGGCGAGATTGCCGGTTCGATGTTGAAGGACATCGGCTGCACCTATGTGCTGGTCGGGCATTCGGAGCGACGCCAATACCACGCGGAATCGAACGAACTCGTCGCGGCGAAATTCGTCGCTGCGCAGGCTGCTGCGCTCATTCCGATCCTCTGTGTCGGGGAAACGCTCGGAGAGCGTGAGGCCGATGAAACTGAAGCGGTGATCGGGCGCCAGCTCGATGCGGTCGTGGCCTTGGCAGGCATCGGTGCCTTCGCACATGCCGTGGTTGCGTACGAGCCGGTGTGGGCGATCGGTACCGGCAAGACCGCATCGCCGGCCCAGGCGCAAGCGGTTCACGCATTCATCCGTGACAAAATGGCCGGGCTCGATGCTACAATCACCAGCTCGCTGCGCCTCCTGTATGGCGGCAGCGTCAAACCCGCGAACGCGGCCGAGCTGTTCGGGCAGGCCGATGTCGATGGCGGATTGATTGGCGGCGCATCGCTGGTGGCGGAGGATTTCATCGCCATCTGCGCAGCCGCGCAAACGTAAAGAGTCGGAAACACCATGCTGTCGATTATTGCAAACATTTTTTATGTGCTGGTCGCGATCGCCATGATCGTCCTGATTCTTTTGCAGCGCGGCGCTGGCGCCGCGGCAGGGTCGGGCTTTGGTGGCGGCGCATCGGCTACCGTCTTCGGTGCGCGCGGTTCGGCGAATTTCCTTTCGCGCAGCACGGCGGTTCTCGCTGGTTTGTTCTTCCTGCTCAGCCTCGGCATGGGCATTTATCTGGGTCGATCGGGCGTTGATGTGCGTCCCGCTGATGATCTGGGCCTGATGTCCGGCGCTGCCACTGCGGCGAAGCCGGCTCCGGCGGCGCCCTCGCCGACAGGCGATGTGCCGCAACCGGCAGCGCCCGCGGCTTCGGCTGACAAGCCGGCGCCGGCATCCGTGACGGCTGCAGAAAAACCCGCGGTGGCTGACAAGCCCGCGGCGACCCAGCCGAAGCAAGGTGGGAAGGACGGAAAGTAAGCTGTGCCCAGATGGCGGAATTGGTAGACGCACTACCTTGAGGTGGTAGCGACGCAAGTCGTGGAGGTTCGAGTCCTCTTCTGGGCACCATCTGATCTGACGACGACGCTCCGGACGCTGTGTCCGGGGCGTTGGCGCCGGATCTTTCCTTACCGTCGTCGTTGCGATTCCTGATCGCAACGATCGCTGATGCACCCATCGCGGTGCGGAGGTGTCTGTGCTGGCCGAGTATTTCCCGGTCCTTTTGTTCCTCGCGGTTTCCGCAGTGATCGGCATTGCGCTGATCGTCATCGGCAATCTGCTGGGACCCAGTCGCCCGACGTCCGAAAAATCCGCGCCGTACGAATGCGGCTTCGAGGCATTCGAGGATGCGCGCATGCGTTTCGACGTGCGCTACTACCTGATCGCGATCCTGTTCATTATCTTCGATCTCGAAATCGCGTTTGTTTTCCCGTGGGCGACCGTATTCGGCAAGCTCGGCCTGCAGGGTCTGGTTGAAATGGGCATCTTCCTGTCGTTGCTGGTGCTCGGCTTCGTCTACGTGTGGAAGAAGGGAGCGCTGGAATGGGAATAGTCGATCGCATCAGTGAAACGATGCACAACCCGGCACCGGTCAACGTTGTCGACGACATCCTGCGCCCCGGTGACGACAATCCGCTGATCCAGCGCGGTTTTGCGACAGCATGCCTCGACGACCTGATCAACTGGGCGCGCACCGGTTCGATGTGGCCGATGACGTTCGGCCTGGCGTGCTGCGCGGTCGAAATGATGCATGCGGGTGCGGCGCGACTGGACCTCGATCGCTACGGCGTGATCTTCCGTCCGAGCCCGCGACAGTCGGATGTGATGATTGTTGCAGGCACGCTCGTCAACAAGATGGCGCCAGCCTTGCGCAAGGTCTACGACCAGATGCCCGATCCGAAATGGGTCATCTCGATGGGTTCCTGCGCGAACGGTGGGGGTTACTACCACTATTCATACGCGGTCGTGCGCGGTTGCGATCGCATCGTGCCGGTCGACATCTACGTACCCGGTTGTCCGCCGACGGCGGAAGCGCTGATCCACGGCATTCTGCAATTGCAGAAGAAGATCCGTCGCACCAACACGATTGCGCGCTGAAGGACATGCCATGAGCGACACCACCGCTGCAATCGCTGACGCTGCCATCGTGCAGTCTGCATTGGCCCGGAAGCTCGGCGTGAAGCTGGGCCAGACCATGGTCAAGCTCGTTGAGAAGCGCGGTGAAATCACCCTCGACGTGCTGCCGGAAAACTGGCTCGCTGCGGCGAAGATACTGCGCGACGATGCGGATCTGCATTTCGAGCAGGCGATGGATCTGTGCGGTGTCGACTATCTGTCCTACGGCGATGTCGAATGGGACACCACCGATGTCTCCGCGCAAGGTTTCTCGCGCGGCGTCGAAGGCGATGGCGGCCCGGGTCGTTTCAATTGGAACGATCGTCCGCGTCATCCGAATATTCCGCATCGTTTCGCCGTCGTCGTGCAGTTGCTCTCGATCAAGCACAACCACCGCGTTTGCTTGCGCGCGCATTGCACCGACGACGATCTGCCAAGCGTTTCTTCGCTTATCGGTATCTGGCCGAGTGTGGACTGGTTCGAGCGCGAGGCGTTCGATCTCTACGGCATCATTTTCGAAGGCCATCCGGACCTGCGTCGGATTCTCACCGACTACGGGTTCGTCGGCCATCCGTTCCGCAAGGATTTTCCGCTGATCGGCAACGTGGAAGTGCGCTACGACCCCGAGAAGAAGCGCGTGGTGTACGAACCGGTGACCTCGGTCGAGCCGCGCGTGCTGGTGCCGCGCACGATCCGCGACGATTCGCGCTACGAGCAGGCGGATGCGGAACGCAAGGCCGGAGTGAAGTAAGTCATGCAGGAAATCCGCAACTACACGATGAATTTCGGTCCGCAGCATCCGGCCGCGCACGGCGTGCTGCGCCTGGTGTTGGAGATGGACGGCGAGACGATCGTGCGCGCCGACCCGCATATCGGGCTGCTGCATCGCGCGACCGAGAAGCTGGCCGAGTCGAAGCCGTTCAATCAGTCGATCGGCTACATGGATCGGCTCGACTACGTTTCGATGATGTGCAACGAGC
>JBBRZD010000247.1:0-4570 GCA_038237055.1 Lysobacterales bacterium | reverse complement strand
GCTATTCTTCAGCACGCTCAAGGTTTCCGACCCGAAGTGCGAGCCTTCGATATCATCCGGCGTCAGGATATAACGCAATTGGTCGCGAGTGAGGCCATAGGTCCGCGCGAACAACGTCAAGCTTGGCACGTGCCGAGGCTTGGCGATTCGGAACCAAAGCGAAGGGTTCAGCTTCAAACGGCAAGTTCTATGGCCAGGCGATGGCACTCACGGAACGGGAGGTAGTCGCCATAGATGGCGGAACTCGTGCCCAACCGCCCAGCAGCAAAGGCCGCCATAGCAGTGGCAATTTTTGTGATCGCCCCGAACGATTGCTAGACGGGCGCACCAGCACACACACCGAATGAGGCATTCCACCCTCGTTTTTCGCACTGATCATGAAGCAAACCGAGAGAAGGAATGTGATGCGCCATCGAATCGAGTATGCCGTGCTGGCGTGTACATTCGCATCGGCCGTGGCCTCCGCAGGGCAAAGCCCTCCCCCGCCCGACTTCACCATCGACTGGAACAACACGCACCAGACGATGGAAGGATTCGGTGCGTCGGATGCGTTCCTCGACAATGCCCTCACCGACGCGCAGGCTGACCTCTATTTCTCACCGACGAACGGGATCGGCTTGTCGTTCCTGCGGATGGGCATCGCCAATGGTGGCGGCTTGAATGGCGGGGCATGGTCCGACGCGCCGAAAGCAGCGGCGCGTGGAGCGAGAGTATGGGCTGCGCCGTGGACCGCTCCTGGTGCCTGGAAGGACAACAACAGCACTATCAACGGCGGCCACCTGTGCGCCGCGCCGGCGCAGGGGCTTTGCACCGCATCCCACTACGACGATTGGGCAACGCGATTGGCGGGGTTCGCCGCTTCGCTCAAACAGAACAGCGCCGTCGATCTGTACGGCATCTCGGTACAGAACGAACCTGACTACGTCGCCCCTACCTACGATTCGATGCTGGTTTCTGACAGCGAATTCGTCAATTTCGTGAATGTACTTGGTCCCAAATTGGCAGCGCTCAGCCCGCGACCAAAACTCATCGTAGGCGACTATTCCAACTGGGCAGCCGTGTGGACTCTCGCTGCGAACATTGAAGCCAATCCCACCGCGTTGTCGCGCATTGATGTCTATGCCGCGCATCAATATTGGGGCGTGCAGAACTATCAGCCGCGACCGCGGCCGCTGTGGCAAACCGAAATGTCGGGCTTCGATGCCTTCGATCCGAGCCTCGCGAACGCCGTGACCGTTGCGAAGGGAATGCACGCCGGCATCGTCAGCGGAAACGTCACAGCATGGCACTACTGGTGGCTCTACAATCCCTACAACGAGGATAACGAAGGCCTCATCGGCCACCAGGCTGATCGCACGGCGACGACCAAACGTCTCTATGCCTTGGGCAACTATTCGAAATTCGTCCGGCCCGGCTGGACCAGGATCGACGTCGCCGGTGGATCGAGTGCCAATCTCTTCACCAGCGCTTACCGCAATGCTTCGACCGGAGATTTCGCCATCGTCGTCGTCAACGACTCGGGCAATGCATTGCCGTTCTCCGCGAGCCTCACTGGAATCAAGGTCGCTTCGATCACACCGTGGACCACCTCTGCTGCGTTGAATCTGCAGGCGCAGTCACCGTTCGCCGTCGTATCGGACCAGCTTGTCACAACGGTCGTCTACGGCATAACGACCTTCGTCGGCAGGAACGATCGCATCTTCGCCGCAGGTTTTGAGTGAGCTTGATCGATCGACGCGACATGGCATCCGGCGCCGATTCGATTCTTCTTGCGGATAACACGCACGTTTCTTCGTCTGGCTTTCCATCCATATTCGGAAATGGCCCCTAGCCGGACGCATGCGGCGTTCGCGTAGACTTCGCGCTTGTCCATCTGCCTGTCGCGCCTGATTCATATGGGTCGCGGCAGCCACTGCGGCCCATCCCACAAGGATTTCGGCATGAAGATTCGCCTGCACGCCTGCGTCGCTACCGTACTGCTCGCTTGTTTCCCGCTGGCGCACGCAGCCGATCTGCTGGTCACCAACGTCAATGGCTACACGCTCGATAACGCAGGCAAGCTCACGCGGTTTCACGCGCTGCTCGTCGACCACGGCAAGGTCGTCGCAACCGGTTCAGCTGCCGCGATGAAGAAGCGATCCGGCAACGCCCACGTCGAGGACGGCCGCGGCCGCACACTGCTGCCGGGACTGACCGACGCGCACGGGCATGTAATGGGGCTTGGCTTCGAAAAGAGTCAGGCGGGCCTCGAAGAGACGACCTCGCTAGATGGAGCGCAAGCGGCGATCGGGACTTTTGCCGATGCGCACAAGGAGGCCGCGTGGGCACGCGGACGCGGATGGAACCAGGTGGTATGGAGGCTCGGCCGCTTTCCGACGGCACAGGAGCTTGATCGCGTGGTCGCTGATCGTCCCGCATGGATGCGTCGCGTCGATGGTCATGCTGGCTGGGCGAACACCGCAGCGATGAAGCTCGCTGGCGTCGACAAGGAGACGCGCGACCCGACCGGTGGCCGCATCGAACGTGACGCGCAAGGCAATCCCAATGGAGTTTTTGTCGATGGCGCAATGGATCTGATCGAGAGTCATCTGCCCGCGCTCACCGCCAACGAAGCCTCGAACGCGCTGGATGCGGCGCTTGCAGAAATGGCCAGCGTCGGCATGACCAGTGTCGACGACCCAGGCATCGATTTCGACACCTATCGCTTGTATCGGCAGTACGCCGACGAGCACAAGTTGACCGCACGCATTTACGCGATGATCGGCGGAACCGACAAGGACTTCGACGCGATCAGCAAGGATGGTCCGCTTACCGGTTACGGCGACGATTTTCTCGACGTGCGCGCAGTGAAGCTCTACGCCGACGGTGCGCTCGGCAGCCGCGGCGCCGCGATGCTCGCGCCGTATTCGGACGACCCGAAGAATAGCGGCTTGCTGTTCCATTCGGCTGACGAACTAACAGCGAAGATCGGCAAGGCGCTCGCCAAGGGTTACCAAGTGTGCGTCCATGCAATCGGCGACCGGGCAAATCGCGAAGTGCTCGATAGTTTCGAAGCAGCGTTCCAGGCACATGGCGGACAGCAATTGCGTAACCGAATCGAACACGCGCAGGTCGTCGCGCTGCAGGACATCCCGCGCTTTGCGAAACTCAAGCTGATCGCCTCGATGCAGCCGACTCATGCGACATCGGACATGAACATGGCGGAAGACCGCATTGGCGCCGAGCGACTCAAAGGCGCCTACGCCTGGCGACGTTTGCTGCAGCAAGGGACAGTCATCGCAGGCGGCTCCGATTTTCCGGTAGAGTCATCAAATCCGTTTTTTGGTCTACATGCCGCCGTGACGCGGCAGGACCACAAAAACCGGCCGCGCGGCGGCTGGCAGCCCGATCAGAAAATGACCTTGGTCGAGGCGCTGCGCGCATTAACGCTCGATGCCGCGTATGCCGCGCACCATGAAAAGACCTTGGGTACGCTCGAACCGGGCAAGTGGGCTGATTTCATCTTGATCGACCGTGACCTGTTCAAGATCAAGCCGGAAAAGATCTGGTCGACGCGAGTGCTGGAAACGTGGGTCGGTGACAACCGCGTGTTCGTACGCGATGACGATGACAAGCATGCCGCATGACATCGGCATCGGATGCCGCCTTGCGCATCCGGGTTCGACGCACGCGCGGTTCAATCACCATTTCGCAAAATGAGAATCGCTGGAAAAGAAGGCTTCGCGCCCGCAATCGCGGGCACGAAGCCACGCATTTCCTAGTGATCGCCACCACCTTCGCGCGCCAGAATATCCTTTGCCTGGCGCTGATGATCTTGCAATGCAGGCAACATCGTGCCAGCAAATTTGCGAACGTCAGCATCGTCGCTATCGTCACGTGCACTCTCGTACATCACGATCAAGTCATCGGTATTCGCTACCACATCGTTCACGTATTTTTGATCGAGGGCTCCATGTCGATCGAGCAAGGCATCCGCTTCGTTCTTGCCTTTTTCGCTGGGCCGGTGAGCGAGGTCGACATGTTTCGCTGCCGCCAGCAGGCGCAATGCATCGTCTGCCTTGGTGTAGCTGCGCACGGCATTGTCGGATAGCGAATGAACGCCTGGATTGCGAGCGCGCGATCCGGCGCGTTTGGCAAGCATGAGCTGATCCATGTTGGCGGCGTCTGCGGTGGTGAGGAAATCGATGTCCGCACGAGACATTTCACCGCGGGCCACTTCGTCGGCGTGTGGAAGTTGGGCGATCGCGCCGCCTGCAAATGTCGCTCCGACGAACAGCAATGAATAGAGTCGGGTCCGCATCATGGAATTCTCCTGAGTGTCGTTTTGACCTGCCGACTATCGGGGAGCGATCCTTAACCGCGAACATCAGCGATGCGCACGATCGGATCTCGTTCAGGTCAAGATGCGCGCAGACGCTATTCCTCTTCGGAGCCGTTCACATAAGTACCTTTCGCGTCCGCCGCCTGCGGCCCTTCATTGACGGCGAGCCGGTGATCGTGGTGCAGGACGGCACGCCCGTCGAGGGGAACATGCGCAGGGAGCGGATCACGCACGGGGAGTTGATGGCCG
>JBBRZD010000246.1:0-4589 GCA_038237055.1 Lysobacterales bacterium | reverse complement strand
GCATTGATGAAGTCTAAGGCGTAGTTGTTATGCTCCTCGATGCCCGTCGCGACCGTCAGGATGTTCGGGTCGAAGATGATGTCTTCGGGCGGGAAATCCAGGCGTTCTGTCAGAAGCTTGTAGGCGCGCGTGCAGATTTCGACCTTGCGCGCGCAGGTGTCCGCCTGGCCTTCCTCGTCGAATGCCATGACGACGGCGGCGGCGCCGTAGCGCAGCACCTTCTTGGCCTGCGCGAGGAACGCTTCCTCGCCTTCCTTCATCGAGATCGAGTTGACGACGCCCTTGCCCTGCAGACAGCGCAGGCCGGCTTCGATCACGCTCCACTTGGAGGAGTCCACCATCACCGGCACGCGCGCGATATCGGGTTCGGATGCGATGAGATTCAGGAAGCGCACCATCGCGAATTCTGAATCGATCAGGCCTTCATCCATGTTCACATCAAGGATCTGCGCGCCACTCTCGACCTGTTGGCGCGCGACCACGACCGCTTCGTCGTAGCGTTCTTCCTTGATCAACTTCTTGAACTGCGCGCTGCCGGTCACGTTGGTGCGTTCACCCACGTTGACGAACAGGAGTTCGGGCGTGATGAGCAGCGGTTCAAGACCGGAAAGGCGGGTATGGCGAGAGGCTTCAGTCATGTTCTTTCAGTCAGATTCTTGTCGAGCGGCTCATGCGGCAATCTCGACCGCATGTGGCAACGCGCGTGGAGCAACGTCGGCAACGGCATCCGCGATCGCCTGGATGTGAGCCGGCGTGGTGCCGCAGCAGCCGCCGACCAGGTTGAGCAGGCCGCTGCGTGCGAATTCGCCGATCAAGCCAGCCATGTCCTCGGGTGTTTCGTCGTACTCGCCAAACGCATTGGGCAGTCCTGCGTTCGGATGCGCGCTGACAAATCCGTCGGCAATCTGGGCGAGCACGTCGACGTACTGGCGCAGCTCCTTCGCGCCCAGCGCGCAATTGAGACCGACAGACAGCGGTCGGCCGTGCGCGACCGATGAGTAGAACGCCTCGGCCGTCTGGCCCGAGAGTGTGCGGCCGGAGCGGTCTGTGATGGTGCCGGAAATCATGACCGGCAGGCGTCCGCCGCGCTCCTCGAAAATTTCCTCGACCGCAAACAAGGCGGCCTTTGCATTCAAGGTGTCGAAGATCGTCTCGACCATGATCGTATCGGCGCCGCCATCGATGAGGCCGGCGGTGGCTTCGCGATAGGCGATGCGCAAATCGTCGAAATTCGTGTTGCGAAAGCCCGGATCGTTGACGTCCGGGCTGATCGACGCCGTGCGGCTGGTAGGGCCGAGCACGCCAATCACGAAACGCGGTTTCTCGGGTGTCTTGAGTTCGATCGCGTCGCAACACGCGCGGGCAAGGCGCGCGCCTTCCTTGTTCAACTCGTAGACGACATGCTCAAGGTGATAGTCGGCTTGGCTGATTGACGTCGCATTGAACGTGTTGGTTTCGAGCAGGTCGGCGCCGGCTTCGAGATATGCCGTATGGATCGCGCCAATCACGTCGGGCCGGGTCAGCGTGAGCAGGTCGTTGTTGCCCTTGAGATCGTGGCCTGGTTGCGCGGCCGCGTCGCGCGTGGGCTCGTGCTGGCGGTCGAAACCATCAGCAAAACGTTCGCCGCGATAATCTTCTTCTTCAAGCCTGTAGCTCTGCACCATCGTGCCCATGGCACCGTCGATGACGAGAATGCGCTTCGCCAGCGCGTCGAACAGATCCTGCGCGCGTTTCGGGTTGAGGTAGGGCAGTGGGTTGCTCATGGTTTCCTCGCGAGCAGGCTGAGGACTTCAAAATGTGGCGGCCGCCGTTCGCGTGTCAGGCGCTCGCAGACGAGCACCTCAAGCTTCGCCTTGCGCGCGAAGTCGCGCAGTTCGTCGGTGGTGAAACCGAGGTTGCGATGCTCGAACGGCTCGACTGCGGTGCGGTGTGCGTGTCGCCCAAGCGTCGCCGCCACAACCCGACCGCCGGGTCGCAGCACGCGGGCGGCCTCCGCAACCACGGCAGCAGGCTTGTCGCTGTAGGTCAACGCATGCATCAGCAGAACGAGATCAAAGCGTGCGTCGGAGAAATCGAGGGCGTGCATATCACCGACCTTGACCTCGACATTACCAAACGCCTTCAGACGTTGACGCGCCGCATCGACGACACGCGCGCTCGCATCGACGCAGACGATCGAACGTGCGCGCGGCGCCAGCAATTCGGCCAGCACGCCGTCGCCGGATGCGATATCGAGCACGTCGCCGGTCTCGACCAGCTGGGTCATGCCGCGCGCGAGCGTTTCCCAGGTGCGACCCGGCGAATAGTGCCGCTCCATGTCGCCAGCGACGGTATCGGCCCAGCCTTCGGCACGTGCGCGCTTGGCCAGCGCGGCAGGCAAACGGCGTTCGTCGTCGCGCAGCAAGGCGTCGTCGACGCTTTCCTTCAGCGCGCGAAGGAGCGCGCCTTCCTTTGCGTCAAGCTCGCCGTTGTAGCGGTAGTACGAAGAGACGCCGGCGCGACGATCGCGCACGAGGTCGGCTTCTTTGAGCTTGGCCAGATGCGTCGACACGCGTGGCTGCGCCAAGCGCAGTACAGCAGAGAGCTCGGCAACAGTGAGCTCCTCACGTTCGAGCAGGGCCAGCAGGCGCACGCGTGTCGGGTCCGAGAGCAGCCGCAGCAGCGCCGATGTCGCGGCGAGATCCAATATTTATCCTTTCATCTTGATTGAAAGATGGATAACCAGATTAGCGGCACATTGATGGCGCGTCAATGCTGGAACGGCCGCAACAAGCACGCTGCGGTTATCCTTGGAAAATGCGTGATTCCTTCCTTTCGATGCGACTGCCGTGCCTGCTGGTGATCGGCCTGTTCGGGCTGCTTATTGCTCTGCCGTCGCTCGCGCTCGAGGACGATGACCTTGCGAAGTTCTGGACGCCCGATGCGCAGCACGTGCCCTATCGTGCGGTCATGACGCCTGGTCGTCGTGATCATGAATTGCTGCCGCTGATCGTTTTTTTGCATGGTGACTGGCAGGATGGCACCGACAACGAGGCGCAGCTTGCGGGCGATGGCAACGGTTCGTTCGAGCTGGTTGACGCCGCGCGTGAAGGCAATGTTCCGCTCGTCTACGCTGCGCCACAGACAACCGGTGCCTACTGGCCACCCGATCGAGTTGTCGCGGTGGTGCGCGATGCGCTGAAACGTTGGCCCATCGATCCACGGCGAATTTATCTCACCGGAATTTCCGACGGCGGCACCGGTGTCTGGGACGCACTAAAATCGTATCCGCGATGCTTCGCCGCCGGCGTACCGATGTCGGGCATGACCGAACTTGCCGGCCTCGCGCCGATAAGCGAAGTACCGCAATGGATTTTCCATGGTGCCGAGGACGACGATACCGACATCGAGACCGGATACAACGGTGCGATGGTGGGCTCGCGCGCTGTCGTGCGCGCGCTGCGTGCGACGGGCGGCTTGCCGCAATACACCGAATACCCCGGCGAAAAACACGTGATCTGGCCGCAGGCTTATGGCGAACGAACCTTGCTGCCGTGGATACTTGCTCAGCGCCTGCATGGCCAGCCGTGCGCCTTTGTCGCACCCACGCGCTGATCGCACGAAACCGCTAAAATCGAAGATCACCGATTTGAATTTTCCTGACAGTAGAAAAAACGGCTGTCACCGCCAATCTTCAGGAGCTCCTACATGGACTTTCGCTACAGCGACGACCAGTTGTCGATTCAAGCCATTGCGCGTGATTTCGCGCAGAAACGCATCGCGCCCGTTGCGGCTGAACTTGATGCGGCGGGCGAGTTCCCGCTCGCGAACATCCGCGAGATGGGCCAGCTCGGGTTGATGGGCATAGAAGTGCCGCACGAATACGGCGGCGCCGGCATGGACACGGTCGCGTATGCGCTTGCGATGATGGAAATCGCCGAAGCCGATTGCGCCCATTCGACGATCATGTCGGTCAACAACTCGCTCTATTGCAACGGCATCCTCAAGTACGGCAGCGAGGAGCAGAAGCAGAAATACGTGCGTGCGATCGCGACCGGCGAAGCGATCGGCGCCTATGCGCTGACCGAGCCGCAGTCGGGTTCGGATGCATCTGCAATGCATACGCGTGCGACGAAGAATGCAGACGGCGATTGGGTCATCAACGGCAAGAAGAGCTGGATCACGTCCGGCCCGGTTGCCAAATACATCGTGTTGTTCGCGATCACCACGCCGGGCATCGGTGCGAAGGGCGTTTCGGCGTTCATCATCGATACTGCGCGCGCAGGATTTCAGGCCGGCAAGACCGAACCCAAGCTCGGCATCCGTGCCTCGGCGACCTGCGAAATCGAATTCAGCGATTATGTGTGTCCTGCTGCCGATCTGCTCGGTGCGGAAGGCAAGGGCTTTGGTATCGCAATGGGCGTGCTGGATGCGGGGCGCATCGGTATCGCGTCGCAGGCGGTCGGTCTGTCGCGTGCCGCCTACGAGGCCAGTCTCGTATGGACGCGTGAACGCAAGGCGTTCGGCAATCCGATCGGTTCATTCCAGATGATCCAGGCCAAGATCGCGGACATGAAATGTCGCCTCGATGCGGCGATGCTGTTGACCTT
>JBBRZD010000245.1:0-4596 GCA_038237055.1 Lysobacterales bacterium | reverse complement strand
CGCGCCCTCGTCCTGCATTTCGCGCAACAGGCGCGCACGGATTTCGTCGAAGCGCATGCCCGCGAAATTTGAATTCAGGTAATTGGCGACCTGCTCAAGCTCGCCAGCACCATAAGTCCGCTGCGTCGCGATGACGCGGTTCTGCACCTGGCCATCGGTGAACACGAGAATCACCAGCACGCGGCCACCGTCGAGCTGGACGAAATCAATGTGCCGGAACGGGAACTCCTCGCGCCGCGGCACGCTGACCACGCCAACGAAGTGAGTCATTTCGGAAAGTAGTGCCGTCGCGCTGCCGAGCAGATCCGGTGTCGATGCGTCGATCGGCAACTCGCGTCGCAGCTGCTCGACTTCAGGCTCGCCGAGCGGGCGCATCTCGATCAGGCTGTCGACAAACACGCGATAGCCCTGAGAAGTCGGTACACGGCCGGCCGAGGTATGCGGCGCCGCCACTAGCCCGAATTCCTCAAGGTCCGACATGATGTTGCGAATCGTTGCGGGACTCACGTCGAGCCCCGACGCCTTCGCCAGCGTGCGCGAGCCGATCGGCTGGCCTTCCGCGATGTAGCGCGCGATCAGGGTACGCAGCAATTGGCGGGCGCGCGCATCGAGGTGCTGGGTTGGGATATTCATCGAGGTCCGGCAAGGCGCTGAGCGCCGACAGTGCTGCGGACGCTAGCAAGCGCCTGTGCAACCTTCAATAGGGACGATAGCACCGAAATTCAATCGTGCGCCTTGGCCGCGAAACCCGCGCGTGCTAGCTTTCCGCGGCTCTACAGGAATTACGCACGGCCGATGCTGGAAAGTCTCTACGTCAAGGATTTCGCGATTGTCGGCGAAGCCGAAATCGCATTCGGCCCCGGCATGACCGTGGTCACCGGGGAAACGGGCGCCGGCAAGTCCCTGCTCGTCGACGCCCTGCTTCTGCTCGCGGGCGGACGCGCTGAGGCGTCGATGGTGCGCCATGGCTGCGAGCGCGCCGAGCTTGCGGCGGCGTTCGACCTGGCCGCGCATGCAGACCTGCGCGCCTGGCTGATTGCAGAAGATCTCGACGAAGACGGCGCCTGCCAGTTGCGCCGTGTGATCCGCAGCGAAGGCAGCTCGCGCGCCTGGATCAACGGCCGCCCCGTCACGTTGACCCAGCTGAAGGCGCTGGCGTCCAGCCTGATCGAGATCCATGGTCAGCACGAACATCAAGCCTTGCTCGACCGCGCGCAGCAGCTTGCGCTGCTCGATGCCTTCGGCGAACACGCACCCGAGCTGGCCGACGTCGCACGCATCGCGAAGTCCTGGCGCGACGCCAGCGCGCGCATCAGCGAACTCTCACGTGGGACCGACCACGCCGAACGCATCGAATGGCTGAGCCATCAGGTCGAGGAACTCGACCGCCATGCGCTCACGCCGGACCAATTGATCGCGTTGGAGGAACAGCACAAGCGCCTCGCCAATTCCGGACAGCTGCTGCAAGGCTGCGCCAGCCTCGCCGACCGACTCGATGGCGACGGTGAATTCGCGCTGCTGCGCCTCGTAGCGCGCGCGCAAACGGATCTCGCACATCTGGCCGCACTCGACGAACGGCTCGCGCCGATCGGCGAACTGGTCGACGCGGCGCAGATCCAGCTCGGCGAAGCGGGCGATGCGCTTGCGCGCTACCAGAGCGCGCTCGACCTCGACCCGGAACGCCTTGCTGAATGCGAAGCACAGCTTGGCAAGCTGCACGAACTCGCGCGCAAGCATCGCGTGCGCATGCCAGAACTGAAGGCGCACGCGGACCATCTGCGCGAAGAACTCGACAGCCTGCGCGGCGCCGGCGCGAGCATTGCGACGTTGCGTGAGGAGCAGAAGCGCCTCGCGACAGCCTATGCCGCTGCAGCCAGCAAGCTCAGCAAGAAGCGGACTGCGACGGCGCAGACCTTGGGCACGTCGGTGAGTTCGTTGATGGCGGAACTGGGCATGCGCGGCGGGCGCTTCGAAGTACAACTGGAAGCGCAGGCGAGCGACGAACCCGATCCGCAAGGCCACGAACGCTGCGAATTCCTCGTCAGCGCGAATCCCGGCCAGCCGCCGCGCGCGCTGCGCAAGGTCGCTTCGGGCGGCGAGCTTTCCCGAATCAGCCTCGCAATCGAAGTCGCCGCACTTGGCAGCGACACGGTCGGCACGATGGTGTTCGACGAAGTCGATTCCGGCATCGGCGGCGCGGTCGCCGAGGTTGTCGGCCAGAAACTGCGTGCGCTGGGTGCACGCTGCCAGGTGCTGTGCGTGACTCACTTGCCACAGGTTGCAGCGCAAGGGCATCGCCACCTGTCCGTGCGCAAGTCGACCGATGGCGCATCCACCGAAACGCGCATCGATCCGCTGGAAGGCAAGGCACGCCAGGAGGAAGTCGCGCGCATGCTCGGCGGCATCGAGATCACGCGCGAGACGCTGGCGCACGCGAAGCAGATGCTGACGAGAGCAAGCTGATTCAGGAGTTCGCGATCAAGCGGCCGATCGAATCGGAAGTTCGATCAGCCGATGAACGCCGCGCTGGCGGCCATCCCGCGCATTTCGGGGCCAGGATGCCTGTGTAACTCGCGCAGGCCTCATAAGACCTGCGATCATGCCGCATGCCCAATTTCTCTACGCTTTCCCTCTCCCCCGCCCTGCTGCAGGCCGTCGAACAACTCGGCTACACAGAAATGACCCCGGTGCAGACCGAAAGCTTGCCGCCGATGCTGGAGGGTCGCGACCTGATCGTGCAGGCGCCCACCGGCAGCGGCAAGACGGTCGCGTTCGGTCTCGGCCTGCTGCAACGCCTCGATCCGCTGCATGTGCGGCCGCAAGCGCTGGTTCTGTGCCCGACCCGCGAGCTGGCCGATCAGGTCGCCAAGGAAATCCGCCGACTCGCGAGCGCGATCCCGAATCTGAAAGTGCTCATTCTCACCGGCGGCGTTTCGCTGAGTCCGCAAATGGCGTCCTTGCGCAAGGATTCGCACGTGGTCGTCGGCACGCCGGGACGCGTGCAGGAAATGCTGCGCAAGAAAGTCCTGCATCTTGCCCACGTGCGCACGCTCGTGCTCGATGAGGCCGACCGCATGCTCGATATGGGTTTCGAGGAACCGATCCGAGAAATTGTGGGCAAGACACCCTCGGCACGGCAGACGCTGCTGCTTTCGGCGACTTATCCGGAAGAAATCCGAGCGATCGGACGCAGCGTGCTGCGCGATCCGCTCGAGATCAACGTTGCCGGCGCTGTCGAGCAGCCGGCGATCGAGCAGTTTTTCGTCGAGGTCGAGCTTGCGCGCAAACCAGCGGCACTCGCGACGCTTCTGCTGCAATACCGCCCTGAATCGAG
Source organism: Lysobacterales bacterium (assembly GCA_038237055.1). GTDB lineage: Bacteria > Pseudomonadota > Gammaproteobacteria > Xanthomonadales > Rhodanobacteraceae > Dokdonella_A. The sequence continues at coordinate 1,262 of JBBRZD010000245.1, read as the reverse complement.
CGTCGTGTTCTGCAATACGCGACGCGATGCCGACGAGGTCGCCGAGGCACTCGGCAAATCCGGCATCACCGCACTCGCCTTGCACGGCGATATCGAGCAGCGCGACCGCGACGAGGTGCTGGTGCGTTTCGCAAACCGCAGTTGCAGCGTGCTGGTCGCGAGCGACGTCGCCGCACGCGGACTCGACATCAAGGATCTGGGTGCTGTTATCAACTACGAACTGCCGCCCGATCCGGACATCTATCTGCACCGCATCGGACGCACCGGCCGCGCCGGACGCACGGGGCTGGCCTTGAATCTGGTCACGCCACGCGAAATGCCACGTGCGATCGCGCTGGAAAAACAGCAAGGCGCGGCGCTGCGCTGGGTGCAACCGAAAGTCGTTGCGGGCAAAACGGAGGATGCGTTGCAGGCAGCAATGGTCACCCTGCGCATCGATTCGGGTCGTGCGGAAAAGATGCGCCCCGGCGACATACTCGGCGCACTCACCGGCGAAGCGGGACTGCCGGCTGATGCCGTCGGCAAGATAGACGTGTTCGCCACGCGTTCGTATGTTGCGATCCGCCGTGCCGAAGCAGGCAAGGCGCTCACGCGTCTGCGCGAGGGCAAGATCAAGGGCCGCAACGTGCGCGTTGCACGGATCTGATGGTGGACGACCAGCAGCATCCAGCATGCGAATCCGCTATCGAAGCGGATGCGGATGCCGACGTCATCGCGGCAACGCGTCGCTGGATCGAGCGCGCAGTGATCGGGCTGAACCTGTGCCCGTTCGCGCGCGCGCCATTCGCGCAGGAGCGTATCCGCTTCCGCGTGAGCCATGCATCGGACTCGGAAGGTTTGCTTGCCGATCTGCGCGATGAACTGCTCGCGCTGCAAGCGTCCGATGCCACGGCTTGCCAGACGAGTTTGCTGATTCATCCGGCCGTGCTCGGCGATTTCCTCGACTTCAACGATTTTCTCGACGACGCCGACTCGCTATTGGAAGAACTCGAACTGGACGGCGAAATTCAGGTCGCCAGCTTTCACCCCGACTACCAGTTCGCCGATGCGCAACCCGACACGATCGAGAACTGCACCAACCGTTCGCCCTACCCGACCCTGCACTTGCTGCGTGAATCGAGCATCGACCAAGCAATCGCGTCGGGCGTCGACACTGACGCGATCTACCAGCGCAACATCGAAACGCTTCGCGGCCTTGGACCTGAGGGATGGCAATCTCTGTGGCGCGGCGAAGTTTCCATCTGAACCCGGCAGACAATGCG
>JBBRZD010000244.1:0-4621 GCA_038237055.1 Lysobacterales bacterium | reverse complement strand
ATGGTTTCCTTCTTGACGCGCAGGCCGGAAACGATGGCGGCAACCATCGTTGGCGACACGTCGCCATGCATGATCTGGCGCATGAGATCGACCATTTCATCGTGGAAGATTTCGCGATGCTCGATGGTTCTCTGCAACGCTTCCTGCGGGGTGATGGACATGACCAGACCTTGAATCCTGCGCGTTCAATCGCGCCGCTTGATGGAGAAAAGCATTCGCAACCGCGACAAAATCACGCGGCCTTCGGTATTGTTGTGCCGAGGAAATTCCGCAGCAAATCGTGGCCATGCTGGGTGAGAATCGACTCCGGATGGAACTGCACGCCTTCGACCGCCAATGTCTTGTGGCGCAAACCCATGATCTCGTCGATCGATCCATCCGCATGCTGCGTCCACGCCGAGACTTCCAGGCATTGTGGCAACGAGGATTGCTCGACCACCAACGAGTGGTAGCGCGTCGCCTCGAACGGATTCGGCAATCCACTGAATACACCGCGACCGTCGTGATGAATCAGCGACGTCTTGCCGTGCATAATCTGCTTAGCACGCACGACCTTGCCGCCGAACACCTGACCGATCGCCTGATGGCCGAGACAGACGCCGAAGATCGGAATTGTGCCCCCGAGTTTTTCCAGCACCTCAAGCGAAATACCTGCGCTGTCCGGCGTCCCCGGCCCCGGCGAGATCACGATCGCCGATGGATTCAACGCGCGCAGCGCAGGAAGCGTCATTTCGTCGTTGCGGATGACGCGCACACTTTCGCCCAACTCGCCGAAATACTGCACGAGGTTGAAGGTGAAGGAGTCGTAGTTGTCGATCATCAGTAGCATATTGATAGCTAACCACTCTAAAATTTGTTTGAGAATCGCAACTCGATGCTCTATCCCGCATGGGTGAAGTTTGAGTGGTCATTGCCAACGAACCAACTCGAACGCACCTCTCTCAGAAACGAACTCCCGCGTTCAAGGCTGATCGCGCCATGACCGATATGGCTGCAGCGGCATCAATGGCAACCTCCATTTTGCACCGCTCCTGCTCAAATGGGACCTCGATCGATTTTGGCGCGGGCGCCACATCGATCACAACGGCCACCGACTTTCCGGCATCCGTCACGTACATCGGGTCCCGAAGGAACGGCTGCAGGGTCACGCGCAAGTCATCCAGCCGTTCGGCTGCACCCGATATGAGCAGCTTGACCGCGCCCGCAACCACCTGATGTTCAAGGATAACCTGCCTGGGAAACCAATTCGGCTTGTACGACATCCACGTGTTCCCCTTCGCACGAGACTTTGGCTGCCGCAGACCTATGTACGGATATTTCATAGTTGCGAGATCGAAGTAGGCTTTAGCAAATGCCGTCGCTTTTTCGCTGATTTCCGGTTGATATCCCTCTACCTTCTTCTTTATCGCATTGGCAATCAATGTTGCCTTCCAGCGGAACCGTTCATCGCGGTCATGGCGCGAGGCGAAATAGGCCAGCAACTCTTCATAAGAAATATTGACTTGATAGATATTTGCATTCGGCGTCGCTCTTAGATACTCCGCTGGCGCAACCAAGCATGTCCTGAAATCGTTCCATAGTTCGTCTTCGACACCTTTTTCGCCTCTACGGAGATAGTGCTCTGCCTGCTCGGGTTGTGCTGGCGCATCGATTTTGTTCTCGATCAAAATGGCAAAGAGACCCTCTCCGCTCATCTGGTAGCGATAGATCAAGTCACATTCTCTACCGCTTGAGTCCACAACCGAATACTTTGCCTCACCGTGGCGCTCAAAGTTCTCCTCGCCGCAAACACGCGCGGAAAGCCAACGTCTAAATTCGTCACTACACCCAAGCTCTTCCATGAGAAGCAAATCAATGTCTCGCTCGTACAGCTTTGCGATCGCGCGTTTTTGTTTGATCATATGCTTCTATCCATTTGAGCCGAAGAACATCAAAGCCCGCCAGCTGCCTGCGCCACCGCGCGGAACAGCGCCCTGCCCTTGTTCATCGTCTCCTCCCATTCCTTGGTCGGGTCTGAATCGTACACGACTCCGCCGCCGGCCTGGACGTATAGACGGCCGTCCTGGATCACCGCGGTGCGGATCGCGATGGCGGTGTCGGCGTCGCCCCACCAGCCGATGTAGCCGATGGCTCCGGCGTAGATGTTGCGTTTGTGCGGCTCCAGTTGCTGGATGATCTCGATCGCACGGATCTTCGGCGCACCGCTGACGGTGCCGGCCGGGAAGGTTGCCTTGAGTACATCCATATAAGAGAGCCCGTCGCACAAGTCGCCCTCGACCTGACTGACGATGTGCATCACGTGCGAGTAGCGCTCGATGACAAAACTTTCCGTGAGTTGCACGCTGCCGGTCTTACTGACGCGGCCGACATCGTTGCGCCCCAGATCGATCAGCATCAGGTGCTCGGCACGCTCCTTCTCGTCAGAGAGCAATTCGTGTTCTAGCGCCAGATCTTCCTCGTTCGTCTTGCCGCGCGGCCGCGTGCCTGCGATCGGGCGCACGACGACCTTGCCTTCCTTGAGCCGCACGAGAATTTCCGGCGACGATCCGACAATCTGCGTCTTGCCCAGATCGAGGAAATACATGTACGGCGACGGATTCAGCGCGCGTAAAGCGCGATACACGTCGACCGGGCGAGCACGGAACGGAACGGAGAGGCGCTGCGAGGGGACGACCTGGAAGATGTCGCCGGCGCGGATGTATTCCTTTGCCTTCTCGACCATCGCCTCGTACTGCTCACGCGTGAAACTGGATTCGAAATCGGTTTCCTCCAGCGCCTTCGGATCGAGCACATCCGGATAGCCGGAGCCGGAGTGACGCAGGCGGAAGGCGAGTTCATCCAGGCGCCGACGCGCGCGTGCATACGCCTGTGGCTGCGTCGGATCGGCGTGCACGATCAGGTACAACCGGCCCTTGAGGTTGTCGAATACTGCAACTTCTTCGGACAGCATCAGAAGTGCATCGGGCGTGCCGAGTTCGTCGCGCAGATCCGTGCGCGCGAGCCGCGGCTCTATCCAGCCAATCGTTTCGAAACCGAAATGGCCGACCAGTCCACCACTGAATGCGGGCAGGTCGGGCAAATGTGGCACCCGATACGCTGTACGGATTTTGTCGATCTCGGCGAGCGGATCGGCGAGTTCGCGTGTCTCGACCACCTCGCCGAGATCCTCGATCGTCAAGGTATTTCCGCGCAGCACATAAACGCGCTTGCACGGCAGGCCGATGATCGAGTGGCGACCCCAGGTCGAGCCGCCTTCGACCGATTCAAACAGATAGGAATACGGACCATCGGCGAGCTTCAGGTACACCGACAGCGGCGTATCGAGGTCGGACAGCACCTCGCGCACGACCGGAATGCGGTTATGGCCCTGCGCGGCGAGCGCGTTGAATTCGTCCTGCGTGATCACGGCGTAAACCTGTCGACATGCGGGCCGCGAAGATAGCAGGGCGTGCTGCGCCGCGACAGACCGGGTTCAGAATTCCCCGCCGAAGCCATCGGCAAATACGACAGCATCGGCTTGCGTCGCGCCAGCGGTTCCAGCTCACCCAGCCTCCCCGTCGGCAAGACGTCGGCGCGGCATGCCGGACATCGTCAGCGAGAACGTGACGCCGTCGCCATTCGCAAGATTGCCGGCAGCGGCCACACCGCGATGCAACTCGGCGACCAGGCGAACGACGTACAGGCCGAGTCCCAAATGCGGCGTCTCGCCGCTTCGGGCCGCACGTTCGCGCACCGACACCAGCGACTCGAACAGACGCTCCTGCATCGCTGCCGGCAGCAGCGGTCCGGCGTTGGTCACGCGCACGCAAACACCGTCCTCACGCAACTGCAGGGACAGGGCGATCCAACCCTCGTCTGGAGTGAACGAGCACGCATTGTCGAACAACTTGTCCAGCGCCTGCGCGATGAGATCCGGCGCGCCGTGGAAAGGCACGCCAGCGGGCGGCAGCTCGACTTTCAGTTCGCGCCCGCCTGCAAGCGCGCGATAGCCTTCGGCGCACCCGGCAACGAGGGCGCGCAGGTCAAAATCCTCTGCATCCGCGGACGCGATCGCGCGCTCCATGCGGTTCGCCTCACTCATTGCACGCACGATGCCGCCGAGACGCTCCGCGCCGTCGCGCGCTCGTGCGAGGTAAGGTCGCGCAGCTGGCGGAAGCTCCTGATGATCGAGATTGTCGAGCGAGGATTTCACGATCGCCAGCGGCGTGTTGAGTTCGTGCGACAACTTCGACGCCAGCGTGCGCAGGTAGTCGGTGTACGAACTGACGCCATCCAGCAATTTGCCGAAGCTGCGCGCGAGATCGCCGAGTTCGTCCGGCGCATCGGCGAGCGGCAGCGGACCATCCAGACGTCCAGACGTCCGCAATGCGCGATCGACAGCGTTGCGCAAACGACGAATGCGGAACGACAGCGAGGCGCCGAACACGAGCAGGATCGCACCCGCCACACCAAGCGCGGCCAGGGTCGCCACGGCAAGACCGATCAAGGCACGGTTTGCCAGCAGGGGCAACGCGCGGCTCGCCAGCTCCAGCACCAGTGCACCGCGCAAGTTGCCACCATCGCGCAGCGGCACCGCCGCCGCGAGCACGACGACGCCGTCCTGCTCGGTCGTGCGCCAACT
>JBBRZD010000243.1:0-4628 GCA_038237055.1 Lysobacterales bacterium | reverse complement strand
GTTGGCGTCATTTTCTGTTCAATGTCGGAAGCCGTTCTGGAGCATCCGAAGCTGGTGCAGAGGTATCTCGGCACCGTGGTGCCGACCGGCGACAACTATTACGCCGCGCTCAACTCGGCAGTATTTACAGACGGCTCCTTCTGCTTCATCCCGAAGGGCGTCAAATGCCCGATGGATTTATCGACCTACTTCCGCATCAATACCGAGGAGTCGGGTCAATTCGAGCGCACCCTGATCGTTGCCGAGGAAGGGGCGTCGGTTTCTTACCTCGAAGGTTGCACCGCGCCTGCATTCAGCACCAATCAGTTGCATGCGGCAGTAGTTGAACTCGTGGCTCTCGACAACGCCGACATCAAGTACTCGACGGTACAGAACTGGTATGCCGGTGACGAAAACGGCGTTGGCGGAATTTATAACTTCGTCACTAAACGCGGCTTGGCCAAAGGAGTCAACTCGCGTATTTCGTGGACTCAGGTCGAGACCGGATCGGCGATTACATGGAAGTATCCTTCCGTCGTATTGCGTGGCGACAACTCGGTGGGAGAGTTTTATTCGGTTGCCGTCACCAACCACCTCCAGCAGGCCGACACCGGAACCAAGATGATCCACATCGGCAAGAACACCCGCAGCACCATCGTCAGCAAAGGCATCTCGGCCGGACGTTCCAATAACAGTTACCGCGGGCTGGTCAGGATTGCGCCGACTGCTGCCGGTGCGCGGAACTATTCGCAATGCGACTCGATGCTGATCGGCGACCAGTCCGGTGCGAACACGTTCCCCTACCTCCAGGTACGCAACCACACCGCCAAGGTCGAGCACGAGGCATCGACCTCGAAGATCGGCGAGGACCAGCTGTTTTACTTTGCGCAGCGCGGGATCGGCGCCGAGGCGGCCGTGTCGATGATCATTAACGGATTCTGCAAGGACGTATTCCAACAATTGCCCATGGAGTTTGCGGTCGAAGCGACCAAGCTGCTCGCTTTCAAACTTGAAGGAAGTGTCGGATGATTTACAAGGACAGTAAAACGCTGCTCGAAGTGCGCGGACTGCGCGCGACCGTGAACGGCGTCGAAATTCTGAAAGACCTGGACTTCACCGTGAAGAGCGGCGAGGTGCACGCCATCATGGGGCCGAACGGCTCAGGCAAAAGTACCTTCGCCAAGGTGCTCGCGGGCCACACGGCTTATGAGGTCACGGCTGGCAGCGTGCTCTTCGAAGGCAAGAATCTGTTTGATCTGGCGCCCGAAGAGCGCGCCCGTGCCGGCGTGTTTCTCGCCTTTCAATATCCGATCGAAATACCCGGCGTCGCCAACAGCCAGTTTCTGCGCCTGACCTACAACACGGTGCAGGCGCAGCGCGGGCAAGACGAGCTGGACCCGCTCGAGTTTGACGACTTCGTGCGCGAGAAGATGAAGCTGCTCGAAATGAGCCCCGATTTTCTCGGCCGCAGTGTCAACGAAGGCTTCTCCGGTGGCGAGAAGAAGCGCAACGAAATCTTACAAATGGCGCTCCTCGATCCCCGTCTGGCGATTCTCGACGAGACCGATTCCGGCCTCGATATCGACGCCCTCAGGATCGTCTCTCAGGGGGTCAACCAGCTCGCCAACAGAGAGAATGCCATTGTGCTGGTGACGCACTACCAGCGGCTGCTCAACTACATCGTGCCCGACTTCGTCCACGTGATGGAGTCAGGCCGCATCATCAAGACGGGCGACAAAACGCTGGCGCTCGAACTCGAGACGCGTGGCTACGACTGGGTCGCTGCCGAGCACCAGGCGGCAAGGGCAGTGGCGGCATGAGCGACCACCGCCCGCCGCCGTGGACAACTCTGCATCGCGGTCGCATCACGACCCCCAATGCAACGAAGGTCGTCCAATGAGCACGCTCACCTCGATTCGGCGACCCGCTGCGGGTTACCTAGAAACGCTGCTGGCAGGCCAGCCGCAGCTGCGGGCCAGCCCGCTGGCCTCGATCAACGCGTTGCGCGCGCAGGCAGTTAGCCGCTTGAACGTGCTGACGGTGCCGACCCTGCGCGACGAAGAGTGGCGCTTTACCGACATTTCGCCGCTCACCGGGCTGTCGTTCCAACCGGTGCGCAGTGCCACCGACCTGCACGCGGCAGACATCGAGCAGTTCAATCTCGAAGACGCCACTACCCGGTTGGTGTTTGTCGACGGCGTCTATGCCCCGCAGTTGTCCAGCACACTCACAGACTGCGGCGTGATGGTTGCCAATCTGTCGGCGGCAGATACCGCGCAGGCTGCGACCATTGAGACCCACATCGGCCATCACGCAGCATTCAGCGACAACGTATTCGCGGCGCTCAATACTGCCTTCCTGCAGGATGTGGCAGTGATTCTGGTGCCGCGCAACGTTGCGCTTGCAACGACAGTGCATCTATTGTTCATTGCGACGCAAACCGAGGTAGCAAGTTACCCGCGCTGCCTGCTTGTCGCTGAATCCGGCAGTAGCATGACGCTAGTCGAAGATTATGTCGCGCTGCAGGATGAGGCCTATTTCATCAACCCGGTGACAGAGATCGCGCTCGCCGATCAGGCACACGTTAAGCACATCCGGGTACAGCGCGATAGTGTCAAGGCGTTCCATATTTCCAACTGCGCGGTATCCCTGGGGCGTTCAAGCAATTATCAATCGGTAAGTGTTGCGCTCGGCGCACAGATTTCGCGCTACAACCTCAACGTGCTGCTGGCAGAAGGCGCCGAGTGCGCGATCGACGGGCTGGCGCTGATCGCCGACTGCCAGCTTGCCGATACCCATACCGCTATCGACCACGCGCAGCCGCATGGTATGAGCCGCCAACTTCACAAATGCATCGTAGGCGGCAGCGCGCACGCCGTGTTCAACGGCAAAGTCATGGTGCGCCAGAGGGCCCAGCGAACCGACTCGATACAGTCGAGTCGCAACTTGCTACTCACCGGCAAGGCGCACGTCGATACCAAGCCCCAGTTGGAGATTTTCGCCGACGACGTGAAATGCGCGCATGGTGCAACCATTGGCCAGCTCGACAGCGACGAAGTGTTTTATCTGAAGAGCCGCGGGCTGTCGGATAGCGTCGCGCGCAATCTGCTGACCTATGCCTTCGGCGCCGAGGTCATCGACCGCATTTCGATCGCGTCACTCAAGCATCGGCTGGAACAAAGAGTGCTCGAACAAACCAGCAGCCAGCCATGAACGCCGTCCGGACAGCGTTCAACACACGCATGGCGCCTGCCTTTGACATCGAACGCATACGCTCCGACTTTCCGATCCTGCAACTCAAGATCGACGGCAAGCCGCTGGTGTACCTCGACAACGCCGCCTCGAGCCAGATGCCGCAGCCGGTGATCGACCGCCTGGTTCGCTACCAGACGAGCGAGCACGCCAACATCAACCGTGCAGTGCATTACCTGTCGGAGACGGCAACCAGCGCGTACGAAGCAGCGCGGCGCAAGCTGCAGCACTTCATCCATGCGCGCGAAGAGCGCGAAGTGATTTTTACCAGCGGCACGACCGATGCGATCAATCTGGTCATGCACGGTTACGGCCGAAAATTCATCAAGGCCGGCGACGAGATTATCTTGACCACGCTCGAGCACCATTCAAACATCGTGCCGTGGCAGATGCTGGCCGAAGAGAAGGGCGCGAAGATTCGTGTGGTACCGATCAACGACGCCGGTGAATTGCTGATAGACGAGTACGAAAAGCTGTTCAATCCGCGCACCAAGTTCGTTGCTGTGATGCATGTCTCGAACGCGCTCGGCACCATCAACCCGGTCAAGCAGATGATCGCTTTCGCACACGCGCACGGCGTGCCGGTGCTGGTTGACGGTGCACAGGCAGCACCGCACATGCCGGTTGACGTGCAGGATCTGGATTGTGACTTCTACGCGTTCTCGGGCCACAAGCTGTGCGGCCCGACCGGCATCGGCGTTCTTTATGGCCGCGCCGCGCTGCTCGAAAAAATGCAGCCGTTCAAGGGCGGCGGCGACATGATTTTGTCGGTGACCTTCGAAAAAACCACCTACAACACCATCCCGCACAAATTCGAGGCCGGCACGCCGCCTATCGCCGCGGCCATCGGGCTGGGCGCCGCGGTCGATTACCTCTCGGCCATCGGCATGGAAGCGATCGCCGCGCACGAACTCGAACTGCTCAACTACGCGACCGAACAGGTCAACCGCATACCGGGCGTACGCATTGTCGGCACCGCCGGCAACAAGGCCGCGGTGCTGTCATTCACAGTCGATGGCGTGCATCCGCACGACGTCGGCACACTGCTCAATCAGGAGGGGGTCGCGGTGCGCACCGGACATCATTGCGCGCAACCGGTGATGCAGCATTTTTGCGTGCCGGCCACGTCGCGCGCCTCGTTCGCGTTCTACAACACGCTGGCGGAAGTCGACGCGCTGATCACCGGCATCCGCACCGTACAGAAGGTATTTGCGTAATGGCTGACTATAAAGCGCTGTATCAAGAGGTCATCCTCGACCATAACAAGAAGCCGCGCAATTACGGCACGCTCGATCACGCGAGCCACCATGCGGTGGGCCACAACCCGCTGTGCGGCGATCACATCAGTGTGGCGCTCAATCTCGATCGCGAGTGCATCGACTGCATCGCATTTCAGG
>JBBRZD010000242.1:0-4651 GCA_038237055.1 Lysobacterales bacterium | reverse complement strand
AGCGCTATGCGGATCCGCAGCTCGACACGCTCGAGCAGAAGGGCATCGCCGGTTCACCCTCGCTTGATCAGGCACACAAAAGGTTCAACACGGCACTGCGTTCGATCGATGTCGCCAGTGCGGCTGGTGGTCTGTCGGTGCAGGCGAATGCACAAGTTCAGCGCCAGCGCCTCAGTGAAAACGGCCTTATCCCGCCCAAGTTTCTCGGCTTCACCTGGTACAACGAGGGCGACCTCAGCCTGCAATTTCAGTACGACTTCGACTTCTGGGGCAAGACGCGCGCTGCCGTCGCTGCCGCTGTCGATGAAGCGCACGCCGCGGAAGCCGAACGTAGCGCCGCGACCTTGATGCTGACGACGGCCATAGCAGACACCTACTTCGCCTGGCAGTCCGACCAGGCGCGATTTGCGATTGCGAAAGACACCGTCGTCGCGCTCGAGCGCAATCGTCGACTGGCCGCAAGGCGCGTCGCAAGCGGCATCGATGCGCCCGACAACGTGCAACAGGCCGACGCCCAGATTGCCGAGGCGCGCGAGATGGCAGCCGCCCATGAGGGCGCTGGGCGAATCCGTCTGGCCGCGCTCGCTGCGTTGCTCGGCATCGCACCCGCCGACTTGCCAAAATTGAATCCAAGACCGCTGCCGCTGGTCACCGCAAAGCTGCCTGAAAATATCGGGCTGGATCTGCTGGCGCGACGCCCGGATATCGCCGCCAATCGCTGGCGAATCGAAGCGGCGATGCGCCGCATCGATGTCGCACGGGCCGAGTTCTACCCGGACATCAGTCTCAACGCGATGGTCGGCCTGCAGTCCGTCGATCTCGACAAACTGTTGACGGGCGGCAGCCGCATGGGCGGAATCGGACCCGCCCTGCATCTGCCTATTTTTGGCCTCGGTCGCCTGCACGCAGCCTATGGCGTTTCGCAAGCGCAACTGGATGCGGCCGCCGCGCAATACGACGCCAGCGTCGTCGATGCTGCGCGCGATGTCGCGACGCAGGCGCTTAGTCTCGAACAGATCGATGCACGACGCCATCAACGTGCGCAGCAACTCGCTGCGGCGCAATCGCTGGCTGAAACGGCCGCCGCACGCGTGCGTCGCGGGGTCAGTGACGACCGCAGCCTGCTGGCCGCGCAAGCCCGGGTCCTGCAGCAACGCGATGCAGTAACGGCGCTGGATGCGCAAGCGGTATCCAGCGAAATCGCGCTGACCAAGGCACTGGGCGGCGGCTATCGCATGGACAACATCGACGCTGCTGCGCCCGCCGCAGAAGACAGCACAGCGCCCCATTCCCCGACATCCGTTGAACGAGCCAACTCCCGATGAGCGACTCCCCTACTCCCGCCGCCAAATCAGACAGTGCGCCATCCAATGGAAATGGCAAACGCCGTGTGATCCTTGGCGTCATCGCCATCGTATTCATCCTTGCCGGCATTGGCTGGTATCTGCTCTGGCTGTTCGTCTTCTCGCAGCGCGAAGTCACTGATGACGCCTACGTCAACGGCAACCAGGTTGCGCTGTCGGCGCAGGTTTCAGGCACCGTCATCGCGGTGCTCGCCGACGACACCCAACTGGTCACCGCTGGCCAGGTGCTGGTCAAGCTCGATCCAACCGATGCGCAAGTCAATCTGTCGAAGGCCAAGAGCGCGCTTGCGAATGCAGTGCGCCAGGTGCGCCAGCAGACCGCGATGGCTTCGCAATACGACGCCGGCATCGCCGCTCGCCGACTGGATTTGTCGCGCGCACAGGCCGACTTGCAGCGGCGCCAGCCCTTGCTTGCCGACAAGGCGATTGCGCCGGAAGAAGTTGCGCATGCGCGCGACACCGTCGACACCGCAAAGGCTGCGCTAGATCTTGCGATGCGCCAGTCGGAGGCTTCGCATGCGCTGGTCGACGGCACTGCAATTGGCGAGAACGCATCCGTGCTGCAAGCCAAAGCCGCATTTCGCGAGGCCTGGATCACCAATGAGCGCAGCGCCATCGTCGCGCCGATCGGTGGCTACGTCGCGCAACGCAGCGTGCAGATAGGTTCTCACGTGCAGCCGGGGCAGGCGCTGCTTACCGTAATCCCGCTGCACGATTTGTGGATCGATGCGAACTTCAAGGAAAGCCAGCTCGCGCACATTCGCATCGGCCAATCGGCCAAGGTAGAGAGCGATCTTTACGGCAGCAACTTCGAATACAGCGGCAAGGTCGTCGGCCTCGGCGCCGGCACAGGTTCCTCATTCGCGTTGCTGCCGCCGCAGAATGCGTCGGGCAACTGGATCAAGGTTGTGCAGCGCGTGACCGTGCGCGTCGAACTCGATTCGAAGCAGCTCGAAAAATCTCCGCTGCGCGTCGGGCTGTCGACGTCGGTCAAGATCGACACGCACGATCGATCGGGCAGCGTGCTCGCGAGCGTTCCGGCAAACACTTCTGTCGCGCACACCGATGTCTACGAACGCGATTTCGCGAAGGCCGAAGCCGAAGCGAATGCGATCGTTGCCGCCAATCTTCCCGGCGCTCGCTGAGGCACAACGATGGCTGCCAACTCCGGCGATCGTGCGCCGCTGCCGCCTCTGCACGGCACACCGCTCGCGCTACTGACGATCGCGGTTGCATTCGCGACGTTCATGGAAGTGCTCGACATCACGATCGTGAATGTGTCGGTGCCGCATATCGCCGGCAGTCTCGGCGTGAGTCCGCAGGAAGGCACGTGGGCGATCAGTTCGTACTCCCTGGCGAGCGCGATCATGCAACCGCTCAGCGGCTGGATCGCGCGCCAGTTCGGCGAAGTCCGCAGCTTTTGCGTATCGGCGATTCTGTTCGTGCTGATGTCGGTCCTGTGCGGTTTCGCGACGAGCATGCCGATGCTGGTCATCGGGCGCCTGCTGCAGGGCGCGGGCTCCGGTCCGATGGTCGCGCTCAGCCTGAGTCTGCTGCTCAACAATTATCCGAACGAGAAGAAAGGCCTCGCGCTCGCGCTGTGGGCGATGACGGTCGTAGTCGCACCGATCTTCGGGCCGATACTCGGCGGCTATCTGACCGACAATTATTCGTGGCCTTGGATCTTCTACATCAACGTGCCGGTCGGCCTGCTCGCCGTCGCCATCACGTGGTCGCTGCTGCGCCATCGCGAGTCGAAGATCGTGAAGACGCCGATCGACACCATCGGTCTCGTCCTGCTCGTCCTCGGTGTCGGCTGCCTGCAATTCATGCTCGACAACGGTAACGACAAGGACTGGTTCTCGTCGCAATTCATCACGGCGCTGTTCATCATCGCCGTCGTCAGCCTGGTGTTCTTCATCGCCTGGGAACTGACCGAACGCCAGCCCATCGTCGACCTGACGCTGTTTCGAAAACGAAATTTCACCGTCGGCGTCACAGCAATGTCGTTCGGCATGGTCGGATTCTTTGGCATCAACGTGGTCTATCCGCTATGGCTGCAGACGGTGCTGGGCTACACCGCATCGTGGGCCGGACTTGCGACCGCGCCGGTCGGCATCCTCGCATTCCTGATGTCGCCGATCATCGGCAAGAATATTCAGCGTCTCGAATTGCGTTCGGTGGTGACGTTCGCGTTCCTCGTGTTCGCTTTCACGTCGTACTGGTTCGCGAGCTTCCCGGACAACGCCGCATTCAACCAGTTGATCTGGCCGCGCTTCATCATGGGTATCGGCATCCCATGCTTCTTCATTCCTTTGAACCAGATTTTCCTGTCCGGCCTCGAACCGCACCAGATTGCATCCGCATCCGGCGTGGCGAATTTCTGCCGCACGCTCGCAGCAAGCGTATCGACCGCCGTCACGGTGACGGTGTGGCAGCATCGCGGCGAATACCATCACACGGTGCTCGCCGAACACATCAATGCCACGAGCCACGCCGCGATGGACTACATCAACGACCTCAGCGCGCTCGGCGGACCGGCCGTGCGAGGCTGGAGCGTGATCGAAGCGCTGGTCACGCGACAGTCCCTCACGCTTGCCGTCAACGACGTGTTCCTGATGTGTACGGTCCTGTTTCTCGCGATGATTCCGGTGGTCTGGTTCGCGAAACCGCCGTTCGGAAATGTCGCGGCTGGTGCGGGACACTAAACATTCATTGATAGGTGACAGCTGCGCGCATCGCGCAGCGGATGTTGTTTCCGAACTTTGCAACACCGGACCGAAAAAACGGGGCGCTGAGCGTCCCGTTTTATTCATTCGACTGTGCAGGACACGAGGGCATGCTCAGTCGTTGTCCCATGGAGCGTGGGCTTCCGCGTCGTTGCCGCCCTTCGCTCCTCCTCTCGACTCTGCCGGTGCGCCTGCAGGAATCTGTACTTCCGGCAGATTTTTCGCCTTCAGCGTCGCATTCGCAGCAGCCACATCCTTTGCCTCGAAGTCCGCAAATTGCTTCTGCACGTCGCCGAGTTCGCGCTTGAGCGTGTCGATGCGCGTCAGATGGTAATCGGTGGGTTTGCCGTCGTAGGACATGATCGAGCCATACAGCGTGTCCATGTGTTCACGCAAACGCTCCTCGCCGGTAATCGCTCCACCTTCCTTGGTCGCGACGATCTTCTTTCGGATCTCATCGGCCTTTGCATTCAGGGCGACCAGTTGCTTGCGCGTCGCGTCGCCTTCGGCAAACTTGCCCGCTGCAGCATCGGCCTGCGCGCGTACTGCATTGATCTT
>JBBRZD010000241.1:0-4652 GCA_038237055.1 Lysobacterales bacterium | reverse complement strand
CGACGACACACCAACCGCGCTGGCGAGATCGCCAATCGCCGTGTTGTCGACGAACACACTGTTGCGGATCTGCACGGAGCCATTGATCGAACTCAGGTCCGCCGCAAAGCCGTCGATCTGGTTGGCGCGAACGATCACGTTCTCGACGCCCACGCCACCGGTGCTTGCCAGATGCAACGGCGCAGCCGAGCCGACCGAGATCGCATTCTGAAGCGTGAGATTGCTGATCGACACGCTGGATTCGGCGGCCGTCGTGTCGATCGAAAGCGGCGCCTTGGTGCCGCCGCCGTCGATCATCGTGAACTCCGCGCCGAGCAGCTGAGTCGCACAGGCGATGGAGTAGCCGCCCGCGATCGTAAGAGTATGAGCTTCGGCTGACTGATAGACGAAACTCGCCCCACTCGGCGTAAAAGTCCCCGTCTGGATCTGGATTACATCATCCTCGCCATTTGCTTGGGCGTTCGTCAATGCGATTTTCAGCGCCAGCGCGTCCTTGACGCAGAAGGTAGCGGCGTCGGCTTGCGACGCGACGGACAGCGTGAGCGCCGCAGCGATTGATAGTTGCAAAGCGAATTTCATTGCATTCTCCAAGGGCTCGAAGCGAGCCTCCTGCAATGAAAAACACGGATGCGCGGATGAAGCAGACATCCGCGCATCGTTGGAATCGGTGTGCGGTGATTGCTATTCGTAGCCGTCGCGGAATATCACATCGAGTGGCACGCACGGTCCGATCTCGGAGGTGTTGCCGACGGAATCGGTTGCCGTGAATGCGAGCATGCCGTCGCCTTGCACGTTCGGTAGCGTCGCGCCGAGTATGAAACTCGCCTTCGTGGTTCCCGCAGAGACGGTGATCAATTTGGTGCCGGCGTACGCTTCGGCATGACCGCGACCGTTCGCATTACAGCCGTTCGCGAAGTACGCATCCACGCGATAGTTGCCGGGCTGGGCGTTTAGCCTGCCGCTCATGTTCGCGGGCACATACGTCGCGCCTGGCGCCGGCGGCGCTGCGAACGCGACCCCCGTGACCAGCGGAAAGTTCTGCAGCAGGTTCGGCCCCGTGTCGATATCGTCCGCATCGTTCGAAGTTGGACCGACGACACCAAGATCGATGTCCATGCCCTGGCCGGTCGTGCCGTTGTCGTAGATGAGGTTGCTGCGGATCGCATTGCCTGTCCCGCCGCTCGCGAGCACGCCGCCATCAATCATGAAACGAATCGTGTTGCTGAAAAGGAGGCCGGTGATGTTGCTCGCGGCGCTCGTGCCGATCACGTTGTTGTTGCCCGAGGTGATGTGCACGCCGGCACCGCTGTTGAAGATTCCGTTGCCGTTGACGTCGACGCCGAGGATGTTGTTCTGGATCACGTTGCCGCTGCCGCCATTGATAAGGATCGCGTCCTGGCTGTTGCCGACGATGCGGTTGGAGGACACCGTGCAACCGCTGCCGCCGAGACCGATGCCGGTGAAGTTCGCCACCGGCGTGATGCCGTTCGCGGCGACACCGATCAGATTGTTGACGATGCGGCATAGGTCGGGCGTGCTGGCAACGGTGCTCTGCACGTTGATGCCGTAGCCAGCGCCCCCGCCGATGATGTTGCGGTCGGCGACGCTTTGCCCGCCGACCACCAGGCTGCCGCCCGCATTCACGCCCACCGATATCTCCTGCAACGCCGCGCCGGGCAACGTCACGCCGCCGACGCTGCCACCGAATTGGTTGCCGGCGATCACGTGATCGCTGCCGCCGAGCAGCATCACGGCTTGGCCAAAGCCGCCGAAGCCGAGTCCGCGCACCACCAGCGACGCGCCCGCCGCGCCGGTCGAGGGCACCAGCAATGCATTCGCAAGTGTTCCCGATGTAGGCTTGAGCAGGACGCACAGTGTCGCATTGGAGGCTAGCGGGTCGGTGTTCACTGCGGAACCTGGTTGTGTGTAGCCGTCAATGATGATCGGCGAGGTGATATGCGGCAGTGGCGAGGTGAGGCCGATCACTGCCGGGCAAGGCGTCGCGATATTGAACTTGATCGTCGCCGGATTGAGCGACGAATTCGCATCGAGGATCGCCTGGCGCAAGCTGCCGGCTCCGCTGTCGCCAGTCGTGGTGACGATGAAGGTGGACAGGTCGTTTATGGGCGACTCGAACGCGCCGCGATCCGGATGGCTGCCGACCCAGCGCGTACTGCCAGCGATGTCCGTGGTCGGCGTACCGACCGGATCGAGCACACTGCCGCTGTTGACCGCAGGCGAGGCCGCCTGCAGATGGTAGTTCGCACTGCTCGGGTCGACCCACAGCGGATTGGCATTGATGTTGCTCGTCATGCCGACACTGCCGACGCCGTAGTAGGTGTGCAGGATGCTGGAGCCGATACTCACCGCAAACGGATTGCCCTGGCCAACCGCATCGATGCCGTGGACCGCCGACTGCGTGCCGTCGGATGCCCATATGATGCTGTTTTGGATATCGAGCTGGTACGAACCGCTGTTGCTGATCCCCTCGATCACGCAGAGGTCGTGGGCGTTGGACAAGTCGACCGTCACGTAGTTGAGCGAGGCCTGCGCATCGCCATCCATCGACAGGGCGACGGAACAGCCGCGGCTGTCGCTCGTCGGCAGGGATTCGAGTAGTACGTTCTCAAGCCGGACACGTCCAGTCGTTACTGTGAACTCGACCGCTGGCGGCTCGTTGCCGGCAAGCCCGAGCCCAATGTTGTAGAAGTGCGAACGCGTCACGGTGACGTCGCCGGGTTCGTTGGAACTGAACAGATCCCGTCGACCGGCGAGGATGCTCAGCGCCGCGCCGTCGGCAATCGTGATCCCGTCCAGGCTGATGCTCGCTCGCGGCGATGCGACCTCCTGCTGCAGGTAGAGCTTGGCGCCAACACCGCCAAAGTCGATCAGGGTGTTGTTGGGATTGACCGATCGCCCGGCGCAATTTGCGGTGTAGCCACCAAGCAGTGTGGTCGGAGCCGAGAACTGAACGATGGTGCTGCCTTGATTGGGCAGCAGGTAGGTCCCCTGCACCAGCTTGATCGTGAACGGTTGCGACTGGCCTCCGCCGATCACGAACGCAACCTGCAGCAGGGGCGCACTGTCCACACAGATTTCGCCGGCGTGGACACGGCCTGCAGCCAACGGCAAAAGCAGCGCGAGGGCGCGGAACAAGCAAATCAGGATCTGCTGACGCATGGGTTTCTCCGGTAGGCCCAGCGCACGACATCGCGATGCGGCAGGCGGATGCGTTCAATCGTATCTGACTGAAGCAATCCCGGTTTCACTAGAATTCGTGACATCGACAATCGATCTCAGCGTGATCCGTGACGAGATGGAACGCGGTCAGCGTGGTCCTGGATGCTCCGCGGAGCCCATGCCGACCTGATCTTGCGCCATTTATGCGAAGAAGCCGGCGTTTAGTTGCCGCTCGAGGGGCCGAGCGTGGCGGCCAGGTCACGCGTGCGCGGATGATCCGGGCCGAATATGCGCTGGTAGATTCCGAGCGCTTCCTGGCGCAGGGCAAGCGCCTCGCCCGCCTGGTCGGGACGCTGCAGCAATTGTGCGAGCAGCAAGTCCACATCGCCCGCGCGCGAACTCTCGGCATCCTTGCCGGCACGCAGCTCATCGCGTGCCGAGCGCACGAGCTTTTCGCCGTCCCCGGGTTTGCCGGCGCGCGCGAGCGCGACCCCGTAGGCCGCCTGTGCGCAGGCAAGAAATCCCGAACTGCCGCCCACTTCTCCCAATTCCACAAGACTCGCTTGCAGCGTGGCAAGGGCTTCGGGTCTGTGCTCGGCCAGTTGCAGCATGCCCAGGCGCAACGTTACGCGCCCGCGGGCGGATTGCTTGTTCAACGCGAGGATCCGGCGTGATTCAGTCAGCGCGGTCAACGCTCCTTCCACATCGTGATTCAGATTGCGCGCATTGCCGAGCGAGCCAAGCACGATCCCGAGCATCGGTGCGTCCGGCTTCAGGGTGGCGCGTGCGCGCTGCTCGACCGCGGTCAGCGTGGCGATGCCCTCGCTGACGTGGCCGGCAAACGCCTGCGCCAGGCCGAGCATGTTGTCGACGTAGATCAGGCGCGCATGCTCCGTGCCGACAAGTTTGACCAGCATCGCGTGCGCGCGAGACGCAATGGCTTCGGATTCCGCATAGTGTTCCGCGTAGAAGGCATCAGCGGCCAGGTTCATCAGATCCATCGCCACATCCTGACTCTCGGCTCCATCGATGATCTGGCGCTCCTTGAGCACAGCCTCGTGCAAGCGCAATGCATCGGCGTTGTTGCCAGCCGCGTTGGCCAGTTTGGCCAGACCGGTCATCGACGAAATCCGATCGCGCACATACCGCGGACCGCTATTGCGCAGCAGGCGCTCTGCTTCGGTAAAGGTCGCCAGCGCAGCCGACGCGTCGCCAGCCTGCTCCTCGTCCAGACCGAGATTGGATAATGCAACGCCGACTTCGGGCGAACCCATGCCGTAGAACGCGCGCACGGCATCGACATTGCGCTGCGCCAGGACGCGCGCGCGGCTTGGGTCGCCCGTGCGCACGATGGCTTGCTGGATCAATTGGCGCATTTCGATCTGCACCTCGGGGGCATCCGTGAAATCGCGCTCGATGCGCTCGATTGCGTTGTCTAGCAATCGATCGGGCGGCGCCTTGCGTCCGGGGTG
>JBBRZD010000240.1:0-4657 GCA_038237055.1 Lysobacterales bacterium | reverse complement strand
CGAACAGACGCTGCGCGCGCATTGGCTGGTCGACGCCAGCGGCCGCGCCGGATTGCTGCGGCGCAAGCTCGACCTCGACGCGCCAACCGGTCACTTCGCGAATGCGGTTTGGTTTCGTGTCGATGCGCGGATCAAGGTCGACGACTGGTGCGCCGATGAAGACTGGCAAGCGCGCTGCACGCCGCGCGGCGAACGCTGGCGCTCGACCAACCATCTGGTCGGCCCCGGCTACTGGGTCTGGCTGATTCCTCTCAGCTCTGGCGCGCATTCAATTGGTATCGTGGCCGACGCGGCGATGCATCCACTCGAATCGATGAACAGCTTCGACAAGGCGTTGGCGTGGCTTGGCGTTCACCAGCCCGCGCTCGCGCGCGAGTGCATCGCGCATCGCGACGATCTGCTCGACTTCCAGTTCCTGCGCAACTATTCGCACGGCTGCAAGCAGATGTTTTCCGGCGACCGCTGGGCGCTGACCGGTGACGCTGGCGTGTTCCTCGATCCGTTCTACTCGCCGGGCGGCGACTTCATCGCGATCGCGAACACCTACATCTGCGAACTCATCGCGCGCGACCAGGCCGGTCAGCCGGTCGGGCCGTACGCACGCATCTACAATGATCTCTACCTGTCGTTCTGCGCGAGCACATTGACGCTGTACAAGGATCAATACCCGGTGTTCGCCAGCGCCACCGTGCTACCGCTCAAGGTGATCTGGGACTACACCTACTACTGGGGCGTGCTGTGCCAGATCGTGTTCCAGGAACGCCTCGCCGACATCGCACTGCTCGGCGAACTGCGCCCCGAATTCGAACGCGCGCAAGCGATCAATCTGCGCATGCAGGCACTGTTCCGCGCATGGACTGAACTCGATTCCGGCCACAACGAAAGCACGCTACTCGACCAGTCCCTGCTTCCGTGGTTCACCGAACTCAACCGCGGCCTGCACGACACGCTCGACGACACTCAGCTGCGTGCGCGCCTGCGCGACAACGTGGCGCTGCTCGAACGCTTGGGTGGGACGATTGCCGAGAGCGCCATTGAAGACGTGGATGGTGGATTGAGCGACGCGTTTGGCGATCTCGTGGTTGCCGGGCCGCACTTGAAGCTTTTCATGGCCTCGGCGGAAACAGAGACGGTTTAGAAACACACGCGCCGTTCGCATCACCGTTTCCGACGCGGATCGGCCAGTCAAACGTGCAGCCTGAGCCCTGCTTTCAACGGCTCTGTTTGCGGCCTCATTCGCTTGCGATACGAACGACCAGCTTGCCGAAATTCTTGCCTTTGAGCATGCCGATAAAAGCCTGGGGCGCCTGATCGAGTCCATCGACGATGTCTTCGCGGAACTTGATCTTCCCCGACTGCACCCATGGGCTCATCTGCTGCATGAATTCGCCGTAGCGATGGCCGTAGTCATCGAAGATGATGAATCCCTGCATGCGAATGCGCTGCCTCAGCAGCGTGCCCTCGAGCAGCCCTAGTCGATCCGGTCCCGGCGGCAATTGGGTATCGTTGTAGTTGGCGATGAGTCCGCAGACCGGCACTCGCGCCGACGTATTGAGCAGCGGCAAGACGGCATCGAACACGGCGCCGCCGACGCTTTCGAAGTACACGTCGATGCCCTGCGGGCAGGCCGCCGCCAATTCGGCCGTGAAGTCCGCGCTGTGATGATCAATGCACGCATCGAAGCCCAGTTCCTCGAGGACGTAGCGGCATTTTTCTGGACCACCGGCGACGCCTACGCTGCGACAGCCCTTGAGTTTGGCGATCTGGCCGACCACCGAGCCCACCGCGCCGCTGGCTGCCGCGACGACCACGGTTTCACCGGCCTTCGGTTGGCCAATATCGAGCAGGCCCATATACGCGGTGAAGCCGGGCATGCCCAGCACGCCCAAGGCGAGTGACGGATGCTTCATCTGTGCATCCAGCTTGCTCAGACCCGTGCCATCGGACAGCGCATGGTCCTGCCAGCCACTGAAACCGAGGACCAGGTCGCCTTCCTTGAAACCCGGATGGTTCGAGACCTGCACCCGCGACACCGTGCCGCCGACCATCACGTCGCCTACCGCCACCGGCGCCGCATACGATTTGGCATCGCTCATGCGTCCGCGCATGTAGGGATCGAGTGAAAGATAGAGCGTGCGCAACAACAGCTCGCCTTCGGCAGGCGTGGGCAACGGGTTTTCTCGCAGGCGGAAGTTTTCGGGCGTCGGCGCGCCGACCGGTCGGGAGTTCAGCACGATCGCGCATTGCAGGGTCGGGTTTGCTGCCATCGGGGTTGCCTCAAGGGAATTGACGGCCCAGCTTGGCGTGTTGGGTGTTAGCTGAGCGTACAGCGTCCGCAATGGTGCGCGCTGTTTCCCTCATCGGCGCTGGCCGCACGCGCCAGCTATCCTGCGGCACGCGGCGTGTCGAACGCGCACCCTGGAAAAGGTCGCTACGAGATGAAAAAAATGGCGAAGATTCTGGCGTTGGTGTCATTCGCCTTCATGCTCGAGTCGATTCTGGTCGAGCCGGCGCTCGCAGGAAACACGACGCTGGCTGTGGTGGGCAATCGTGCCGAAGTCGCGGCGCAACGGGTGCGACCGCAGCTCGAGCGCGACCTCGCCGCCGCTGGACTGCGCTTTGGCGACCCGATCTTCCTGCGCATCTTCAAGCACGAGCACGAACTCGAGCTCTGGGTGCGCAAGCGCAATGCCTATGTCCTGTTTCGCAGCTATCCGATCTGTACCTGGTCGGGTGCGCTCGGACCCAAGCTGCGCCAAGGCGACGGACAATCACCCGAAGGTTTCTATTCGGTCGGACGCGGCCAGCTCAATCCGACCAGCCAGTTCCACCTCGCGTTCAACCTCGGTTATCCGAATGCGTATGACCGCGCGCACGGTCGCAGCGGCAATTTCCTCATGGTGCATGGCAACTGCGTGTCGATCGGCTGCTACGCAATGGGCGATGCGCAGATCGATGAGATCTACACCTTGCTCGACGCGGCACTTCGGGGCGGACAGGCACACGTCGATGTGCACGTGTTTCCGTTTCGCTTCGACCACCCGCCGCAAGCCGACTGGCGCAAGCAACCGTGGGGCGAGTTCTGGAGCAATCTCGAGCAAGGCTATCGCGCGTTCGAGCGCGCACATCGGCCGCCCGTCATCGACGTTGTCGGCGAGCGCTACCGGGTACGTGAGGCCGCCGCGTCGAGATAGCAGCAGGATTTGTCCAGCATCAATGGGTACACGGTTGGGTTGCAAATTCTCAGTCCGTGGCGCAACTCCCTATGCACCCGTCAGCGCAACTTCGTCGCCCTACGCGCACTGAGTTCCTCCGGCGCCGCGAATGTATTGGCACGCGCGACTGCCCAGAAGCGCTGGAACACCGCGTGCTCCGGGATGCCGGTGAGCAGTTCGCCCGGTTCGAGGACGCGATACAGCGAAGCGAGCGAGCGCACTTCGTTCGACGACACGCGGCGGATCACGTGCTCGGGTCCGAGTTCGCTCGGGTGCTCAAGGCCCGCCGCCTGGATCAGTTCTTTCAACGCTCGCAGGGTGTTGTTGTGGAAGCTGGCGACGCGGCTGGCCTTATCCGGCACGTCGAGTTTGTTCCAGCGACGTGGATCCTGCGTGGCGATGCCGGTTGGGCAGCGGTCGGTGTGACAGCTTTGCGACTGGATGCATCCGAGCGAGAACATGAAACCACGCGCGGCATTGCACCAGTCCGCACCGAGACTCAACGTGCGCGCGAGGTCGACCGCGGTGATTACCTTGCCGCTTGCGCCGATGCGGATCTTGTCGCGCAGGTTGAGACCGACCAACGTGTTGTGCACCAGCATCAGCGCTTCACGCAGCGGAGCGCCGACGTGGTCGGCGAACTCCAGCGGCGCCGCGCCGGTGCCGCCTTCGCCGCCGTCGACGACGATGAAATCCGGCAGGATGCCCGTCGTCCCCATCGCCTTGGCGATGCCGAACCATTCCCAGGGATGACCCATCGCGAGCTTGAAGCCGGTCGGCTTGCCGCCGGACAGGTCACGCAGGCGCGCGATGAAACGCAGCAGGCCTTCGGGCGTGTCGAAGGCGGAATGGCGCGAGGGCGAGATGCAGTCTTCGCCCATCAGCACGCCTCGCGTCGCGGAGATCTCGGCGCTGACCTTGGCCGCGGGCAAAACGCCGCCGTGGCCGGGCTTGGCGCCTTGCGAAAGCTTGACCTCGATCATCCGCACTTGCGGCAGCACGGCTTTCTCGGCAAATCTCGCCTCACTGAACACGCCGGCTCGCTCGCAGGCGCCGAAGTAGCCCGAGCCCAGTTCCCACACGATGTCGCCGCCGTTTTCGCGGTGATACTCCGACAGCGAGCCCTCGCCGGTGTCGTGGTAGAAGCCGCCGCGGCGCGCGCCTTCGTTGAGTGCGCGGATCGCGTTCGGCGATATCGCGCCGTAGCTCATCGCCGAGATATTGAACACGCTGGCCGAATACGGTTGCGTACATTGCGGGCCGCCGACCGTGATGCGGAAATCGTGGCTGTCGATGAGGCTCGGCCGGATCGAATGGTTGAGCCATTCGTAGCGTTCTTCGTACACATTGAGCTCGGTACCGAACGGGCGCACGTCGAGCGCGTTCTTCGATCGCTGCTTCACGACCTCGCGCTGCACGTGCGAGAACGGCACTTCCTCGTT
>JBBRZD010000239.1:0-4657 GCA_038237055.1 Lysobacterales bacterium | reverse complement strand
CGAATACTTCACCGGCGCGAATCGCGAATCGCGTCGCCGGCAGCGCATCGACGACCTCGTTCGCGAACAGCACGCCGCGCCACGATTCTTCCGGCGGACGCGAAATCCACTCAATGCGCGCAGCAAGTTCGGCGGGTAGCTCCGCCAGCGCACGCGCGCGCTGGCGCTGCGCCAGGTCCGCGCTCGGTTCCAGGATTCGATAACGCCGGGGCACGGCATCGATTGCGGCGAACTCGCGCAGCGCAGCGATCGCAAACGCGCCGCTGCCGCCACCGAGCTCCAGAAAATCCGCCGTTGCGCCAATCTCGCGCAGGCTCGGCGCAAGCGCGTGCGCGAGCGTGCGTGCGAACAGATTTCCAAGCTCCGGCGCCGTCACGAAATCGCCCGCAGCACCGAATTTTGTACGGCCGGCACTGTAGTAGCCAAGTCCCGGCGCATACAGGCAACGCTCCATGAAGCGCGAGAACGGCATCGCGCCCTGCGCGGCAATCTCGTTGCGGATCAGCGCGACGAGTGCTTCAGAGTGCGCGCGCTCGTCTGCGCCAGGTTCAGGCAACGCGGAATTCAAGGCTGGTTCTGCGCCGGCTTGTGCGGCACTCTCGGCAGTGGAGGCTGCCGCGCAGCATAATCGAAATGGGCAAATCGTCCGCATTGCCGGGGTCCTTGCAGCCGGCCAGGAGAACCATGATGGCGAGCGTGAATGTGCGACCGGTTGTCCTGGTTACCGGCGCTGCGCGCAGAGTCGGCGCCACGATCGCGCGGACCCTGCACGCGGCCGGATACGATCTCGCCCTGCATTGTGGGCGTTCGCGCGCCGAACTCGACGCTTTGCTGGCAGCGCTCGAAACCATCCGTCCGCGCAGCACCCTTGCGCTGCAAGCCGACCTCGCCGATGACGAACGCCTGCCGCAGCTCGTTGCCGCAGCCGTCGAGCGCTTCGGCCGCCTCGACGGACTGATCAACAATGCCTCGGGCTTTGCGCCGACGCCGATCGGCAGCATCACCCCTGCACAGTGGGACGCGCTGTTCGCGGCGAACGCACGCGCACCGCTGTTCCTCGCACAGGCAGCCGCACCACACCTTGCCGCAAGCAAGGGCGCGATCGTCAACCTCGTCGACATCTATGCGGAACGGCCGCTTGCTCAGCACAGCGTCTACTGCATGGCCAAGGCGGCGCTCTTGATGGCGACGCGTTCGCTCGCGTTGGAGCTTGCCCCGCACGTGCGCGTCAATGGCGTGGCGCCCGGTGCCGTGTTGTGGCCGGAATCCGGCAAAACGTCCGAGGACCAGGCGCAATTAATCGCGAACACGCCGCTGCAACGTATCGGCACGCCCGAGGATGTCTCCGGTGCCGTGCTTTGGTTGCTGCGCGATGCCACGTTCGTGACCGGGCAGATCATTCGCGTCGATGGTGGTCGTTTGCTGGGCGCATAGACGCCAGCCTGGTCGAGAGGCCATGTGGCGCGAAATCACGCGCCGTCGACAACGATTCCTTGGTTCACACGCACTTGCCGAAAACGGAAACGTCGCCAATGGATGCGTAGCGATCAGTTCGCCCTTGCGCCGCGCAGATAACGATACTGGCCCGGCGGCACATAAAGAGGAAACAGGGATGATTCCTCCAGCCGGGACGCTTGCGCGAGAAGGCGGGCGATGCGCGCGATGTCGCCAAACAGGGCGCGACGCTGTGCGTTGAGCCACGGCGCATGCAGATACGCGCGCAGCAGCGCGTCGATGCCCTGCACATGATCCTGTGCCTGTGCATACAGCGTCTCGACCTGGCTCGCGGCGACGCGCTCGCGACCCAGCGCCCAATACAAGTAGGGATAAAACTGCACGGACTTGACCAGGCTGCTGCGCCGGAACGCCTCTGCGAAGTGCTGCAAGCCGAGAATCTGCGCATCTTCGTCGCGCCGTCGACAGGCGTCGAGTATGCCGCGCATGTGCTTGCGCAAAGTTGCGTGATCTTCGAGCAGCTGCGTGATCAGACGCGGCCGAAAGCGCACCGCGATCTGCTCGCCTTCGGCGTCATCCCATGCATCGGGTGAAGTGCTTGCTGGCGCGGCGCCGAACAGCTTCCTGAAAATCCGCAGCACGTCGATCCTCTCGCAGGAGAAGTGAAGCGCCGTGACTCGGCGCGTGAGATCGGCTCAACGCGTTTTGTATCACAGTGTGGCGGTCAGGCAAATGTTCGTTTCGTTAGTCGATCGACGCGACCTGCAATGGCACGACATCGCCCGATGATTCGCGCCACATATTGGCCAGCGTCTTGCCGCTGAGCGGATGATGCAACTCTGGGGCGATGTCGACGAGCGGCTTCAGCACAAATGCTTCGGCGAGATCCTTGCGTGGAATCTGCAGATGACCTGGGCCTTCGAGCACGAGGTCGTCGAACAACACGATGTCGACGTCGAGTGTACGACTCGAAAATCTGGGCACGTCGCGGCGACGACCATGGCGATCTTCGAGCGCATGCAGCCATTCGTTCAACACGGATGGATCCAGCTCCGTGTCGATGCCGACGGCGAGGTTCAGGAAATCCGGCCCCTCGAAACCGACCGCGGCGAAACGATAGACCGGCGAGACGAGTATCTCGCCGAAGTGCGCACGCAGTTCTGTCAATGCCGCGCGCAGGTTGCGCTCGGCGTCGAGATTGGAACCCAGGCTGAGCCAGGCACGATGCATCGTTTCAGGCATCGCCTCGCTCGATGATGACGCCAACGGCGCGCGAGCCCGTCACCGCGCCGAGCTTGGACAACTTCAGGCGCAGCCAGCGCAC
The DNA here is from genome assembly GCA_038237055.1 of Lysobacterales bacterium. Classification (GTDB taxonomy): domain Bacteria; phylum Pseudomonadota; class Gammaproteobacteria; order Xanthomonadales; family Rhodanobacteraceae; genus Dokdonella_A. The sequence goes on along the minus strand of JBBRZD010000239.1, from coordinate 1,878 downwards.
GCCGAACTCCGTACGGATGATCGCGGCGCATTTTTCGGCCAGCGTCTCTACCAATTCGAAATTCGAGGCTTCGACGAATGCGATCAGACGCTTCGATACCGACTTGTAGTTCAGCGTGTCCTCGATGCGCCCGCTCAGGGCCGGCTTGGTGTTGTCGAACGCCATTTCGATATCGAATGCGACAACCTGACGCGTGGTGCGCTCCCAGTCGTAGATGCCGATGATCGTTTCGATGCGCAGGTCTTCTATGAAAACGAGGTCCATGGATTTATGACGGCTGTTGATTGAGGGCAACGAATTGCGGAGGGGTCGCAAATAGCTTTGAGCAGTGACTGGCGCACAACAGGAAAGAATCGTTCCGCTTGAGCGTAGCGCAGTGAAGTCGAAGGGTTTTCGCGACCTTGGCGGACACTTCAGGCTACCAGCGGCGCCAGCGAGGAAAGCTCCCAGCGCGGCTGCACCTTGATCGCGGCTGTTTCGAGCTGGCCGGCCGCAAGACGCAAGGCGCCGGCGAACGCGATCATCGCGCCGTTGTCGGTGCAGAACTCCAGGCGCGGGAACGACACGCGAAACCCGTCCTTGCTGCCTGCTTCGGCAAGTTGCGCACGCAAACGCCGATTCGCGCCAACACCGCCAGCGACAACCAGGGTGCGCGCGCCCGTCGCCGCGAGCGCGCGACGGCATTTGATGGTCAGGGTGTCTACGATCGCCTCCTCGAACGCCCGCGCGATATCCGCCCGGGTCTGGTCGGACTTGTCGCTGGCCTGCCAGGCCAGCATCACCTGCGTCTTGAGTCCGGAAAAACTGAAATCGAGGCCGGGGCGATCGGTCATCGGTCGCGAGAAACGGAATATGCCCGGCCGCCCCTGTCCGGCCAGTTCGGCCAGTGCCGGGCCACCGGGGTACGGCAGATTCATCAGCTTGGCGGTCTTGTCGAACGCTTCGCCGGCGGCATCGTCGAGGGTATCGCCGAGCAGCGTGTAGCAACCTATTGCCGCCACTTCGATCAGCATCGAATGACCCCCCGAGACCAGCAGAGCCACGAAAGGCGGTTCCGGCGCATTGGCCTCCAGCAAGGGCGCGAGCAGGTGACCTTCCATGTGGTGGACAGCGATCGCGGGCACTTCGAGGCTCCAGGCGATGGCGCGCGCAACGGTCGCGCCGACCAGCAGCGCGCCGACCAGGCCTGGGCCGGCGGTGTACGCGACGCCGCGCAGATCGCCGATCTGCAGGCCGCCCTGGGCCAGGGTTTCACGCACGAGTGGCACCAGTTTGCGGACGTGGTCGCGCGAGGCTAGCTCCGGCACCACGCCACCATAGTCGGCGTGCATGCGGATCTGGCTGTAGAGGGTATGAGCGAGCAGGCCGCGCGCGATGTCGTACACCGCGACACCGGTTTCGTCGCAGGAAGTCTCGATGCCAAGCACGGGGCCGGCCACCCCTACCTTTGCAATGGGCTGATTCATCGGGATAGAATACACGGCTAGCCCGACAGCCCCGGGTGATTTTGCATTGGAGAGTTTATGCCCAGCGTCAAAGTTCGCGAAAACGAACCGTTCGAGTTTGCCCTGCGCCGATTCAAGCGCACCTGCGAAAAGGCCGGCGTTCTGGCCGAAGTACGCAAGCGCGAGTTCTACGAAAAGCCGACCCAGGAACGCAAGCGCAAGCGCGCGGCTGCGGTCAAGCGTCACCTGCGCCGCGTATCGCGCGACGTGACCAAGAAACAGCGGTTGTATTGATCAGAATTTGATTCGAGTCGGCGGACTTTCGGGTTCGCTACTGGATGAAAGGGCTGTTCATCGGCCGGCATCGCGCAAGCGGTGCCGGCTTTTTGCGTTGTGGCTGGCTGCGAGATTTCGACCATCTTGGACCACCCTT
>JBBRZD010000238.1:0-4660 GCA_038237055.1 Lysobacterales bacterium | reverse complement strand
GACTCGAAACTGTCGATCAGGTAGTTCAACGCACGCAGCGGTGAAATCACGCCGCAGGTGGCGACGTCGATATCAGCTCGGAACGTCGCAATGCCGTTGTGCGGATGCGTCTCCGGATACGTGTGCACCGTGATGTGGCTCTTGTCCAGATGCGCCACGACCGCATCCGAGATCATGTCGCGGCCGAGCTTGTCGACCACCGGATGCTCGGAAATCAGGATCGTCACCGAGGCGCCCTGCGGATCGTAGTCCTGGCGCGCGACGTTGAGGATGTTCGCACCGATGATCTCGGCCACGTCCGTCAGGATCTGCGTCAGGCGGTCGGCATCGTACTGCTCATCGATGTACTCGATGTAGCGCCGGCGCTGGTCTTCCGACACCGCGTAGCAGATGTCGTAGATGTTGAAGCTGAGCGCCTTGGTCAGATTGTTGAAACCCTGCAATTGCAGGCGCGGAATCGGTTTGACCACGACGGATACCTCGATGCGGGCGTACAGGACGCGACAGAATGCCGGACGGATGTTTCAGCTGCCTTCCGGGGTCGCGGATTATGGGCCATGCGGCAAGACGATGAAACCTTCCGTCGAACGGGCGGGCGACTGCCGCAACGTGTGACGCTCTGAGCAATATGCAATAAGATGCTATGACGCTCACATACGCCGGGCTCGCAAACATATGGCAATCCATGTGTTCCGTCGTCACGCGGCACCTGGTCACAAGCCAGCGTTGAAGGGGTATTTGTGGAAACAAACGGCAAGATCACCGATTTCCGGTACACGCTGCAGCGCGAGGTGAACCGCGTGCAGGCCCCGGCGATGCTGATTCCGGATCGCGCTGCCATGGAACGCTTTCTCGGTGCCTGTCATCGGCGCCGCTACGCAAGCAAGACCGCGATCATCCGCCCGGGCGACTCGGCCAATATCCTCTACTACGTCATCGACGGTTCGCTCACCGTATCCTCGGAAGACGAGGAAGGCCGCGAATTGATCCTCGCCTACCTCAACCGGGGCGAGTTCATTGGCGAAATGGGGCTGTTCGTCGAGACGCCGCGCCGTGAAGTCATGGTGCGCACACGCACACCGTGCGAGCTGGCGGAAATCGGCTACGAACGCATGTTCAACCTGTTCGAGGGTCCGCTGCGCGAGGAATGTCCGAAGATCCTGTTCGCGATCGGCTCGCAGCTGACCAATCGCCTGCTGCATACCTCGCGCAAGGTCAGTCGCCTCGCCTTCATGGACGTCACCGGCCGCGTCGCCAAGACGCTGATCGACCTGACCGAAGAACCGGATGCGATGACCCACCCCAAGGGCAAGCAGATCCGCATCTCGCGCCAGGAAATCAGCCGCATTGTCGGCTGCTCCCGCGAAATGGTCGGCCGCGTGCTCAAGCAGCTCGAAGAGCAGGGCATGATCGACGTAGCCGGCAAGACCATCGTGGTTATCGGCACGCACTAAGCCGGTCAATGGGTTTCGTCCGGAAGTCCGCGAGATGGGCGCCGTCGGACAATCGGCAATGCTGATGGCAACATGGCGGGCCCTGTAGTGAGTGCCCCATTGCATCTGCTCGATCATCCGCAAGCGATCGAAGCGCGCTTGCTTGAGCTTGGCTTGGTCGTGCGTCGCGACGGCATGGTCATGAGCCTGCCCGATCTTTACAGCCGCGTGCTCGATGTCGACGGCCCCGATGATCTGCTCGTGCATGCTCAACTGATCGCATCGCCCGCCAGCGGGCTGCGAGTCAGTCTGCGCGGCTACTTCGATCAGAGCCACTGGCAGGCCACGCTCGCGCTGCTGCAATCGCTGCTTGACTCGTTGCACACGCAAGCAGGGCAAACCACGCCGGCGGCGTTGCGCGATGCGTTGCATTCCGCGCGCGAAGCCGAATTCATCGATGACGGCATCAGCTACGCCGTCTGCTTCCCAAAGGATGAGCAGCACGCAGACTTTGCGCTAATCGATGTCTCCTTCAGTCGCGCACTGGATCTCAGCGAATGGAAGGACTGGCTCGCGCAGCCGCCCCTGGCAGACCTTCTCGCGGCCGATACCACGCGCAAGGAAGCGGTGCTCGCGCTCTGTCGCAAGCGGCTGCAGCACTCAGGCCATCCGCTCGCCATTGCCGACCTGCAGGTGCTCAGCGCAATCGGCAATGCGGGAAACGCGCTATTCACCATCATGGCGCCCGCATCGGAAGCGGTACTGTTTTGCGACCTCACTGACACTGGCGGCATTTCGATCTCGCTGGTCGACGCGCACGGCCGCCAAACGAAACTTTGATACGCGCGTTGCGTGTTGCTGTCGGAAGCTGGGGCCACTCGCGCTCAAGCCAAAACCGCCGCACGAGAAATCACCGTGACTGGAAATAGTGCGCGCTCATGAACTTCGTAAACCCATCGCCGCGCACGAAGCACCCCGCCGACGTCGAAAAACATCACACGTCTAGTGTCTGCCCCCCGAGTCGTCTGTCGACACGATCTGCGCAACCGGCATGTCCATGTCAGCGCGGGAAGAACAGTCGCGCGAGTTCCGCGCCAGGTTCCGCCGCACGCATGAACGCCTCGCCGACCAGGAACGCGCCAATTCCCGCATCGCGCATTCGCGCGACATCGGCCGGCGTATGGATACCGCTCTCGGTGACCAGCACACGCTCTGCGCCGACGCGCGCGCTCAGTCGTAGGGTCGTGTCGAGCGACGTTTCGAACGTGCGCAGATTGCGGTTGTTGATGCCGATCAAGGTCGCCGGAATATCGAGCGCTCGCTCCAGCTCATCTTCATCGTGCACTTCGACCAGCACATCCAGATCGAGCTCCGCCGCGAGCAACGCAAGCTCCAGCAACGCGCTATCGCCAAGCGCCGCAACGATGAGCAAGATGCAATCAGCACCGATCGCGCGCGCTTCGTAGACCTGATACGCATCGATCATGAAATCCTTGCGCAACACCGGCAGCTCGCAGGCGGCGTGCGCTTGCTGCAGATATGCCTCGCTGCCCTGGAAGAAATCCGCATCGGTCAATACCGACAGGCACGCGGCACCGGCAGCGGAGTAGCTTGCTGCAATCGCTGCCGGATCGAAATTCGGGCGGATCACACCCTGCGACGGGCTCGCCTTCTTGATTTCGGCAATCACCGCCGGCAAGCCGGTTTCGATCTTCGCTTCTATTGCCGCCACGAATCCGCGTGTAGGCGCGAGGTCCGCGACGCGCGCGGACAGCTCGGCCAGCGGCACGCGCGCACTGCGCTCGGCGATCTCCTCGATCTTGCGCGCGAGGATACGATTGAGGATATCTGTCATCTCCGATTCCGTTCTCAAACTGCGCTGGTCTCGCCGGCAATCCGCCGGGTCGCAGCAACGAACTCATGCATTTTCGCCAGCGCCGCGCCGCTTGCGACCGCCGCGCGCGCGCGCGAGATACCTGCCTGAATCGAATCAACGACATCGGCTGCATACAAGGCCGCCCCCGCATTCAAGATCACGATGTCGCGCGCGATGCCCGGCGTGTTGCCAAGCGCGTCCAGCAGAAGTTTTTTCGATTCCGCGACATCGGCCACGCGCAAGTTGCGGCTGGAGGCCATATCGAACCCGAAATCCTCCGGCTCGATCTCGTACTCACGCACCTTGCCATCACGCAGTTCACCGACGAGCGTCGTCGCACCGAGCGAAATCTCGTCCATGCCGTCGCGACCCCAGACCACCAGCGCACGACGCGCGCCAAGTTGCTGCAAGGCGCGTACCTGGATGCCGACCAGATCCGCATGGAATACGCCCATCAGGATGTTCGGCGCACCGGCCGGATTGGTCAGCGGCCCGAGGATGTTGAACAGCGTGCGCACACCCATCTCGCGGCGCACCGGCGCGACGACCTTCATCGCCGGATGATGATTCGGCGCAAACATGAAGCCGATGCCGGTTTCATGAAAGCAGCGCGCGATCTGCGCTGAATCCAGATCGATCATCGCGCCAAGCGCCTCAAGCACGTCGGCGCTGCCGGACTTCGACGACACGCTGCGATTGCCGTGCTTGGCAACCTTGGCGCCCGCTGCGGAAGCGACGAACATCGCTGCAGTCGAGATATTGAAACTGTGTGCCCCATCGCCGCCGGTGCCGACGATATCGACGAAGTTCGCCTGCTCGCCCACATCGACCTTGGTGGAGAGCTCGCGCATCACGCGCGCCGCGCCGGTTATCTCACCAATGGTTTCCTTCTTGACGCGCAGGCCGGAAACGATGGCGGCAACCATCGTTGGCGACACGTCGCCATGCATGATCTGGCGCATGAGATCGACCATTTCATCGTGAAATATCTCGCGATGTTCAATGGTTCTCTGCAACGCTTCCTGCGGGGTGATGGACATGACCAGACCTTGAATCCGGCGCGTTCAATCGCGCGGCTTGATGGGAAAAAACACTCGCAACCGCAAAGAAATCACGCGGCTCTCGGCATCGTTGTGCCGAGGAAATTCCTCAGCAGATCGTGGCCATGCTGGGTCAGAATCGACTCCGGATGGAACTGCACGCCTTCGACCGCCAATGTCTTGTGGCGCAAACCCATGATCTCGTCGATCGATCCATCCGCATGCTGCGTCCACGCCGAGACTTCCAGGCATTGCGGCAAAGAAGATTGCTCGACTACGAGCGAGTGGTAGCGCGTCGCTTCAAATGGATT
>JBBRZD010000237.1:0-4695 GCA_038237055.1 Lysobacterales bacterium | reverse complement strand
GCCTGAACGCGCATGACGCGATCCGTCGAGCATGCATCCTGCGTTTCCGCCCGATCATGATGACAACCGCGGCCGCCTTGCTCGGTGCGCTGCCGCTCGCGCTTGGTACCGGCATCGGTTCGGAATTGCGCCGGCCCCTCGGCGTTTCGATCGTCGGCGGCCTGCTGTTGTCGCAACTGATCACGCTGTACACGACGCCGGTGATCTATCTCTATTTCGAGCGGTTGGCGGATTGGGGGAAGGCGCGTCGTGAGCGACGTGCTGTTGCGCATGTGCAGGGGCAACTCGTATGAGCGCCATCGTTTCCCGATGGGACAAAGAAATCTCATGAGCATCTCCGGCCCCTTCATCCGCCGCCCGATCGGCACGTCGCTGCTTGCTATCGGACTGTTCGTCGGCGGGATGATCGCGTATTTCCTGCTCGGCGTTGCCGCGCTGCCGAATCTTGAATTTCCGGCAATCTTTGTCACCGCGAACCAGCCTGGCGGCAGTGCGGACGTGATGGCCTCCACCGTCGCTGCACCGCTCGAGCGCCATCTCGGCCAGATCCCCGGCATCGACACGATCAATTCGTCAAGCAGCGAAAACAGCACGTCGGTCATCCTGATATTCGACGGCAGCCGCAAGATCGACGACGCCGCGCGTGATGTGCAGGCCGCGATCAACGCGGCCGCGCCGGACCTGCCGAGCGGTCTGACCAATGCGCCAACCTATCGCAAGTTGAATCCGAACAACCAGCCAGTGCTTGCGCTCGCGCTGACGTCGGATACCGAGCCGTTGTCGAAGCTGTACGAATTCGCCGATTCGTTGCTCGCACAACGCATCCGTCAACTGCCCGGCATCAGCGATGTCGAAGTTGCCGGCGGCGCGACGCCCGCGGTGCGCGTCGACCTCAACCTGCGCGCACTCAATTCGATGGGCCTGTCACCCGATCAGCTGCGCAACGCGCTGGTCGCCGCGAACGTGACCTCGCCGCAGGGTTTCCTTTCCGATGGCACGACCACGATGGCGGTGTCGGCGAACGACGCGCTGCATACGGCGGCGGAATTCGCCGACCTCGTGATCGCGGTCAAGAATGGCGTCGCGGTGCGGCTCAAGGATGTCGCCTCCGTACACGACGGACAGCAAGACCAGTACCAGGCTGCATGGTTCGGGGCGCGTCGCGCGATTCTGCTGTTCGTTCGCAAGCAAGCCGACGCGAACGTGATCGCGACCGTCGACCGCGTCAAGGCCGACATCCCGCTGATGCAAACCTGGCTGCCGGCCGGTGTCACGCTGACGCCGTTTTTCGACCGCACGCCGATCATTCGTTCGTCGATCGACGAAGTGCAGATCAGCCTGCTGCTCAGCCTCGGCATGGTGATCCTGACGATGGCGCTGTTCCTGCGCCGACTCGCGCCCACCCTGATTGCAGCGACCGCTGTACCGTTGTCGATCACCGGCGCGTTCATCGTGATGTACGTGCTCGGCTACACGCTCGACAACATGTCGCTGATGGCGCTGGTGGTCGCGATCGGCTTCGTCGTCGACGATGCGATCGTCGTGATCGAGAACGTGATCCGCCACATCGATGCCGGCATGTCGCGCATGCAAGCGACCGTGCTTGGGGCGAAAGAAATCGGTTTCACCATCGTCTCGATCACCGCTTCGCTGATTGCCGTTTTCCTGCCGGTTGTGTTTGCCAGCGGAATTACAGGCATGTTCTTCAAGGAATTCACGGTTACGCTGGTTGCGGCGATCGTGTTCTCCGCACTCGTGTCGCTGACGCTGACGCCGGCTCTATGCGCATGTTTCCTCAAGCCGCACGTGGAAACCAAACCATCGCGCCTGGGCCAGCGCATCGACGCATTTCATGCCGGCATGCTCGATACGTATCGTCGTGTGCTCGATCATTCACTGCGCTGGCCGCGCGTGACCGCGCTGCAGCCGCTGGTATTGATCGTGATCACCGTGTTCCTGATGCGGTTTGTGCAGAGCGGTCTGTTTCCGCAACAGGACACCGGCATGCTGCAGGGGCGCGTGAGCGCAGGCACCGACGTGTCGCCGCCGCGCATGATGGAGCAGACACAGAAACTTGCCGCGGCGGTGATGAAGGATCCCGCGGTCGAAAGTGTCGGCTCGCGCCTCGGCGGCGGTTGGGGACGCGGTGGTGGCGGCTCGGGTCAGCTCTATATCAGCCTCAAGCCCCTGGAACAGCGACACGGCGAATCGACGTTCGACGTGATGACGCGACTGAACCTCATGGCGCAAGGGTTGCCCGGCGTGGAGATGCGGCTGCGTCCGGTACAGGACCTGCCCAGCGGCGGCGGGGGCGGTAGTGGAAGCGGCGGTCAATATGAGGTGTCGCTGAAGGGCAACGATATCGGCACACTGCAGGAATGGACGCCAAAACTCGTCAGCGCGCTGAAGAAGATCCCGCAGCTGCGCGATGTCGGTAGCGATGTCGATGAAGCCGGTCCGCGCCAGACACTACAGATTGATCGCGCCAGTGCGGCGCGCATGGGCGTCAGCGTCGCATCGATCGACAGTGCGCTGAACGATGCGTTCGGCCAACGCCAGGTCTCGACGATTTACTCGGACATCAATCAGTTCAAGGTCGTGGTCAGTGCATTGCCAAATCAGGCCACCGATCCCGCTTCGCTGGAGCGCATGTACGTGCGCTCCAGTTCCGGCGCGATGGTACCCATCACCGCATTGACGAAGATGCAGGATGGCATCGCGCCGACCGAAGTCAGCCATGAAGCGCAATTCTCGACGGTGAGCCTCAGCTTCAATCTCGCGCCCGACGTCACGATGGGCCAGGCGCAAAGCATCATCGAGAGCACGATCGCCGGCATGCGCCTGCCCGGTGATATCCGCATGGACTTTGCCGGCGATTTCCGCAGTTTCCAGAAGCAGCAGGGCGATACCTCCCTGCTGATCTTTGGCGCGATCATCGTCGTCTACATCGTGCTCGGCATGCTGTATGAAAGTCTCATCCACCCCATCACGATCCTCTCGACGCTGCCTTCAGCCGGCGTCGGCGCGCTGCTTGCAATGGTCGTCACCGGCACCGAACTCTCGGTCGTATCGATGATCGCGATCGTGCTGTTGATCGGCATCGTCAAGAAGAACGCAATCATGATGGTCGACTTCGCGCTCGCGGCTGAGCGCGAACGCGGGCTGGGACCACTGGAGGCGATCCGCGAGGCTTCGCTTGTGCGTTTCCGACCGATCATGATGACCTCGATGGTCGCGATCTGCGCCGCATTGCCGCTCGCGGTCGGCTTCGGTACCGGGTCGGAACTGCGCCGCCCGCTCGGCATCGCGATGATCGGTGGCCTGCTTGTTTCGCAAAGCCTGACCTTGATCTCGACGCCGGCGATCTACCTCATCTTCGCGCGCATCAGCGCGCGTCGGCGCCAACGCAAGGCCGATAAGGGAAGGGGCGCCGCGCTCATTATCAAGTCGGACGCGCCCGCATAAACCGGCTCGCGTCCGCGCATGGCGGGCGGACCACGCGGCACGATTGATGATCACCCGCGTTGCCGTTCAGCGTGAGTTTTTCGTGGAAGGTCCAAGGTGCGCCTTGGTGAAACACTCCGTGTGAAATAGTCCTGCAGCGCGTGCGTTGTGCGGTGTGCCCTTGCGCTGGTCACATCGGGCGCGATCTAGATTCAGAAGTTTGTTTGTTTTTTTGCCATGCGCGCAAGATTTTCCGTCCTGGGCCGGTCACGGTCGAGTCCCGCGCGAGAACGCCCATGCCTACGCATCGACCTGCTATCGCATCTCATACCACTTCAAGCCTGATTGCGCGCTACCAGCGAGTGCGTGCGCAGTCGATGCATCTCGTCGCCGGACTGCAGGCCGAAGATTGCCAGGTGCAGTCGATGCCGGATGCCAGTCCGCTCAAATGGCATCTCGCGCATACGAGCTGGTTCTTTGAGGAATTTGTGCTCGGCGCGCGTGCGGACTACACGCCGCTGCAGCCGGGCTGGTCATTCCTGTTCAATTCCTACTATCAGGCCGTCGGCCCGATGCATGCGCGCGCGTCGCGCGGCCTGCTGACTCGACCGACACTGGCCGACGTATTTGCATATCGCGCGGCGGTCGACGAACGCATCGTGCATGCGATTGAGCGTGAACTCGACGAACAGCTCGCTGACGTGATCGAACTTGGCGTCCAGCACGAGCAGCAGCATCAAGAGCTGATGCTCACCGATATCCTGCATGCGTTCTCGGTCAATCCATGGGAGCCGGTATTCCGCGCGCGTGTGCAATCCCTGTCGCGTGCCGCCGAAGTGCCGTTGGCTTTTGTTCCAGGGTACGAAGGCATCGTGGAAATCGGGGCGCCCGAAGACGGCTTCGCATTCGACAGCGAACATCCGCGTCATCTCAGCCTGCTGCACCCGCACGCGATCGCGAACCGCCCGGTCAACAACCAAGAGTTCCGTGAGTTCGTGCGAGCAGGCGGTTATAGCGATGCGTCGCTATGGCTTTCAGAGGGCTGGAGCACGGTGCAGCGCGAAGGCTGGCAGCGGCCGATGTACTGGAGCGACGATCTGGAAACCGCGTTCACGCTGGGCGGGCGCATCCCGATCGATCCGCTCGCTCCGGTCTGTCACGTCAGCTTTTTCGAAGCGGATGCGTACGCACGCTGGGCTGGCAAGCGCTTGCCCACCGAAATGGAATGGGAAGCGCTGGCGGTGCAAAGCG
>JBBRZD010000236.1:0-4734 GCA_038237055.1 Lysobacterales bacterium | reverse complement strand
CAACCTTGCGTGTTGTTGGCGAGATCCGCGTCGACCAATGTGTCCCAGAACCAGTGTGCGCCGTGCAGCCAGTGCTGGCGCAGGTTCTTGGTCAGGAACGAGGCGACGAGCATGCGTACGCGGTTGTGCATGTAGCCGGTTTCCCACAGCTCGCGCATGCCCGCATCGACAATCGGAATGCCGGTACGGCCGCGCTGCCAGCGAGTCAGGGCAACTTCGTCATCCGCTGCCCATGGGAAATGATCGAAGCGTGGATTGAGATTCTTCTGCGGCGTCTGCGGGAAATGAAACAGCAGGTGATGCGAGAACTCCCGCCAGCCGATCTCGCGCAGGTAGGGTTCCGCTCCTGCCGTGTCCTGCGCACTCGGCGCCATTTCCTGCAGCGCCCAGGCGATCTGCATGGGGGAGATCTCACCAAAATGCAGATGTGGCGAGAGACGCGAGGTACCTTCCTGCGCCGGCACGTCGCGCGCAACGGCGTAGACAGCGATCGGCCCCTTGCAGAAGGTTCGCAGCGCCTTCGTCGCACCGGCTTCACCGGGTTGCCAGGCCTGATGGAATTCGCTGTCCCAGGGAATCGTCGGAAGCAGACCAAGATCATCGAGCGAGCAACCTGCGCCGATTTCAGGCATCGCGACGCGCCGCGGGGCCGACAGCGGCGGGCGCACTTCGAGGCGCGCACGCGCCTTGCGCCAGAACGGCGTGAACACCTTGTAGGGCCCATCATCGCCGGTCGCGATCTCCCATGGCTCGAACAGCAGCGCCGCGTTGAAACTGCGCGCGTCGACACCGGCATCACGCAACTGCTGCTTGATCCTCGCGTCGCGTTCGATCACGGCGGGCTCGTACAGGCGGTTCCAGTAGACCGCATTCGCGCCGGTCGACTTCAGCAAGTGCTGCAGCGTATCCAGCGAAGACCCCTGCTCGATCTGCAAACGCGCGCCTCGTTTGCGCAAATCGGCATCGAGCGCCGCCAGCGAATGATGCAGCCACCAGTGGCTTGCGGCACCGGGTCGCCACGGCGCTTCCTCGTCGGGCGAATGGATATAGAGCGCCACCACCGCGTCGTGTGCTTTCAGTGCCGCAGCGAATGCCGTGTTGTCCACAAGACGCAGGTCGCGGCGGAACCAGACGATGGCAGTGCTCATGTGCTCTCACGATCGATGGGCGTTGCAAAGGGTAACGGCAAAGGGGCCGCCGCGGATGCACGCCCGTCTCCTGTGCCAATCCAGCAGAAAATCGTCAGGTTCTGCCTGCGGCTCGCCACAAAGGCGCGCCTATACTTCGCATGCACGTCGGAGTCGCCAGTCTTGCCCTGCAATACGACGTTCAACCAACTTGCACCTGCTTGATGACCGGGGAATCAACAATGGAACTGCGTTCAGCCTTGCCGCCGCTGCGGCTCATTGCGGCGACGGCACTCGTCGCGCTTGCACTCGGATTGTGCGCCTGCAACCGCCAGCCCGAAGGCGTGCCCTCTGTGCAGGGCAGGAAGACGGTCGCCGCTGAACCTGCGAAAGCGGAGATACCGCAGGGTTTCGCCCTCACCTCGGCGCGTCCCGAGCAGTATCAGGGGCAGCTCGCGATCGCGCTCGCGTTCAGCCAGCCCGTGGTCGGCACTCAGGCCTTCGATACCTTGATCGCGGTCAACGACGCCAAGGGCGGAACCGTGCAGGGCAGCTGGGCGCTCGATGAGGATGGCAAGACCCTGCGCTTCCCGTACATCCAGGCTGACCAGAGCTATACCCTGCATATCAAGGGCGAGCTCGCTGCTGCCGATGGCAAGACGCTTGGCAGCGATATCAGCAAGGAGGTCTACACCGGCCCGATGGAACCAGCCGCCGGCTTCGCCTCGCAAGGCAACGTATTGCCGGCACGCGAGACGCGCGGCCTGCCGGTGGTGTCGGTCAACGTCAAGGAAGTCGACGTCGAATTTCTGCGCGTGCACGACGACAAGGTCTCGGATTTCTTCGCTGCCTATCAGAAGAACGGCAAGCGCGGCACCTACGAGCTCGATCCACGCGGTTCCTGGTACAACCGCAAGGGCCAGCCAGTGGTCAACATCGCCGACTCGGTCTACGCGAACCGCTTCACCCTACCTGCGAAGGACAACGAGCGCACGCTGAACTACCTGCCGATCCAGAACATCGACGAACTGGCGCAGCCGGGTCTGTACTTCGCGACGATGAAGCGCGCCGGCACTTACTCCGACGACTACGAGACCAGCTACTTCTTCGTCAGCGACATCGGCTTGCACACGCGCGCCTACAAGGACGCACTGTTCGTGCACGCAGCATCGCTCAAAACTGGCGAACCGCTGACCGGGATCGAATTGTCGATTCTCGATGCGAAGGGCGAATCCGTCATTGCGGGCAAGACCGACGACAATGGCAACGCGCAGCTCGCCTATGAACTCAAAGCCGAACAGGTGCTCGTTGCGAAAAGCGGCAAGGACGTTTCCCTGTTGCCATTCAACCAGCCGGCCCTCGATGTCTCCGACTTCGCGGTCGCTGGCCGCAAGCAAGCCTGGTTCGACGTGTTCGCGTGGTCCGGTCGCGACCTGTATCGCCCTGGCGAAACGATTCGGCTCTCTGCATTGCTGCGCGACTACGACGGCAATCCGATCAAGCCGCAGCCGCTGTTCGTGACGCTCAAACAGCCGGATGGCCGTCCATACGCCGAAGCGAAACTCGATCCGCAGGACCTCAACTATTTCGACTGGTCGCGTGAAATTCCCGCAGATGCGCCAACCGGACGTTGGCAGGTCGAGTTCCGCACCGATCCCAAGGCGAAGGATGCGACCCAGGGTCTGACTTTTCGCATCGAGGAATTCCTGCCGGAGCGCCTCAAGCTCGAACTTTCCTCGACACAGACCGTGCTCAAGCCCGGCGAGCCGCTCAAGCTTGCGGTCGAAGGCGACTATCTCTACGGCGCGCCTGCTGACGGCAATCGATTCACCGCACGCCTGACTCTTGTGGCGGACCAGCATCCAGTCGACGCGCACAAGGATTTCTACTTCGGCGATCCGACTATCGAATTGCCCAAGGAAGCCAAGGACGCAATCGACGACAAGCTCGACGAGCACGGCAAGCTTGAGCAGGACGTCGAAATCGCCGATACCGCCAAACCGACCGCTCCCATTGCCGTGATGCTGTCCGGTAGCGTGTACGAATCCGGTGGTCGCACGGTCACGCGCACGCTCAAGCGAACCGTGTGGCCAGCCGATGCACTCGTCGGCGTGCGCCCTTTGTTCGATCTGAAGGAAGGTTCCGATGCGCGCGGACGTGCCGGGTTTGAATTGATACGCAGCAATGCGAACGGGGACTTGCTCGCAGGCCAGCATCTAAAACTCAAGTTGGTGCGCGAGTATCGCGACTACCGCTGGGTCTTCGATCATGAAAGCGGTTGGCACTTCGACTATAACCAGCGCTACGAAGATGCTGAAACGCGCGATCTCGATGCGCAAGCCGGCAAGGTCGTGAAGTTCGACGTGCCGGTCGATTGGGGTAACTACCTCGTCGAGATCCTTGATCCTGCAACCGGAGTCACCACCCGCCTGCCATTCTTTGCCGGCTGGAGCTGGAACGACGACAACCGCGGCAAGGAAGCGCGGCCCGACAAGGTCAAGCTGGCGCTGGACAAACCGACCTATCACGCTGGCGACACGCTCAAGGTCACGGTCACGCCACCGCAAGCGGGTCCCGGCGTGCTGATCGTGGAATCCGATCACATGCTCTACACGAAGAACATCGACGCCAAACCCGGCGCGACCTTCGAGATCCCTGTCACCAAGGATTGGGAACGCCACGACGTCTACGTCACCGCGCTCGTGTTTCGCGGCGGTTCGGCCGCCGACAAGATCACGCCGGCGCGCGCGGTTGGCGAAGCCTTCGTGTCGATGGATCGCAGTGAGCGCAAGATCGACGTGAAGATCGATGCTCCCAAACAAATGAAACCGGAAATCGACCTGCCCGTCACCGTGAAGGCGCCTGCACTCGCCGGCAAGAAAGCCTACGTAACCGTGTCCGCAGTCGATGTCGGCATCCTCAACATCACTCGCTTCCTACGCCCGGATGCGATCGCCTGGTTCTTTGCGCAACGCGCGCTCGGCATCGATGCCTATGACCTTTACGGCCGCGTGATCGAAAGTTTCAGCGGTGATACCGCGAAGCTGCGCTATGGCGGCGACATGGCGCTGGCCGCGTTGCCGCAAGCACGCCGTCCCACCGCGAAGGTGCTGACGGTGGACCTGTTCTCGGGCGTCGTCGCGCTCGATGCGAAAGGCGAAGCGAAAGTTTCGCTGAAAATGCCGGACTTCAACGGCACGGTGCGCGTAACCGCGGAAGTGTTCGGCGAAAACCAGTATGGCGACGCCGACACGGAAACCGTCGTGCGTGCGCCGCTGGTTGCGGAGATCTCGACGCCGCGCGTGCTCGCTCCTGGCGACAAGGCGGCGCTCACGCTCGACCTGCAGAATTTTTCAGGCAGCGAGCGCGAATTCGCGGTCAAGATCACCACGGCGAAGCCACTCGCGATCGAAAAGGGGGAGCGCAAGGTCAAGCTCGCCGATGGCGCCAAGACCACGTTGAATTTCGCACTTAATGCGCTGGATGGATACGGTGTCGGCAAGATCAGCGTGGTCGCGTCGAGTGGCGACATCAAGATCGACCGCCACTTCGAGATGGTCGTGCGTGCGGCATGGCCGAGCGTGATGCGATCAACATCGCGCGCGCT
>JBBRZD010000235.1:0-4759 GCA_038237055.1 Lysobacterales bacterium | reverse complement strand
TCATCGCGGCAACGAATTCTGCATCTCGGTGAGTTGGGCGCGCGCCCTTCGCAATTCCAGTAACGCAACCGTCTGGCGCGCCAGCGCTTCGAGTGCTTTCAGTTGGTCTTGGTGGAGAAGGCGCGGCCGTCGATCGATCACACAAACGGTACCGAGCGCATGACCATCGTGAGAGATCAAGGGTGCCCCTGCGTAGTAGCGAATACCGGGCTCTCCCACCACCAGCGGATTTTTCCGAAATCGCTCATCGCGCAACGTATCCGGAACAATCAGCAAACCCCTACTTAGTGCGGCATGAGCACAAAACGAGGACGTCACAGGTGTCTCAGTGGCCTCAATCCCCACTTTGCTCTTGAACCATTGCCGCTCGGCATCGACGATGCTGACCAGAGCAATGGGTGTCTGGCAGATCATGGATGCGATGAGCGTGATGTCGTCGAAAAGAGGTTCGGCCGGCGTGTCCAGGATAGCAAACGAGCGAAGCGCGGCGAGTCGCGTCGCGTCTTGGGCAAGCATCACAGCTGGTGTGACCATAATTTTCTCGATGCGGATTGATGAGCGGGGCAGCTAACCGAGCGCTCAACGCCTTAGAGGATTTTGTCCGTTACCCTGAGTGCACGCACGCGATTTCTTCCATGATGCTTGGCCTGATAGAGCGCCATGTCCGCATCGCGCAGCAGGAGATGCGCGTCGGCGGAATTGGACAAGATTGCGCCCGCGACACCGGCACTGATGGTGACGCGCTGGGTGAGTGCCGAGCCGGGAATCGTGATGTCGCAAGCGGCGACCGCCTCTCGAATACGCTCGGCAAGTGCGATGCCTTGCGCAGCATCGGCTTGTGGCCACAGGCAGGCGAACTCCTCGCCGCCGTAGCGTGCGACGAGCGCTTCAGGCGGGGCGCAGCGGCGCATCGTCGCGGCCACAGCGCGTAACGCCTCATCGCCGGCGGGATGGCCGTAGCGATCGTTGTAGTCCTTGAAGTAGTCCACGTCGACGAAGATGAGCGCGGTAGGCCCTCCACCCTGCATGTCACGCGGACCTTGATCGAGCGTCTCCAGCAGGCGGCGGCGATTGGCCAGCCCGGTCAGCGCATCCATGTACGAAAGTTCGAGCAGGCGCTCGTTCGCGTCGTTCAATTCGGTCGTGCGCGCGGCGACGCGCAATTCAAGATCATGGCGCTGCGCATTGAGAGCGCGCGTTCGCCACTGCACGATGGCGTAGCCGAGCAGGAGCACGACGGCGGCAAACATGAAACGCGCCCACGCTTCCTGCCACCATTTCGCGGCCATCTCGATCGGCAGTTTTATCGGCGTGCTGGGGTTGCCGGCGTAGTCCTTCGCTTCGATGCGCAGCACGTAGCGACCGGGCGGCAGCGCGTTGAAGCGACGGGAATCCTGCGTGCTCCATGCGCCGGGAGCGGCATCGTATCCGAGCAGTTGCGTACGGAACCGCGATTCTCCTTCGCGCTGCCAAGAGAGCAGAGCGAATTCGATGCTGACATCGCGCGCTGACGGTTCGATATGCACGGCGTCATGGTCGACGGACTCGCCGTCGATGCGTACGTCCGTCAGCTTAAGAGGCTTCGGCTGCGCGTCGTCGGTGGCGCGCTGTGGGTCGTACACGGTCAGGCCGCCGAGTGTCCCGGTCCAGTAACGGTCGTGCGCATCGATGAACTGCGCATTGGTGTTGCACTCGTCGTGCACCATGCCGTCTTTGCGCGTGAAGACATGCGAGGCATAGCCGCCCGCTTTCGGTGTCAGCTGCTGTACGCCGTTGTTGGTGCAGATGTAGATGCGGCCGGCGGAATCGCGCAGCGCGCTGTACGCGCTGAGATCCGGTGGTGGGGGAAGGTCCGCTGGCAGCACCGACGGATGCAATGGATCGCCGATGTCGATGCGCACGATGCCGGCATTGGTGCTGCCAACCCACAGGATCGGCCGGCCTTGTGCATCGTCGATCAAGCTCGCGCCGGAGAGGTCGGTGTCGGGCAGGCCGGCTTCGCGTCCGAGCAAGGTCCAGTGTTCGTCGTCGAAGCGGGCGAGCCCCTGGTTGGTGGTCGCCCACAGCCAGGAGCGGCCGCCGGCGTCGATCACCTCAAGCAACTTGATGATTCGCCATTGACCGACCGCATTTTCCGGCCGGAATGCGGTCCATTGGCCGTCGCGTCTTCGATAGATGCCCGACTGGCGCGTCCCGAACCACTGCTCATAGCGTCCGTCCATCTTGCGCGCGAGCATGCTCAGGACCGCTTCGCCCGTGTGCGTCGCCCACGGCGTGTCCACACGCTCGAACACGGGGCCATCGTGCGCGCGCAGCAGATGCCCGAAACGCAAGCCGATCCACAGCGTACGTTGGCCCTGATCGTCTGCTTCGGCGGCGATCATGCGCACGTCGGAACTGGGCAGCTCACCATTGGCATGAGTGAAATAGCGCCAGCGCCCCTGCTCGAACAATCCGATACCGTCGTCGCTTGCACCGACCCACAGCCGTTCATCGCCGTGCCTGTCCGGCTCGATCAGTTCGGCAAATACGCCAGTCGCATGCGCACCCATCAGCGACGCGGTCAGCCACTGGTTCGCGCCGATGATCGTGCGAGATACGCCGGACTCGGTCGCCAGCCACAGCACTTCGTCGCCATTCGGGCTGCGCCATGCGCTGAGTCCGCGCACGACGTTGGACGGCAGTCCGTAGCGACGGTCGAATACCAGTGCATGATCCTCGTGGATGCGGACGAGCCCGGCGCGCGACGAGACCCAGATTGCGCGATCTCCGTCCGGCAGCGGCGTTTCGGCGATGTCGTACACATCATTCGTCGGCAGATCGCCGCTCTCCTTGGTCCACTTGCGCATGCCCTCGTCGGTCAGCCGCCACATGCCTGAAGTGAACACGGAGATCCACAATTCCTCGTGACCCGCATGCTCGGTGGTGAGCAGGAATTCCACCTGCGCCGGATCGAAATCGGGCGAACGAAAGTGTTGCCAAGCGCCGTCGTGGCCGTCGGCTTCCTTTTCGCGAAACCACAGGCCTTCATTGCCGCCGCCGACCCACATGCGCTCATGGCCGCCGATGTGTCGCGTTTGCGCCATCGTCAGAATGGATGAGTGCGGCAGTTGCGCATTGCCTGCATCGAACACCCAGCGGCCGTCCCGGTGCAGCATGAGTCCCTGGTCCCAGGTCAGGGCCCACAAAGTCGCCTTGCCATCGGCATCGCGCGTTTCCCCAAAGCGGCGGAGCTGTTGCGAAGGCAACCCTGTGCTGCTGTCCTCGACATGCCAGTGCGCGCCGTCGTAGTGCGCGAGTCCGTGGTCGCGGAACGCGGCCCAGAGCGTGCCTTGCTGATCGAGCCACAGGCTGACCGCAGAATTGGCCATGCCCGGATCTTCGCTTGCGACCCAGCGACGCCCATCGTAACGATAGACGCCGGCGGGCGAGGCGACCCAGACGAAGCCTTCGCGATCAACCTGGGTGCTGACGGTGACCGTATTCGGCAGACCATCGCGCGGGGAGAAGTTCGTGAACGCCGGTGCGCCGAGATCAAAAAGGTTGAGCGGCCGTGGCGCGGACAACGCCGACGGCTCGGAACCCGACGATGGATCCGCAACCCACAACAGCAAGGCCATGAAAACGGCAAATCTGAACATGATTCGGTACAACCCCTGTGTTGGCGATTATGCCAAAGCGAGACGAATTGCTACAGGGAGGAAGCTGCGATCGCGTGTGGCGTGCGGCTGGCGGCGAGGACCCAGCGAATATCTGCGCCTGTCGATGACTGTGCCGGCATGCCAAGCGCGGTGAAGAACATCCGCTGACCAACTGACGCGGGGGAGGCGTTGGCGAACTCTCAGCGCTGAAGCTGGGCCACCCCGATGCCGCTTTCGAATCCGTTCGCAAAGATCGTCGGCGATTGCTTGAATGTCGCTTGCAGGATCCAGCTCGGCAGGTGGTTTGCGCGCGCGCGGTAGGCGCCTGCATCGAGCGAGGTGCCGCGCACGACGCCGTCGAAGTCATCGCTCGCCAGTTGCGAGGCGTCTGCGCTTCCCAGCAAGCGCAGCTTTGGGATGAGGTTCTGTGGAAGCGTTCCCGAGTAACTGCCGGCGACGAAATCAGCGGCAATGTCGCCACTGGCATCGAAACCACCCGAAACGCCGGACAGTGAACCACTGCCGACGTTGTGGCTGAGCGTGACGAGGTTGGTCGCGCCGCTCGCAAACACCGCATTGTGGCCGTTTGCGTAGAGCGCGTTATTGGCAATCAGGATGGCTGCGCCGACGCCGCTCAAATGGATCGTGTCGTATTGCGCGTTGATCAGCGTGTTGTTGATGATGTCGAGATTGCCGGGCGTGATGCCGGGCGGCGCATTCGCGCCGATGCCGGCCGCAGCCGAACTCAGCACGATGTTGTTGCGGATGATTGCGTCCGCGTCGGCCTGGATGCCGTTGTTGCCGCTGTTCCAGACAAGATTGCGCTCGATGATATTGCGCGCGCCGTGTCCATTGACGCCGTAGAGCGTGATGGCCGGATACGCAGTGTCGTGGATCACGTTGTCGCGCACGACGTTCGCATAGCTACCAAATTTTATCTCGATACCGTCGCCTTGGCTGACCGCAGGGCCGGTGAGGTCATGGATATAGTTGCCCGCGACGAGGGAGTCGTGCATGCGGCAGCCATCTGCCTCGCAGCCCAGATAGAAACCTTCACCAGTGTCGCCGGTGTGGTCGATCTCGTTGTGCATGAAGGTCAGGCGCGCGTAGTCGCTGCC
>JBBRZD010000234.1:0-4793 GCA_038237055.1 Lysobacterales bacterium | reverse complement strand
TGGTTTGGATTCGACCCAGCCGAGGTCGATCGCGCACGCTTCACTGCTGCCCTTCTGCGACACGCGAAAAAATCGGGCGAGATCTATTTCGACGATCGAGTCGGCAAGCGCGAAGCTGCCAGTGAATCGTTGCACGCGGCCGCTACGCGCTGGATCGAACCGCAGTACGCCGCACTGGAGGCTATCCGCAACGAACCAACGCTCAGGTCGAGGTGAACACCAGGCTGCAGCAGGTCACCGCGCCTTCGGCTTTCTGCAGCTCCGACACATCGACCGCAACGACTTCGATACCCGCCGCGCGGATGCGCGCGTGTGTTTGCGGGAAGCACGCAGGCGAAATGACCGCGCTACCGATGCGCAATACGTTCGCCGCGTGCTCCTCGCCTGGATCGATCTCGATGATGCGGTAGTGCGCGAACGCGGCACGATCGACCCAAGCCGGCTGCAGCAGCACGGTTGCATCATCCAGTGCGGTGACGGCTGATTTCAGGTGCAGGCAATCGCGCGTGGGCACGCGCTGCACGGTGTAGCCGAATTCAGCGAGCAGTGCGCCCAGTTGCCTGATACCGTCGGCATTGCTGCGCGCAGATTGCCCGACGTAAATGCGCTTGCCGATGCGCAAAACGTCACCGCCATCGAGTGTACCCGGCGCCTCGATCGAGCGCAGCGACCGATAGGTGCGCAATGCTTGGGCGACCGTCTCGCCTTCCGCCCGTCGCGACGGCGCACCGGGGCGTGTCATCACCGCGACCTCATCGACGACAATCGCGACATCTTCGACGAACACCGCATCCGGCATGTCGGGTTGCGCCGGGAGCACTTGCATTTCGCATCCCAGTTTCGCGAGTACGTACTGGTAGTCGCGATGCTGCGCATGCGCGCGCGCAATGTCGATGGGCGCACGATCGACAAAGGACAACTCGCAAGCGGCAAGGCTCGGACTCACTTCGCGGGTGATGGCAATCAGCATGGATGCTCGCGACGCGTGTGACGCGGCGGTCACGGAAGCGCGATTGTCGCGCACGCAGGTATCCAATGCGAAGCCGGCCCTTACAACCGGCACCGCTCGCGTCAAACAGGGGTCACGCCTCAGTCTGACGTCAACTCGTAATGGAATACCTTGGCGAGTATCTGCCAGCGTCCGTCGAGTTTCACCAGGGTCAGGAAGTCGGTGAACAATTTCGGCACGATGGCGCATTCGACACGCGCAAACGCGGTGACCGGCCCGGCGAATTCGATCGAGAGGATGCGATCGCGCCGCGCTTCACCGCGGCTGGCGGGTGACGGTCGCGCATCGACGATCGGCAGGTATTCGTCCATCGTGCGCAGGAGCAGTGAACCGTCGGTCGCGCAGGCGTACTGCGCGGACGGGTGGAACACGCGCTTCAGCACGGCCGTGTCGCTGTGATGGAGACCGTCGAAATAGTCCGACAACACCTGCGCGACCGCATCGAAATCTGCCTGCATGTCAGCTCTCCGAACTACCAGCGGCGCGCTGGCGGCGGCGCAGTGAAGTCACCGATTCGCCAGCAAGGCCCCAGTTGTCGGTGTCGACTTCGTCGATGACGACGAAGGTCGTCGCCGGATCCTTGTCGAGCACGCGCACGACGAGATCGGTCGCGCCTTTGATCAACTCGGCCTTCTGCTCAGCAGTCGCACCTTCGCGGGTGATCTGGATCTTGATGTAGGGCATGCAGCGGCTCCGTTGGCGCGACCTCCGCCGATGGAAGTCACTGGTCCGATCCAATGGGGCCGCAGCGACCTCAATCAAGCCTGCCACATCGGGCTTGACACGTCGGGCCATCACGGATTGGCCCTACCGGTAACGTTGCGCGATCAGCAGAATGCACGCGCCGCCTATTCCAGATGAGGTCCACACCATGCCGTTGCCGCACGCGACCGTGGGTTTCGCCCTGCTGTGTTTCGGCATGGCGATGACGCCGGGGCCGAACATGATTTACCTCGCCTCGCGTTCGATCAGCCAAGGGCCGGCAGCTGGCCTGACCTCGCTCGCAGGCACCGCGCTCGGCTTCGTCGTCTATTCGCTGTTTGCCGCATTCGGCCTCACCGCGCTGCTGTTCGCCGTGCCGATCGCCTACGACGCGCTGCGTTTCTGCGGCGCGCTCTACCTCGCCTGGCTGGCTTGGCAGGCGCTCAAGCCAGGCGGTCGCTCGCCGTTCGCCACGCGCGACCTGCCAAAGGATTCGCCACGCCGTCTCGTCACGATGGGGTTCATGACGAACCTGCTCAACCCGAAAGCCGCATTGCTCTATCTCTCGCTGCTGCCGCAATTCATCGACGCGGCATCCGGTCACGTACTCGGCCAGTCGCTGTTGCTGTGCGCGATCCAGATCTGCATCAGCATGCTGGTAAACGGCACAGTGATTCTGATCGCGGGCTCGATCGCCGGATTCCTTTCGACGCGGCCGAAATGGATCACGCTGCAACGCTGGCTGATGGGATCGGTGCTCGCCAGCCTTGCCGTTCACATGGCCGCGCAGGCGCGCACGCGTTGAATCGTGCAGAAAGCGCGATTGCGCGCGTCATTCCTCGCCGGAAAGCGAGTATTCGAACTCGTAGGAATGTTTGCCGCCATCGGCGATGACGATCGTCATCGTGCCTGCAAGGCCTTTCAGCTCATCGGTACCCGAATCAGGCACTACGCTGACGTTCTGCAGCGCTACGCCGCGATTCATCGTGCTGCTGTGCTGGAGAACGAAGCTGCCGCTGCGTCCACCAAGCTTGCCGCTGACGCGCTCGATCGCGACATAGCCGGCCGAGTTCGGAATGGCGGTGCGGAATGCGAGCATCTCGCCCTGGCTGGTCGCCTCGAGCTCGCCTTGGAACTGCTTGTCGATCGACATGCGACCGAGGCCAGCGCCTTCGGCCTGCGGATTGTCGGCTTTCTGCGGCGCCAACTTGACGTCGAACGGACCGCGAGCTTGCTGGGTCATGCTTGTTCCTTGGTAATGGGCCGTGGAAACTGAAGGGATCGTTTACGCCGATGTTGCCCGAATATTGTGAAGCATGCCGGGCGAATACGCGCGCAACGAAGGCGCGCCGGCGGGCTGACGTCGACCGATACGCGGCGTATGCTTGCACTCATGCGCATCGTCACTGCTCTTGCCTTAGCGTTCTCACTTGTCGCCTGCGCGCACGCGGCGCCACCGCGACTGCTCGGCCCACCGATCAAAACGAGCGATGTCGTCGACTACAGCTGCCACACCGATGCGGACTGCGCGGTGAAGAATGTCGGCAGCTGCTGTGGCGCGTATCCAGCCTGCGTAAACAGCGCCAGCCCGACCTTTCCCGAAAAGGTGAAAGAGCAATGTGGCAAGAACCACCAGATGGGCCTCTGCAATATTCCTGTCATCGAGGGTTGCCGTTGCACCGAAGGCCGCTGCAGCGACGCGACGGGCAGCGCCGTGCAACACGATTGAACCTGGTCCTGTCGAGTTCTCCGCATGCCGAACACCGGCCCCGAATCCCGCCCGCCCCTGCCGCCTTTCACGCGCGAGAGCGCAACACAGAAAGTGCGCATGGCCGAAGACGGCTGGAACAGTCGCGATCCGGAACGCGTCGCACGTGCGTACACGCTCGATACGCGCTGGCGCAATCGCGCGGAATTCGTCACGGGTCGCGATGAGGTTGTCGCGTTCCTGCAACGCAAGTGGGCGCGTGAACTCGACTATCGTTTGATCAAGGAATTGTGGGCGTTCGACGCTGCTCGCATCGCCGTGCGCTTCGCCTACGAATGGCACGACGACTCCGGCCAGTGGTATCGCTCCTATGGCAACGAGAACTGGGCGTTCGACGCGCACGGCCTCATGCAGTATCGCCACGCAAGCATCAACGACCTGCCCATCGAAGAATCCGCTCGGCTCTATCGCTGGCGACCCGGCGTGCGACCGGCGGAGCATGCGGGGCTTTCCGAACTGGGGTTGTAGCTCCACGCGCCACAGCGTGCGTGCAGACGCCTGGCCTTGGCACTTCGCGAGCCAACGCCGCGTGGCCTTCTTCGCCATCATGGCCAAGCGCACCGATCGAACCACTCAGCCGGATCGAACAAGCTCATGCCTGCACCATCCAGGCGCCCGATACGCTAATCTCGCCCCGATAGCATCCACGGGAATCCAGCATGTCGGAGCAGTCATCGTGAGCACACTCGAAAACCACGGCGCGGAACCGCGCAAGGAAATGACCCTGCGCGGCATCGTGATCGGCATCCTGATCACGCTCGTGTTTACCGCAGCTAACGTGTTCTTCGGCCTCAAAGCCGGCCTGACGTTCGCGACGTCGATTCCAGCGGCGGTGATTTCAATGGCCGTATTGCGCTATTTCAAGGGCGCCACGATGCAGGAGAACAACATCGTGCAGACCGTCGCCTCGGCGGCCGGCACTTTGTCCTCGATCATCTTCGTACTGCCCGGCCTGATCCTGATTGGCTGGTGGACCGGCTTCAACTACTGGACCTCGGCCGCGATCTGCGCGCTCGGCGGCATCCTCGGCGTGATGTATTCGATTCCGCTGCGGCGCGCCCTGGTCACCAATTCCGACCTGCCTTATCCTGAAGGCGTTGCCTGCGCCGAGGTGCTGAAAGTCGGCGCCGGAGGCGGCGAAGGCATCAGCGCGGAAGCGGCCGCCGAGTCGAACCGCGCCGGCTTGCTCGCCGTCTTGTGGGGCACTATCGTCTCCGCTGTCTTCGCGGTCGTCGTCGCAACGCGATTGTTCGCAGCGGATGTCGTGCATTACTTTCGCGTCGGCACCAAGGGCGGCGTGACCGGGTTCGATTT
>JBBRZD010000233.1:0-4860 GCA_038237055.1 Lysobacterales bacterium | reverse complement strand
GACGGTTTCGCCGACGCGTTCGCCTCGTTGCGCGGCCATGAATTCCGCTGCTGCGCGCGCGGCAATGCGGCGCGGTTCGAGCAACAGGATCTTGCGTCCGGCAAGCCATGCCGCATCAAGCAGGGCGGGCGGCACCTGGGTGGTCTTGCCGGCTCCGGGTGGCGCCTGGAGTACAAGGCGAGTCGATGCTGCAAGCGCAGCCGTGAGCTGCGGCAGTACCGCGTCAATCGGAAGCGCGGCGCGATCGATCACCAATGTCTCGACCTGTGCGAAGTCATCGTGCAACACGGTGTATTGGTCATGCGCGAAAGGAAAAACATGACGCGGCAGCGCTTAAAAGACGATCCCGCCGTTGCGGCGGGATCGTCGGATCTCACGGGGAACCGCGCTTACTCGCAGGTCAGTCCGTTGACGCTCGCCAGTCGCGTCCAGTCACGGGTGCCGCTGCCGGCCGGTCCGGCGGTCTGCGCGTCGGTCTGGCCGCTATAGGTGAAGTGGATGGTGTTGCAGTCCGGGAAGCTCATGCTCATCGTGCCCCACGTATGAGTGTCTGCTGCGGCGCCGAAGTTGCCCGCAAAGCCGCCGCCAGTGAGATAGGTTACAGGCGCGTTCAACATCGCCTTGTCGCCCGGGTTGATCACACCTTGCGCTATCAGCCAGAACGGCAGGCCGAGCGCATCGTAGGTGTACCAGGCGGCGAATACGGCGTGCGTCACGCCGTCGGGATTCTCCAGCAACTGCACCACCAAACCCTCGCCGTTATGGTCGGGCGAGTACCAGGCGCTGCTCATGTAGCCGCTGATCGGCAGATTGGTGTAGGCGTCAGGATAGGTCGCCTGAGACGGAATGTAGGCCGGAACACTGATGTCCACCGGTGTAACGCCAGCGATGAAGGGATCGATGCGCAATGTGAATGCATCGCTGAAAGCGAAATAACCCGAGCCTTGGTACGGATTGTTCTCCAGCGCGTAGGTGGTGCTCGTGACAACCGGGTTGTCAAAAGCCATTTCCGAAACAACCGTGTTTGGTTCGACCGCGGCGCGCACGAAGCTCGCCGGATTGCGGCCGCCACCGGCGACAGTGAAGTCTATGCTGCCCTGCTTGACCTGCAGCAACGGAAATCGCGGTACGTCTGACGTAATGGTGTCATCATGACGATCGATCCGAACGAGTGTGATCGCGTTGGGGTAGCCGTTGGGGTTGTAGATCTGGTGCGCACCGCTGCTGCTGCAGGCGATACGCCATACGGTCACTGTGGCGACTTCGATCACGGCCGTCTGCACGTTGTTAGGATCCGTCGCATAGAGCGGCACGCTGGCCGTATATTGCGGACCGCTGGCCTTGTCGGGCAGCGGATCGGCTGCACAACTCGGCGGATAGGCGCGGAAATCATTTGGCCCCGGTGTTCCCGGTTGCGTGTGGATTCCCATCACTTTCGCAGTGGTGCCCGCAGCAGTTCCGGGCGCGGCGGGGTGCGACGCGCGCACGTGCGTCAACAACCGTGACGGGTTTGCTGCCTGGTGGGATGCAACCGCATCGGCGCTGAGCGGGACGCGCATATCGGCTAATGCTGGAACAGCGACGACGCCAGCGGCGAGCGCTATCGTCAGGAGGGTCAGGTTTTTGATCATTTCAATCCCCATCGTTGGAACGAGCGAGCATGGTCAGACAGTGGTGAATTCGCGGTGAACCGGGTGAGTGCGGCGTGGGTGTGATGCCCGCATAATCGCCTGTTTAGTCATCGCAGTGAAGTATACGGGTATGCAGTTGATCGACATCGGCGCAAATCTCACCCACGAATCGTTCCGCTGTGACTATGACGCCGTACTCGATAGGGCGCGCAGCCATGGCGTTGCTCAAATCGTCGTGACCGGTGCCAGCGCAGGCGGAAGCCGCGCCGCACGTGAGCTGGCGCGCGCGCATCCGGGCTTCCTGCACGCGACCGCGGGGGTGCATCCTCACCATGCGCACGAGTATGACGAAAGCACGTACGCGCTACTGCGCGAACTCGTCGCAGCACCCGAGGTAAAGGCCGTCGGCGAGACCGGTCTCGACTATTTCCGCGACTTTTCACCGCATGCGGCGCAAATTGCCGCGTTCGAGCAGCAGCTGGCGCTCGCGATCGACTGCGGCAAGCCGCTGTTCCTGCACCAGCGCGACGCACACAAGGATTTCATTGGATGCATGGACAAGGTCAAGGGCCGCATCGGCCAGGCGGTCGTGCATTGCTTCACCGGTGAACGCGATGAACTCATCGACTACCTCGATCGCGATTTCTTCATCGGCATCACCGGCTGGATCTGCGACGAGCGCCGCGGTGCGCACCTGCGCGACTTGGTCAAGCTGATTCCGGCCGATCGCCTGCTAATCGAGACCGACGCGCCGTATCTGCTGCCGCGCGATCTGCGTCCGAAGCCGTCGCACCGGCGCAACGAGCCGATGTATCTCGCGCAGGTGTGCGCTGCGGTCGCTGCGGCGCGCGGTGAGACCGTCGAGAGGACGGCGAATCTCACCCACGCGAACGCGCGCGGATTCTTCGGCTTGTAGAACCGCGAGGCAGGGGAACCACCGCGCATGAAGTAATCGGCTTCGCGCGAACGTGATTGCCGGCAACGCGCGACGCGCGGCGGGTCAGGGCGCCGATGGTGGCGCGACGAAACTCCCCGCATCGCCCGGAAACGCGACCGGACTGGCGAATCCATCCGCGGATACCGCGCTGACGCCGAAAAAGCCGTCATCGATGATGACGTTCTTCAGTGTGAGCGTAACTGCGTCACCCGCTGCGTAGCTGCGCTGCCATTGCGGCGCCGCGGTGTCGCGCCACAACACGCGGTAACTGCCGGCACCGGCGACGGCCTTCCATTTGACCGTCGTGTCCGATTTCACCGCACCCTCGACATCGACGCCCGACGGCGGCGCGGGCGCCTTGGCCATCGAAGCCATCGCGATCGCATTCAGTCGCGTGACCTGGGCGAGATAGGCGAAGTCGACGCCGTCGATCGTGTCGCCGTAGCGCATGCCATTTTCCGTGCGCAGGTCCTGGTGTTGGCGCGTGTAATTCTCATGCGCTTCGGTCACGCGCACCGCGGGATAGCCGGCTTCGAGGAAAGGCACCTGATCGCCGCCGCGACCATAGCGGTCGGTGCGATAAACCATGCGCACGTGGAAGTTACCCAGATAGTCGTCGGCGAGGCCGCTCATGTAACGCGCGACGTTGCGCGAAGGCGAGTCGACCTCGCCGCCGTGATAGCGGCGGTACTTCGCCTGCTCCAGCGTCTCGTTGCTCTTGGTGCCTTCGGAGAACACGCGCACCACCGTGTTGTCGACGACGCCATCCTGTCCGTGCGTGTTGCCGACGATGTCGTTATTGAAATCGGTTTCGACTTCCCAGTGCTGTTGCTTCGCGTAGTCGGCGAGTACCTTGCCGCCATACAGGCCCTGCTCCTCGCCGGACAATGCCGCGTAGACCAGCGTTGCCGAAAACTTGTATTTCGACAGCACGCGCGCGGCTTCGATCACCGCCGCGGTGCCGGAACCGTCGTCGTTCGCGCCGGGGGCGTCGTGCTTGACGTCCATCACGTCGGTGACGCGCGAATCGAGATGGCCGGTGATCACGATCACGCGGTTTGGATCGGAGGTGCCGCGCTGGATGGCGACGATGTCCATGACCTCAATCGGCTGCGGAACCCGCTTGCCGGTAAACGTCTGCGACGGCGTCACTACCTCGATGCAACCGTCGCAGGCTTTGGAAAACGCCTCGAAACGCGCCTTCACCCAGCGCCGCGCCGCACCGATGCCGCGGGTCTTCGATTTGGTGTCCGACAACGTGTGCCGTGTACCGAATCCGACCAACTGCGTAATCGTTGCCTTGAGTTCGTCTGCGCTAACGCGCTCGACGATGTCCCGCAGCATGGGTTGTTCGACCGGATGCACGTCGGCTGCCACGAGTGGCATGGCGTTGAGCGAAAGCATCGCGAGCAGGACGGTCTTGCGCATGAGGCACTCCGATTTCGACAAGGCGGACGGAACAACGATCGATGAAACGCAAACCCCGACTCTACGCCAGCCGCCCGCACCATGGCAGCGGCGAACCGGCCTTTACATTCGGACCGGTTCGCGCGCGTACGCCTGCGCACAGACGCTGTCGACGAGTACGATCTCGGCGTCGGTGAGTGCCGTGATGCGGATCTGCGGCTCAGCGCGGATCGCGGCGCCGTCGCGCGCGTCGATGCGCAGGCCGTTGACTTCGACCGAGCCGAACGCCGACACCAGGTATGCATGCCGTTGTGCGCCCAGCGCGTACTCGGTGCTCTCGCCCGCCTTGAACGTTGCACCTAACACGCGCGCATTCGCGCGGATCGGCAGAGCGTCGCCGTCACCTTCGATGCCGCTGGCAAGGGCCACGAAGCGGCCCGAGCGATCGCCTTTGGGAAAGGGCCGCGCGCCCCACGATGGCGCGCCGCCGCGCGCATCCGGAATGA
This sequence comes from Lysobacterales bacterium, assembly GCA_038237055.1. GTDB lineage: Bacteria > Pseudomonadota > Gammaproteobacteria > Xanthomonadales > Rhodanobacteraceae > Dokdonella_A. The sequence continues at coordinate 379 of JBBRZD010000233.1, read as the reverse complement.
TCCAGATCTGGAAAATACGCGTGGTACTCGGTTCGGCGTTGTACTCGGCATGGCGCACGCCGCTTCCCGCACTCATCACCTGCACATCTCCTGCCTCAGTCCGCCCCTTGTTGCCGAGGCTGTCCTCGTGCGTGATAGCGCCGTCGCGCACGTAGGTGATGATTTCCATGTCCGCATGCGGATGCGGTGGGAAGCCGCTGCCGGCGGCGATCTCGTCATCGTTCCACACGCGCAATGTGCCCCAGCCCATGCGCGCGTCGTCGTTGTAGTTGGCGAACGAAAAATGGTGCTTGGCCTTGAGCCAACCGCGGTCGGCTCCGCCGAGCGTATCGTAAGGTCTGCGTTCGATCATCTGGAATCACCCATGGTTGCGCATATG
>JBBRZD010000232.1:0-4908 GCA_038237055.1 Lysobacterales bacterium | reverse complement strand
CACCTTCCACCCCGGGCGTGCATCGCCAGGCAGCTTCGTCGCCGCAGCCAGCGTTTGCACGCTACCGTCGACATTCGTATAGCTGCCATCGATTTCCGGAGGCAGGCCAATTGGCAGCACGACGTGCGCGGTGCGGCGTACGCCAGTGCACGCGTACGCGCCGATGTAAAGATAGAACTCCGCATTGCTGCGCGCGCGATCGAATGCCGCAGGCGCAGACGTATCCTGCGATCCCGCGTGATAGACGACCAGATTTTTCGGAGGGTGCGTCAGCATCGCTGCCGCATCGCGGCCGCCTGCGCGCGGCTGCACGCCTGCACGCGAAAGACCGATCGCATTCGCGCCGGCGGGAATTTCGTTATAGGCCGAGCTTGTTGCCTTTGCGATGAAACGCGCCGCTGCTCGCAGGCGGGATGCAGTCGGATGCAACACAGCCGATTCACCAACAATTACAACCGATGCTTTCGCATCGGTGATTTGCTTGATCCAGTTCTTCGCTGCGTCATCAGCAGCCAGATTGGCGATTGATTGCGCCAGCGCGGAAGACTCGGGCAGGTGTCCGGCATCGTGGGATGCCTTCGCCAGCTTGAGTGCCGCATCGACCATCGCCTGCGGCGTCGCGATGATCTTGCCTGCAAGTTCGAAATTGAAATCGAAGTCGAGCGGATTGAGCGCGTAGACCTTCGCACCGCGACTCACCGCCTTGCGGATGCGATGGTTGAGCAGCGGAATTTCATGACGCGGATTGCAGCCGATGAGCAAGATCGCGTTCGCTTTCTCGATGTCGGCGACGGCCATCTCGAACGGTGTCGCCGTCGGCGCATCGGCAGCATCGAGCATGCGCAAACGATGATCGATGTTGTCGCTGCCCAGCGCACGCAACAGCTTGCCCACCAGATGGCCTTCCTCGTTCGAGGTCAGCGGCGCAACCAGTGCGCCGACATCACTGCCAGCGGCACGTAGATGATCGGCAGCAAACGCGAGTGCATCCGCCCAGCTCGTCTCGACCAGCTCGCCGTTCTTGCGAACCATCGGTTTGAGCGCGCGATCCGCTGCGCGCAGGCCGTCATTGGAATAGCGATCGCGATCGGACAGCCAGCATTCGTTGATCGCTTCGTTGTCGCGTGGCACCGCGCGCAACGCTTCGCCACGACGCGTATGCAGCCATAGATTCGAACCGAGCGCATCGTGGTAACCGATCGATTCGCGCGCGATGAGTTCCCATGCGCGCGCCTTGAAGCGGAACGGCTTGTTGGTCAGCGCGCCGACCGGGCATACGTCGATCACGTTGCCTGAGAGCTCGCTCATCAGGGGCTTGCCAACATAAGTGCCGATCTGCAGGCGCTCGCCACGCTCCATTCCACCGAGCTCGTAAGTGCCGGCGACATCTGCCATCACGCGGACGCAGCGTGTGCACTGGATGCAGCGTGTCATTTCCGTTGCGACCAACGACCCGAGATTTTCGTCGGGCACCACACGTTTTTTTTCCACGAATCGGGAAACGGATCGGCCGTATCCCATCGACAGATCCTGCAATTCGCATTCGCCGCCCTGATCGCAGATCGGGCAATCGAGTGGATGATTGATCAGCAGGAATTCCATCACGTTGCGCTGCGCAGATAGCGCGCGCTGCGATTGCGTCTGGATCTTCATGCCATCGGCAACAGGCGTCGCGCACGCCGGCTGCGGCTTCGGCATCGGCCGGCCACCCATCTCGACCTCGACCATGCACATGCGGCAGTTCGCGGCGATAGGTAATTTTTCGTGATAGCAGAAGCGCGGGATCGCAATACCGGCCTTGTCCGCGGCCTGGATAATCATCGAGTTCTTCGGCACGACCAGCGACTTGCCGTCGATCTCGACGGTGACATGATCGGGCGGAACCGCGGGTGCTGCGGGTTGCGCACTCATGCGGCGACTCCCAGCTTTGCATCCACAATCGACCGGCCGTTCTTGATGAAGTATTCGAACTCGCCCCAGTAGTGACGCAGCATGCCCTGCACCGGCCAGGCGGCCGCTTCGCCGAACGCGCAGATGGTATGACCTTCGATCTGGCCGGCTGCCTGTTTCAAGATATCGAGATCGGCGAGTTCCGCCTTGCCCTCGACGATGCGCGTCAGCATGCGATACATCCAGCCAGTACCTTCGCGGCACGGCGTGCATTGACCGCAGGATTCGGCGAAGTAGAAACGCGAGATGCGCTGACACGCGCGCACCATGCAGGTGGTTTCATCCATGACGACGACCGCGCCTGAACCCAGACCGGAGCCGGCCTTCTGGATTGCGTCGTAGTCCATGGTCAAGGCCATCATCATTTCAGCCGGCAGCACGGGCATCGATGAGCCACCCGGAATCACGGCTTTCAATGTGTGGCCATTGCGTACGCCACCGGCCATCGAGAGCAATTCCGAAAACGGCGTGCCGAGTTTGATCTCGTAGTTGCCCGGCTTGTTGACGTGACCGGACACGGAAAAAATCTTCGGGCCGCCATTGTTCGGCTTGCCGACATTGAGGAACCAGTCGGCGCCCTTGTTGAGAATCGTCGGCACCGACGCATAGGTCTCGGTGTTGTTGATCGTCGTCGGTTTGCCATACAGGCCGAAATTCGCGGGAAACGGTGGCTTGAAGCGCGGCTGGCCCTTCTTGCCTTCCAGCGATTCCATCAGCGCGGTTTCTTCGCCACAGATATAGGCACCGGCACCGAGTGCGTTGTGGATATCGACGTCGATACCGCTACCGAGGATGTTTTTGCCAAGCAGCCCGGCGGCGTAGGCATCTTTCAACGCCAGCTCGATATGCTCGAATGGTTCGTGATGGAATTCACCGCGAAGATAGTTGTAGGCAACGGTCGAACCCGTTGCATAGCACGCGATTGCCATACCCTCAACCACGGAATGCGGGTTGAAGCGCAGGATATCGCGATCCTTGCAGGTGCCCGGCTCCGATTCATCGGAATTGCACAGAATGTATTTCTGCATCGTCCCCTTGGGCATGAACGACCACTTCAAACCGGTCGGAAAGCCGGCGCCGCCACGTCCGCGCAGCGCGCTCTTCTTGAGCTCGTCGATGATCGTGGCCGGATCAGTCTTCTCGGCGAGGATTTTCTTCCACGCCTTGTAGCCGTCGACCTTCAGATAGTTGTCCAGCGTCCACGGCTGCTCGAAGTGCAGCGTCGTGTAGACGACCTGGTGTTCCTGCGGTGCGGGACCAAAAGCCATCTTGATGCTCACTTCAGTCCGTCGAGAATCTGATCCACTTTCGTGAGGGTCAGGTTCTCGTGGTAATAGCCATTGACGACCATCATCGGCGCGCCAACGCACGCGGCCAGGCACTCTTCCTCGCGCTTGAGGTAGATGCGACCATCTGCGCTGCTCTCGCCGAGCTTGATGCCGTATTTCATTTCGCAATGACGCACGATGTCCTCGGCGCCGTTGAGCCAGCACGAGATGTTCGTGCAGATCGCGACGTTGTTGCGGCCGACCGGATTGGTCTCGAACATCGAGTAGAACGTCGCCACCTCGTAACCCCAGACTTGCGGCAAGCCAAGGTACTTCGTGACTGCGGTGATGAGTTCGTCGGTCAAGTGACCGCCGTTCTGCTCCTGCGCTGCCCACAAACCCTGGATCAGCGCCGAGCGCTTGCGATCAGGCGGAAATTTTGCGACCCAGTGGTCGATGTGTTCGCGCGTGTGCGCGTTCAACGCGACCTGCGGATCGACATCCTTGACCGCTTCGTAATTGCGGGTCGCCTTCATCGATCAACCTCCCCAAACACAACGTCGTAGGTGCCGATCATCGCAACCACGTCGGGCAGCATGTGGCCGCGCACAATGGCGTCCATCGACGACAGGTGCACGAAGCTCGGCGCTCGGCACTTCAGGCGAAACGGCTTGTTCGCGCCATCGGAAACCAGATAGATGCCGAACTCGCCTTTCGGCGCCTCGACTGCGGCATAGGTTTCGCCAGCCGGCACAAAATAGCCTTCGGTGAACAGTTTGAAATGGTGGATCAACGCTTCCATGTCGTCTTTCATTTCAACGCGCGACGGCGGCGCGACCTTGAAATTCTTCAGCATCACCGGGCCGGGATTCGCGCGCAGCCAGTTGACGCATTGCTTGATGATGCGGTTCGACTGACGCATTTCTTCGACGCGCACCAGATAACGGTCGTAGCAATCGCCCGTCACGCCGACCGGGATGTCGAAATCGACTTCTGCATATTTCGCGTACGGTTGCTTCTTGCGCAGGTCCCATTCGATGCCGGAACCACGCAGCATTGGACCCGACATGCCCCACGCGAGCGCCTGCTCGGGAGGGATGATGCCGATATCGACCGTGCGCTGTTTCCAGATACGGTTGCCGGTCAGCAGCTCTTCATATTCATCGACGCGGCGCGGAAAATCGGCGCAGAACGCATCCAGGAAATCTAGCATCGAACCGCCGCGCCAGCTGTTCAGGCGATCCAGATCCTTGCCCTTGTGCCACTTCGATTCGTTGTACTTGGGCATCTGCTCCGGCAGATCGCGATAGACGCCGCCGGGGCGATAGTAGGTCGCATGCATGCGCGCGCCACTGACCGCCTCGTAGCAGTCCATCAATTCCTCGCGCTCGCGGAACGCGTACAGGAACACCGCCATCGCACCGAGGTCGAGCGCGTTCGAACCGATCCACATCAGATGGTTCAGGATGCGCGTGATCTCGTCGAACATCGTGCGAATCCACTGCGCACGATCCGGCACGTCGACACCAAGCAGGTTCTCGATTGCGCGAACATAGGCGTGCTCGTTGCACATCATCGAGACGTAGTCGAGCCGATCCATGTAGCCAATCGACTGATTGAACGGCTTCGACTCGGCCAGCTTCTCGGTCGCGCGATGCAGCAGCCCGATATGCGGGTCGGCGCGCACGAT
>JBBRZD010000231.1:0-4911 GCA_038237055.1 Lysobacterales bacterium | reverse complement strand
TGGCGGCACCCGTGACCAGTATGCATCCCGCCAGCAAGGCGCGTGCCCACCGTTGCACGCGTTGCGGCTGACTCGTGCTGTTCTTCAGCAAGGCATCCATTTGCATTCTCCTTTTGGTTGGTCGATAGCGGCGCCGCGCATCTTGCGCGATGCAGCCGGTTTCATTTCGCGTCGTTGGCCGTCCACTGCTTCAGCCACGCGTTGACGGTGTCGTGCCAGAGCACGCTGCTGTGCGGCTTGAGGATCCAGTGGTTCTCATCCGGGAAGCGCAGGAACTTGCTCGGAATACCACGCCGCTGCGCCGCAGTGAACGCAGCAAGACCCTGTTCGAGCGGAATGCGGAAATCCTGATCGCTGTGCACGACCAGCAGTGGCACGCGCCAATCCTTGACGTGGTTGATCGGGTTGTACGTCTCGTACGCGGCCGGGTCGTCATACTGGGTCTTGCCCGCATGTTCCCATTCGTCGAACCACAGCTCTTCGGTCGAGTAACTCATCATGCGGCTGTCGAACACGCCGTCATGCGCGACGATGCACTTCCACGGCTGGTTCCACACGCCGGCCATCCAATACATCATGTAACCGCCGTACGAGGCACCGAGCGCGCAAGCGCGGTCGCCATCGAGGAACGCATACTTCTTCTGCGCGGACGCCCAGCCCGCCTTGAGGTCGTCCAGCGGCGCGGCGCCCCAGTTGCCCGAGATTGCATCCGTGAATTTCTGACCGTAGCCGGTGGAGCCGTGGAAGTTGATGGTGACGACGGCGAAGCCCTGGCCGGCGTATGTCTCGGGGTTCCACCGATAGTGGAAGTCGTTGGTCATCGCGCCCTGCGGACCACCGTGCACGATGAAAGCGACCGGATACTTGTGGCCCGGTTTGTAGCCGACCGGTTTCACGACGTAGCCCTGCACGGTATCGCCGCCCGTACCCTTGAAGGTGAAGAACTCAGCGTCACCGAAGCGGATGTCCTTCAGACGATCGGCATTGAAGTGCGTGATCTGATTGAGACTCTTGCCTTTCGCATCAGTCGTATAGACGTCCGTCGGATGCTTGAAATCCTGGCGTGCGACGATAAGGCCCTTCTCGCCTACGTCGAAACCGGTCACGCTGCCATCGGCCACCAACTTGGCTACCTTGCCGGTCGCGATATCGACACCGAACAGCGCAAGGTCGCCCCAGTCGTCGGTGGTCGTGTACAGGGTCTTGCCATCAGCCGACAGCTTCATCGGCGACGCGGAACGATCCCACTGCGGATCGATCTCGCGAGTGCTGCCCGTCGCAAGGTCCATCGCCATGATGCCGAAGCGATCCGCTTCGAAACCTGGGCGCTTCATCGCGAGGTAGTACAGCGTCTTGCCGTCGGCCGACGGCAACGGATCGGCGTCCCAGGCGAGGTTCGCGGCGGTCAGGTTCTTCGGCGCCGACGATCCGTCGGCGGGCACAGAATAGATGTCGAAATTGGTCGACCACGGTTCGGTCTTGCCGGCAATGCGTACGTCGAAGTAGACGGTCGCGCCATCGGGCGAGAACGCGTATTCGTTTTCGTCGCCGAACGGCTTGGACGGCACGTCGCCGTCGATGTGCGTCGTAAGCATGCGCGGCTCGTCACCGATCTTGCCGTCGCTGCCGATGTCCGCGATGAACAACTGCGAGCGACGTCCGTCGGACCAGGTATCCCAGTGGCGCACGAAAAGATTGTCGTACACCGTGCCGCTGGCCTTGTCAGCCTTGCGCTCGTCTAGCTTCTTCTTGGTGCAGGCGAGGTTCGAACAATCGGCGAACACATCGATCGACATCAGCACGCGCTTTCCGTCCGGTGCCAGCTTGTAGTTGTTGACGTCAAGCCCGAATGACGTGATCTGGTGTGCCGCCCCGCCCTTCGCGTCGACCTGCCAAAGCTGGTTGACGCCATCCTTCGCCGCGAGGAAGAACACGCTCGCACCATCGGTGGACCAGCGGGCATTGCTTGCGTTCAAGGCTTTGTCGGTGACGCGCAGCGACTTTCCGCCAGCCGCCGGTACAACCCAAATACCGTTCAGACCCTTGTTCGCGTCGTAGTCGGTTTGGCGCACCTGGAACGCGATCGTCTTGCCGTCCGGTGCGAGTGCCGGATCGCTGATGCGGTCCATCATCACCAGGTCATGCACGTCGAAGGGATGGGTCGCCGCGGCGAGCGCCGGCGATGCGATAGCCAAGGCAGTCACGATCAGGATCGGTTTCATGGGGGGTCCCTAGTGGAAAGGCCTGATAGTAAGCGCTGGCCTGCATTCGACCAAGGGTCGCCGCAGCCTCTGTCGGGGTTGGCCGAACTGAATCTTCCGCTTGTGGAGCGCACGGGCGGTTGACGCGGGAACCACCCGCGAATCCACGCCGGAGCGCTTTATTCCGCTTTTCCATGCACTCTGGCGCACTCCCGCAACAGCTGGCTTACAGCCCACCGGAGCCCGCGTGCAGCGCGGACATCCCCGATCCAGGTATCGCGCCAGCTTTGAACACGGCCCACCGCCGAATCCACCGAGCCACGCGCGCATGACAACGGTCTTGCGCGCGGCGACAATCGTAGCAACGACAACCCGCCTGGTCTCGGCAGTGATCACGATCATTGCTGTGCCATGAAACCGTTTGAGAACACGGTGTCGCAGGGTTTTCATTCCTGAAGCGCTGGCCGTTGACCACGGCGCGCGGAGTCCTCATGACCGCTCCCGTCCCCGTTTGCTCATCCGATTCGCAGGAAATATTCGGCCATCCCAAAGGCCTCTACATCTGCTTCTTCACCGAGATGTGGGAACGCTTTTCGTTCTACGGCATGAAAGCACTCCTGCTGCTCTACCTGACAAAGTACCACCTGTTTTCGGACGACAACGGCTACAACCTCGTCGGTGCATACGGCGGACTCGTCTATGCGATGCCGGTGATCGGCGGACTGCTCGCGGACCGCTGGCTCGGCATGCGCAAGGCGGTGGTATTCGGCGGCGTCCTGCTTGTGCTTGGTCATCTGGGCATGGCGATCGAAGGCGCGCCCGCGGTGTCGGTCAACGGCGTCGTCACACGCGATGCGGTCGGGCTGCAGGTGTTCTACTTTTCGCTCGCGCTGATCATCATGGGCGTGGGTTTTCTGAAGCCCAACATTTCAACGATCGTCGGCAAGCTCTATCCGGAAAACGACCCGCGCCGCGATTCGGGTTTCAGCATCTTTTACGCGGGCATCAACATCGGCGCGACGGTGTCGGGACTCGTCTGCGGCTGGCTCGGCGAAACCTACGGTTGGGGCTGGGGATTTGGCACTGCCGGCGTCGGCATGATTGCCGGACTCGCGAACTTCATCTACGGCCAGAAATACCTGATGGGTCACGCCGAACCGCGCGAGCCCGCACGTTTGCGCGAACGCGTGTTCGGTCCGCTGTCGCGCGAGCATTTAATCTAGCTCGGCGCAATGCTCGGCCTGTTCGTGATCTGGGCATTGATCCAGGCGCATTCGATTTTCCTGAAGATCATTCCCGGTTACTTCGAACCGAGCCCCGTCGTGCTCGCGATGCACCTGGTCACACTGTGCCTGCTCGGCGGCATCCTCTGGTTCATGTTCACCCGCTGCACGAAAGTTGAGCGCGAGCAAATGTTCATCGTGCTTGCCTTCATTGGATTCTGCCTCGTGTTCTTCACGCTGTACGAACAAACATACGGCTCGTGGGTGCTGTTCTCCGATCGCGTGATGAATCACGACGCGCTCGGCGCGACGTGGAGCGCGAGCGAACTCACCTCGCTCGGCGCGTTCTTCATACTCGTGCTCGCACCGATCTGCGCATGGCTTTGGCCACGTCTTGAACGCATCGGATGGAACCCGAGCAAGCCGGCGAAATCCGCGTATGGACTGATCCTCGCCGGCGTGTCGTTCCTCGTTCTCGTGTGGAGCGCGCGCCACCCGCAAGCGAATGGCCTGACCGGTATCTGGTGGTTCGTGTTCGCCTATCTCGTGCTTGAGGCGGGCGAGATGCTGCTGTCGCCGATTGGGTTATCCGCCGTTACTGAGCTGTCGGTGCCACGCGTCGTCAGCCTGATGATGGGCGGCTGGTTCCTTGGCACCTCGTATTCGGAAGTGCTCGCTGCCGCGCTCGGCAAGCTGTCTTCGATCGAAATTCCGGAAGGCGGAACCTTGAACATCGCAGACGCGCTTGCAAAGTACGATCAGCTGTTCGTGTTCTCGGCGAAGATCGGGATTGCGAGTGGCTTGGTCGTACTGGTACTGACGCCGCTGATCAAACGCTGGATGCATGGAGTGAAGTAGGTGTTGCGCGAAACGGATTCGATCCTGTTACCGCGCACACTTCCAACAAGGTCTGTCGTCGGCGCAGATCATGACCTACGGCAGCGTTCCTGCTGCGCTGCCTGTCGGCGCACGGCCATTGAAACCGCGCAGAACCAATGAACCCGCCCCCTTTCTTCCAGCCGCAGGCACGTACCCGCTCGAGACGACGACCGGCATCCCTCGATCGCTTTTATCCGCCTAATGCGGAGACCCTACTGCAGGACAATCGCACGTCGGCGCGACGCTCGACTCGGGAGTCAGTCCGACCCCCTTTCCATCTGGAGCCTGCTGTCTTTCGTCTTTGCGATGGGTCTGCTGGAAATTTATCGCCGTGTCGAACAACAGAGCAAAGACAGACCGTTCTTTTTCCCGACATACACATTGGCACGGCGTGATGTTTCCAGGTCATGCTCTTTGAGCCACACGTCCAACGGATCACGCCGCCGCTGCCATACCGCGCAACTGCCTGAAAGAAACGAGTCGCCGGCTCGCTTCATCCCATAGCACCAGCCGCGCGCATTTGACGCTTTGCGACAGCGTAAGGTGGCCGACTTCACGCAATTCGGGGTGATCGCGCAGAACATCCTGCAGACGGTAGTAGGGAATCT
>JBBRZD010000230.1:0-4979 GCA_038237055.1 Lysobacterales bacterium | reverse complement strand
TGCGCCTTGAGGTCTACGCTGTCGAAACGGCGCAGCCGACACTTCCATGAAGTATGCGAACAAGACCCTGGCGCCAGCTTCCTGGTGCGCGCGCGGCATGGTTTGCCTTGCGCTGTTTTTGCTGACGGCGTGCGGTTTGAATCGTACGCTTGCGCGTCAGGCAGATGCGCTGGTCGCGGCTGCGCGGCCAACCGGTGCCGTTTGTCAGCGCGCGGATCACTGCGCGATCGACTCGCCTTACGAGGCGCTGGCCGACAGCGCGCGTGCGGCGAACGCTTCGACGGCGCCGGTGCACTACGTCAACGTGCTCGAACGCGGCGAGGATGCGCTGCTGCTGCGCATCCATCTGATACGCGCGGCAAAAAAGAGCATCGACATCCAGACCTTCATCTGGGCCGAGGACGACGCCGGCTGGCTCGTGCTCGACGAACTGCTCGCAGCGGCGCGGCGCGGCGTGAAGGTGCGCGTGCTGTCCGACCAGTTGTTTTCGCTTAACGATGTGGAATGGCTTGCGCAAATTGCGCGCGCACATACGAATCTCGAATTCAAACTGTACAACCCGACGTTCGACGAGGCCGTTACCGAACCGCTTGAATTTGCTGCGGGACTTCTGTGCTGCTTCTCGAAGTTCAACCAGCGCATGCATAACAAGCTTTTCCTCGTCGATGGCGAGATCGGCATTGCGGGAGGCCGCAATTACGAGAACCGCTACTTCGACTGGGACGAAGAATTCGACTATCGCGACCGCGACGTGCTCGTGGTCGGGCCCACATCGGGCGCGCAAATGCAGGCTTCGTTCGATCAGTTCTGGTCACATCCGCGCAGCGTGCGGCTGACCCGACTCAACGACGTCAATCGGCGCATTGTCGAAGACGCAGGGACGACGACGTCGCTCGAACCGCCAACCGACATGAATTGGCCGCGCATCGAATCGCTGCGCGCGCGGGCCATCGACGGCGACTATGTGCGCGAACATTTCAGCCAGGATGCGTTGCGCGTCTCCCGCGTCGACTACTTTTCAGACGCGCCAGACAAGGCATCCCGACCGAATGACCCCGCCGCGATCGAACTCAGCCAGCGCATCGGCGAACTGCTGGCGGGCGCCCGCAATCAGATCGTATTCGAGACGCCCTACCTCGTGCTCAGCTCGCGCGCGCGCAAGATCTTTAGCGGCCTGCACAAGCGCGAACCGCGTGTGCCGATCATCGTGTCCACCAACTCGCTCGCCGCGACGGATGCGTTCTACGTGTATGCCCTTTCGTACAAATACAAGAAACGCTACCTGAAACGTCTCGGATTCCAGATCCACGAATTCAAGCCGTTTCCGGATGATGCAGCGGAGTTTGTGCAGAACTATGCGGATCTTTCCGGTGGCGCCAATACCGGGCGGTACAAGCGTTACGGACAGGCGCCGCTGAAGCGTGCCGGCGTTCGCCTTGGCCTGCATGCCAAGTCGATCGCGATCGACGATCGCGTCAGCGTGATCGGCTCGCACAATTTCGATCCGCGTTCGGACGACTACAACACCGAATCGGGCTTCATCATCTACGACCGTGCCGTGACCGAACGCCTGCGCGCTGCGATGCTGCGCGACACGGAAGCGCAGAACGCTTGGACGATCGCCAAGCGCAAGCGGCCGAAAATTCTTGAGAAGATCAACAATGCGATCGCCGACCTGTCCACCGCCCTGCCGCTATTCGACTTGTGGCCGTTTCGCTACGCGACCAGCTTCGAACTCAAGCCCGGCTGCGCGCCATCGGCGCCTGGCGATTCCAATTTCTCCGCCTGCCACACGGATGTCGGCGACTTCCCCGAAGTCGACCTGCCGCTGAAGTTGATCTACACGCGCATCGTGACCGCTTTCGGTGCCGGTTTGGTCGGTATTCTTTGATGGAACCTGCCGATCGGTCGACCTGCCGATTGACGCACCCCACCTTCGCTAGCTAGTCTCGTCCGTCGTATTCCTGTGGAGTTCACCCATGTCGCTCGCCATCACCATCGAGCTCGGCGATGCCGACCTCCAGCATTTCATCGACGCCATGCAGCGCTCGCAACAGGAAGCCAAGCACCTGTCGCCGCGTGAAATCACCGAAGCCGCCTCGAAATTGCTGGTTGACGGCCACCAGATCAAGTTGCCGCATTTCATTGCCGAACGACTCGGCAAGCTCGACAGCATGATCGCAATGGTCGGCGACGAAGGCTTTTCATTGCCGGAGGAAGACAGGCAGCGCGTATTGGCCTGTCTGACCTACTTCGCCAATCCCGAAGACATCATTCCGGACAACGTGCCGGTACTCGGTTTCCTCGACGATGCGATCATGATCGAGCTGTGCGTGCGCGAGCTGCAGCACGAAATCGAGGCCTATGAGGACTTTGTCGCATACCGCAAGGACGAGGCGGCTGCGCACGGCGTCGATCCGTCCACACTGAAGACCCAGCGCGTCGAATGGGCCGAGGCACGCCGCATCGAGTTGATCGATCGCATGCGCAAGCGCCGCGGCCAGAGTTATCAGAGCAAGGAAGGCTGGAGGCCGACCTTGTTCTCGTTCCGCAGCTGAGCGCCCGCTGCGCCTGAAAAACGAAGGCCGCCGATGGGCGGCCTTTTTTTTCGGTCTGGCAATGGGCGCTGGAGTCTTCAATTCCATCGCGCTAAGCCGTGACCGCATTCGCCGCGCCCCGCGGAATTCTGCAGAACCGCACTGTCCCGCGCGCGCAGCGTGCCTAGCCGTGAAGGCCATGACTGATGAGATCGACCATTGCACCGAAATACAGCACGATCACGATCGTCGTCAGCAGCAACGAACCCACCACCAGGCCATTGATCAGCCAGCCGTACCACGGCATCGGCGGACGCACGGTCGGCAGCGGCTGACCCGATTCCACCCCCCTGAAAACAACCAGGCTGCCGGCGATCATGTCGTGCAGCGCCTGCTTGCGCGCGGTCCAACCGGCGAGCATGAAGCCGATATTGAAAATAATGCTGGAGATGATCTTGCCGAAGAACCGGCCCGATGCGCGACCGAAGCCAATGCGGCGCCCATAGTCGTCGGTCACCTTGATGCCCATCGCGCGCTTGCCCAGGGTCGCCTGCGCAGCGGAACTCTCCTGCAATGCGAAATACAGCCAGTTGATGACGATCAGGAGCGCATACATCGCGAAAGCGCCCGCCACGATCGACGACGTGTCGCCCGATCCTGCCAACACCTTGATCGCGACCAGCTCGATCACCCAGCACACGAGGCCGATCAGGAACCCATCGATCAAATAGGCCGCACAGCGTCGCCAGAATCCCGCGCCGATGGCCGCACCAGCGGGCAACGCAATGGCACCGGTCGCCCCGCCTGCTAGGGAGAGGTGCGTAGACGGCGTCGTTGCGCGCGTTGCGATGTCGCGGGCTGCAAACGGGTCGGGAGCGGCCACCGGCGGCGGCGGCGGCACGACGGGAGCGGCCACCGGAACAACGAAGTCGCTATATGGCTTCCACGTGCTGGAGCCCACCTCGGCGACCGTCACGCTGGCGGCCCAAAGGCCGTAGTCGACGCGCTCTTCGACGAAGACCCTCGGTACCGGACCACGCGCCGCGTTGTCAAGCACAACAAACATGTTGGGACGGCCATCCGGCGCGCAAATTTCGGCCTCGGCACCGGCTGAAGCGATGCCTTCCAGCAGCGTCTGCAGTTTTCCGAGGTCGTCGCCCTGCTTGATCATCAGTGGCGCGCGTGCAAGCAGCTGGTTCTGCAGCTTGGTTTCGTCCATGCGAAAGTACGCCGCCACGGCGGGCCATACCGTTTCCGGTGTGTGGCTGGGCAGGACCGATCCGGTCAGGACGAGTGCGTAGCTGCTGTTTTCCATCCATATCTCCACTGGAAATCTGCATCGGGATCCTCGCTGCGGTGATCCTGACGGAAGATCGCCGCAAGATACCGTGCCCCGATGCTACGGCTTTTCGAGAATTGCCGTCACGCCCATGCCGCCGGCCGTGCAGATTGAAATCAAGCCGCGACCCGAGCCTTTTTCGTCGAGCATCTTCGCCAGCGTCGCAACCAGGCGCGCGCCTGTGGCTGCGAACGGGTGACCGGTCGCCAGACTCGACCCATTGACGTTCAGCTTGGCCGGATCGATCGAGCCGAGCGGTTGATCGAGGCCGAGCCGGTTCTTGCAGTAGTCGGCCGATTCCCACGCTCGCAAGGTGCACAGCACTTGCGCCGCGAAGGCCTCGTGGATTTCGTAGTAGTCGAAATCCTGCAAGGTCACGCCCGCCTCGGCCAGCATGCGCGGCACCGCGATGGTCGGCGCCATCAACAGGCCTTCGCCGTGCACGAAATCAACCGCGGCGACGCGCGCATGGGTCAGGTACGCCTGCACCTTGAGTCCGCGCGCAGCCGCCCATTCATCGCTGGCAATCAGCACGGCAGCGCTGCCGTCGGACAAGGCGCTGGAATTGCCGGCAGTCAGGGTACCGAGCCCCGAGGTCTTGTCGAACGCGGGCTTGAGCGCGGCAAGTTTCTCCAGCGTGGTATCGGCACGCAGAATGTTGTCGCGATCGACGCCGCGGAACGGCACGATCAGGTCGCTGAAAAAACCGCGCGCATAGGCCGCCGCGAGCTTTTGATGGCTGGCGAGCGCGAGCTTGTCCTGATCTTCGCGCGCGATGTGCCATTCGCGCGCCATCAGTTCGCAATGGTCGCCCATCGACTTGCCAGTGCGCGGCTCGGCAACGCCGGGGAACGAGGGCTTCAGTTCGCCCAATGAGAATCCCTTCAGCGCCGCTTTCAGCTTGTCGAGCGGAGCCCTGGCCCGATTCATCGCCAGCAGACGCTGCTGCAGCGGTCTTGAATAAACGATCGGCACATCACTGGTGGTGTCGGCGCCGCCGGCAATGCCGGCATCGATCTGTCCCGCAGCGATCTTGTTCGCGATGATGATCGCGTTGTCGAGCGACGTCCCGCAGGCTCGCGCTGTCGTGATTCCGGGCGTCG
>JBBRZD010000229.1:0-4990 GCA_038237055.1 Lysobacterales bacterium | reverse complement strand
GAGCGCATGCCGCGGCTGTCCATCAATCAGTTGGAACTGGCCACCGAACATCAGCTTTCCATTTGGCTGCAATGCAAGCGTGTTCGTGCCGCTGTCTGTGAATATGTCGGCATACGCGATATCGAGCGTGCCGTTGGTGGAGAGCTTTGATACAGGACGCAGCGATAGGTCATTGCTGGTCAGGTAGGAACTGCCGACGTAGATTGAGCCGTCGGGAGCCACCACGATCGTGCTGACCGTCGTGGCCGAAGGATCGACCGGGAAGGCTGCATCCAGCGCGCCATTCGCACTGAAACGAGCGATCGAACCGATCGCGGAATTGCCCGTGACGCCCAGGAAGTAACCGCCGACCAGAACGCTGCCGTTCGCCTGCAATGCGATAGCGCGCGCGGGTCCGCAGCAGATCTGTGGATCGATGAAACTGCCGTCGAGCACCCCCGTCGTCGTGAAGCGCGCAGCGTAAGCGCGTGCGGTAGTGCCTACGTTCTGAAAGTCGCCAGCTGCGAACACCTTGCCGTCGGGCTGCAACGCAATGGCCCAGACGTCCGCGTCGATATTCGGATCGACGAAGCCGGTGTCGAGGGAACCGTTGGCGTTCAATCGCGCCAGGTAGTGTTGTGTGTGGCCCGCGACTTCGATGAAGGAGCCGCCGATGAGGATCTTGCCATCGGCCTGCACGGCGAGCGCTTTTACTTCGGCGCTGACTTCCTGCTTGACGAAGCCAGCATCGATTGACCCGTCGACATTCAATCGCTGGACGCCGAACAGCGTGCTGCTCGCGACATCCAGAAAATATCCGCCGATGAGGATTTTGCCATCCGACTGGATCGCCAGCGTGGTTGGCGCCGACTGCGGCTGAGGATTGAAGGCGTCGATGGTCTGTGCCGACACGTTGAAAACGGCTGCGCAGGTGACGGCAATCGCCAGCAACGCTCGCTTCGCCAGTGTGCTGATGGACGCTTTCTGCGCGAACGTCCGAAAACGGGCCAGTAGTTGCACAAGTCACCTCAGCAGTTCGACATCGAATGGATGGCGTTCCTGTGGGTTACGACGTTCTGTGGTGCGAACTGACATCCTCGCGATGCGAAGCGCTGGGTGTAGTCTAAAAAGGTGCGCGTGGCCTGCGCCAAGTCACCGTCGCCGAATGGAAGTCAGGCAGCTGCGCCCACTTCGGTCACGATACGTCCACGCAGCGAGTTCACCATTGCGTCGGTGATCGTCACGTCGATGAATTGGCCGATCAGGCGTGTTGGGCCGGCGAAATTCACGTTGCGCATGTTTTCGGTCTTGCCGGTCAGCTCGCTCGCGTCGCGCGCGCTGGGGCCTTCGACGAGCACGCGTTGCACGGAGCCAATCATCGCCTCGCTGATCTTCTTTGCGTTCGCGTTGAGCGCCGCCTGCAGGCGTGTGAGACGCTGATGCTTGACCGTGTCGGGCGTATCGTCTTCGAGCGTTGCCGCGGGTGTGCCGGGACGCTTGGAGTAGATGAAGGAAAAACTCTGGTCGAAGCCGACGTCGTCGACGAGTTTCATCGTCTTTTCGAAATCCGCATCGCTCTCACCGGGGAAGCCGACGATGAAATCGGAGGAGACGCAGATATCCGGGCGCACGACGCGCAGTTTGCGGATCTTCTGTTTGAACTCGAGCGCGGTGTAGCCACGCTTCATCGCCGCAAGGATGCGATCCGAGCCCGACTGCACCGGTAGATGCAGGTAATTCGCCAGTTGCGGCACGTTCGCATACGCCTCGATCAGCGAGTCGGAAAACTCCAGCGGATGCGAAGTGGTGAAGCGGATGCGGCCGATACCGTCGATTTGCGCGATTGCATGGATGAGCAATCCAAGATCAGCCACGCCGCCATCGAACATCGGGCCGCGATACGCGTTGACGTTCTGGCCTAGCAGATTGACCTCGCGCACGCCTTGATCGGCGAGCGTGGCGATTTCGGCAACGACGTCGTCGAATGGTCGGCTGATCTCCTCGCCGCGCGTGTACGGCACGACGCAGAACGAACAGTATTTGGAGCAGCCTTCCATGATCGAAACAAACGCGGCCGGGCCATCGGCGCGCGGTTCGGGCAGCTTGTCGAATTTCTCGATCTCCGGGAACGAGATGTCGACCTGCGGCTGGCCGCTCGCGCGGCGCGCCTCGATCATCTGCGGAAGCCGATGCAGAGTCTGCGGGCCGAACACGAGGTCGACATACGGCGCACGCTTGACGATTGCCGCGCCTTCCTGGCTCGCGACGCAGCCGCCAACGCCGATCACAACGGACTTTCCGCCATCTTTCTTCAATTTCTTCCAGCGGCCGAGCTGGCTGAAGACCTTTTCCTGAGCCCGCTCTCGGATCGAGCAGGTATTGATCAGGATTACATCGGCCTCGTTCTCGTCGTCGGTCAGCTCCAGACCGTGCGATGCCTTGAGTACGTCGGCCATCTTGGTCGAGTCGTACTCGTTCATCTGGCAACCGTGGGTCTTGATATAGAGCTTGCCAGTCATTGCCAAAATCCTAGGAAGTCCAGTAGTTTACGTGGTAAAACGAGTTGTCGCCAACGCACTGGCCGGCAACAACCGGTGGTAGCGTGATTGATCTGGCGGAAACTTGACGCCCGGAAAGGTTTCAATAGTGCCCATGCCGCGTTCCTGTCCGCTCATCGCCAATGCCGTCCTGCTTGGACTTGGGCTTCTTTTCGCCTGCGACGCGGGGGCGAGCGTGCTGTACAAGTGCGGTACGAAGGACGGCAGCATTGCGTACACGAGCAAGCAGGCGGGATTCACCGACTGCAAGGTGATCTCGACATTTGCCGACAGTGCGCCCAAAGCCGTTCCCGCGGACAGCACCGTGAAGGTCGCGAAGGGCGGCGACGCGGCGAAAACGTCAGCGAACACAACGGATGGGACGAGTCCGAAACACCGTTGGATATACCAGGAAAACGCCAAGGCGAAGGCGGAATTTTCCACAGTTGCGGTAGGCGCCGAGAGTACCGCTGCCAAACAGGTGTTCGATGCGGTCGAGCGGGGTGGTGAGAGCACGGCGCAAATCCTGGTTCCGATTCCCGATTTGATGCCCGCTGCGCCCGCGCCGCGCGCTGCGCCACAAATTGCGAAGGCGGGGCCGCCGCCACCTAGGATCCTGCGCGGCGCCGTCTACAAGGTCGAGCGCAAGGGTGGCATCACCGAGTACACGAACATCAAACCGGCAGGCAGCGCATTCGCCGTGCTGTTCACCTATATCGCGACGTGCATCGCCTGCGATATTCACTCGAAGATCGATTTTGCGCGGACCGCGCTGAATCTGGATGCGTACAAGACCGAGATTGCCGCGGCTGCATCCGACTTCGGCGTCGACAGCTCGTTGATTCGTGCGGTGATCCACGCGGAATCCGCATTCAATCCGATGGCGTTGTCCAACAAGGGTGCGCAGGGATTGATGCAATTGATGCCGGGAACCGGCCGCGATCTGGGCGTCACCGATGCCTTCGATGCGGCGCAGAACATCCGCGGTGGCGCACGTTATCTGTCGCAGTTGCTGAAGGATTTCAACGGCGATGCCCACCTCGCTACCGCTGCATACAACGCCGGCCCCGGCGCCGTGCAGAAATATCGCGGTGTACCGCCGTACGACGAAACCCAGTTGTATGTGCAGCGGGTGGAGCAGCTGCGCGACCGGTATCAAAAGGCGCTTTGAGCGGATCGACGTCGGGGCGATGGCGCCCCGATTGGTCGCGTCAGGCTCCGGTCGTGCTCGGGGCCGGCCGCTGCACCAGCACCACATCGAGCGCAAACGGAAGATTCCCACGCAGGCCTTCCAGGCGCACCTTGGTGCCGGGGGCGAGCGCGGCTTCGCGGTTGCGCAGGTCTATCTGGTCGGCGATTGCGACGCCATCAAGTTTTAACAGCAGGTCGCCAACCTGCAGGTTCGCCTGCGCGGCAGGGCTCTCCTGCACGACGCGCACGACCATTACGCCCTGCTGCCGTGCAGTGGCGCCCGTTGCCGGCGGGATGTCGGTGTAGTCCGCGCCGATCCAGCCGCGTATCACGCGGCCATGTTTGATGATCTGGTCGAGCACGGCCTTCGCCGTGGTGACCGGGATCGCGAAGCCGATACCCTCTGCGCCCTGCGTGACGGCGCCAAGTCCGTTCGAGGTCGGCGTGCGCGGATAGATCGCAGTGTTTATGCCAATCAATTCCCCGAGCGCGTTGACCAGCGCGCCACCGGAATTGCCCGAATTGATCGCGGCATCCGTCTGGATGAAGTCCTCGTATGCCGACATCTTGAGTTGACGCCCGGTCGCGCTGACGATGCCCATGGTCACGGTCTTGCCAAGCCCGACCGGATTGCCGATCGCGAGCACGACGTCGCCGACATCGGCGGTTGCATCGTCGGGCACGCTGATCGCGGGCAGGTTCGTCGCTTCAATCTTCAGCACCGCCAAGTCCGTTTCGCTGTCGCTGCCGATGATCTGTGCCGTCGACACGCGACCGTCGTCGAGCAAAACCTGGATGTCGTCGGCGCCGTTGATGACATGATTGTTGGTCAGAACATAGCCATCCGAGCTGAAGATCACGCCCGAGCCCAGGCTTTGCTCCTGCCGTTTCATCACGGGACCCGGTACCACGCCGAGCAGACGCTGGGTCAATGGATCGGGAATCTGGTAGATGCGCCGGAATGTGGTGACCTTGTTTGCGTAGATGTTGACCACGGCCGGCGATGCGCGCAAAACCGCATCTGCATAGGAGACCGGGCCGCGATTCGACGTCGCCGGGCTGCCTTCCACGCGCGCGGAAGCGGAATGACTGCCGGAAGAGGTTCCGCGCAGGCGATCGACCAAGCTTGGCGCAAGCGCGTTCAGCACGAAGGCGACGGCGAGCCCGATCACGGCGAAACGGGCGATGAAAGCGAGTGTTTTGTAGGGGTTGCGATTGCGCATGAGTCGGGGTGTTACTGCTACGGCGTCCACGCCGCGTGCCGCAAGGCTCGCGCAGGTTTG
>JBBRZD010000228.1:0-5003 GCA_038237055.1 Lysobacterales bacterium | reverse complement strand
GCTGCGCGCCGGCGGTCGCAGCTATTCCTCTGCCGAGGCCACACGCGGCATCGTCGACGAAGCGGCTTTGAGTGCCGCAGGCATGGACGCACCGCAAGGCAGCATCGCGATGCGTCTGGCCGACACAATCGGCGCCGGCAATGTCGAACTCAGCGTACCGACCGCACACGGCAGCTATCTGGTGCACGTGTTCGAACCAGCCAGTGCGGTCGTGCTCAAGCTCGCCGCAGATCGCGACAGCGTCAGTGCCGGTGCTCCGATCCGTATTCGCGCATCGCTCAATGGTGGCATCGGTCGCATCAGCGGCCTGATCAGCGCCCCGGATGGCGCGAGCCAGAATCTGGATTTCGCGCGCCAAGCCGATGGCAGCTACGTCGCCAGTGTCATGCCGGATCTTGTGCATGCGGGCGACCATGGCTTGTGGGAAGCGCACACGTTCGCCATCGCCAGCGGCAAGAATGCGATCCAGCGCGATGCGAAGACCGCCTTCGCGGTGGGTGTGCCTGTCGCGCGTTTCGACGGCAGCGCCGAACGCGATGCGAGCAAGGCCCCTGCCGGCGGCATTGTGGTGAACGTTGGTGTGGAGAGCATCGCGCCGAGCCGCTACCAAGTGACGGGCGTGCTCTACGGCACTGCGTACGATGGCAGCCTGAAACCGACAGCGATTGCGCAGTCGGCGAACTGGCTGGCGAGTGGGCATGGCGTTATCACTTTGCGCTATGACGCCGACAGCCTCGCGAAAAGCGGCTTGCGTGCGCCGTATGAGGTGCGCGACCTGCGCCTCATCAACCAAGCCGACATGAGTCTACTTGAACGTCGCGAACGCGCGCTGACGCTCGCCAACTGAGGTACTGCCCGGCGGCGATGTTGTCGCCGGGCTTTCCCAGTCTCGGAGTTGTTTCAGGTCCTGCGCGCCTGCTTCCGACGCGAACGAAATGCACAGCGCAAGACTGTGCCGCGCGCAGCGCCTATGTCACGCTTGACCCATGCTCGATCCTATTCCTGCGCGACGCCTCGCCAGTTTCTATTTCGCCTACTACGCCGCGCTCGGCGCGTTCACGCCGTACTGGAGTTTGTTCCTCAAGGCACGTGGGCAGGATGTCGCCGCGATCAGCGTGCTGATGAGCCTGTGGTACGCGACGCGCATCATCGCGCCGACGTCGTGGAGCTGGCTCGCTGCGCGTTCGCCACGTCCGGTGCACTGGCTCCGCATGGGCTGCGTGCTGGCGCTCGCGAGTTTCAGTCTTTTCCTGCTGCCGCTCGACTTCGCCGGATTGTTCGCGGCGATGTGCGTGTTCTGCTTCGCCTACAACGCCGTAATGCCGCAATTCGAGGCGATCACGCTGTCGCACCTGCCGGGCCGCAGCGAGCGATATGGCCGCATCCGCGTGTGGGGTTCGATCGGCTTCATCGTGATCGTCGCAGGCTTCGGCCTGCTCTTCGATCATTTGTCGATCACCCTGCTGCCGTTGCTGATGCTGCCGCTCTACGCGGGTCTCGTTGCGAGCAGCTTCGCCAACGACTACCGTGTCGTTGTAATTACCGATCACGAGACGCCAGCCGGTTTCCGCGAACGACTGCTGCATCCCCACGTGATCGCTTTTTTCCTCGTTGCCCTGCTCGCGCAGATTTCCTTCGGCCCTTACTACACGTTCTTCTCGCTTTACCTCGAACAACACGGCTATCGACCGTCCGCACTCGGCGCGTACTGGGCGATCGGCGTCGCGGTCGAAATCGTGATGTTCTTCGCATCGGCGCGCGTGTTTGCGCGCTGGGATGCGCCGCGCGTGCTCGTCATCGCGCTCGCTTCCGCCGCACTGCGCTGGTGGGTAACCGCACTGTTCCCTGACAACGTTGGCGTGATGATCGTTGCGCAAGCGACCCACGCAGTCAATTTCGCCGCCTTCTTCGCGGCCTGCATGCAACTGCTTGTGCGCTTTTCCCCGGGGCGCCTGAATGGACACGCGCAAGGCCTTTACTACGGATTTTCGTCCGGCGTCGGCGGCGTGCTCGGCGCGTGGCTGGCTGGTGCACTATGGACAGTCGACCACGGCCGACTCGCCTTCCTGGTCGCGGGCGACATCGCGGCGCTCGCGGCGATCCTTGCGTGGATTGCATTGCGACCGGGATCGCGCTGGACCTGATCTTCTTCCTGCGCTCAGGCTTGGGAAAACGGAAACGCAAGCACCTCGCGAATATCGTCCGTCTGCGCAAGACACATGAGCAGGCGTTCGATGCCGAGCGCGACGCCGGCGCAGGGAGGTATCTGCGGCAATGACGCCAGCAGGCGGTTGTCGATCGGCAACTCACGCTGACCGCGCGCACGCCGACGCAGATTGTCGCGCTCGAAACGCCCGCGCTGTTCCGCAGCATCCGTGAGTTCGTGATAGCCGTTCGCGAGTTCATAAGGACCCAAATACAACTCGAATCGCTCGGCCACCGGCGGATCGCCCGCACGGATCTTCGCCAAGGCGCACTGACTCGCCGGAAAATCGTGAATCAGGCTGATGCAGTCGTGCGGGAACGACGGCTGCAGGCGATGCGTGATCAGCAGATCAAGCCAGTCATCGCGCGTGAGTTCACTAGCTTCAATGTGGAATTCCGCGAGCGGCGCCTGCAGCGATTCGAGCGTAGCGGTGAATGGATCGAGCTTCAGCTCTTGCAGGAACCAGTCTCGATAGCTGTGCTCGACTACATCGGCGCTGCGCCCGACGAGCTTCAGCCCCTCCTGCACAAGGTCGCAGCTTTCTGCCATCAGGCGACGATGATTCCAGCCGACGCGATACCACTCGAGCATCGTGAATTCGGGATTGTGCGTGCGCCCCACTTCGCCATTGCGGAACACGCGCCCAAGTTCATAGCAGTCGCCGATGCCTGCAGCGAGCAGACGCTTCAATGGAAACTCAGGCGACGTGCGCAACCAGCGCTCGCGCGTGCCCGCGTCGACATGGCCGGCGAAGAGCGTGCTGAAGCTCTCAATGTTCGGCTCGGTATTGCCTGCTTCACTCAGGATCGGCGTATCGACTTCGAGCACGTCGCGTGCGGCAAAGAACATGCGGATCTGCGCGTAGAGGCGCGCGCGCAGTTCCAACGTCTCTCGCAATGCTAGTTCAGCCATTGTGTGTGCCGAGGAAATCGCGCAATCGCGCCTCGTCCCATATCTCGATACCGAGTTCCTGCGCCTTGTCGAGCTTGGAGCCAGCCGCTTCACCCGCGACGACAAAACTCGTTTTCTTCGAGACGCTGCCGGAGACCTTGGCGCCCAGCGCTTCGAGTTTCTCCTTGGCTTCATCGCGACTCAGGGAAGTCATGGTTCCGGTCAATACGACGGTTTGTCCCTCCAGCGGACCCGCCTCAGCGTCAGCGGCATCGGGCGCTGCAGCCAGCAACCGTTCGATCGCCTCGTTGCAACGCGAGGACAGCGCCTTGCCTTCGCCATCCGCGAGAAACGCCTGCAGCGATTGCGCTGTGTCCTGGGGCAGACCGGCCGCGAGCAGTCCGGCGACATCGGCCTTCAGCAAGGTCGCAATCGAATCAAATGCGCTTGCGACCTGCTCCGCACGTTTGGCCGTAAGTTTCGGTATTTCGATCTGCGCCAGCACGTTTGCCAAAGACAAATCGGCGCGCAATTTGGAAGATGGCGCGTGCGTATCCGCAATCTCGACGCCGTGCGTGAGCAGGTCATCGATCACCTGCTGGTTTCCCGGCTGCTGGAAGAACGCATCGATCGCGCGCGCGACCTCGCCACCGATATCGGGTACCAGTTTCAGGACAGGCCATGGCAGGTGACGAATCAGGGAAAGATCACCGAACCAGATCGCGAGCGCCTTCGCGGTGCTCTCGCCAACGTGCTGGATGCCGAGCGCGTAGAGGAAACGATCGAGCGGCGCGCGCCGACTCTTGGCGATCGCATCGATCAGATTTTCAGCCCATTTGGTGGCGACCTTGCCGGTTTTTGCCGCGCCTTTGGGAGTGTTTGCCGGCGTGGTGCCGTCGCGCTCATCCGCACGTCGTTTCATTTCCAGCAGGTCGGCAAGCGTCAGACTGTACAAATCGGCTACCGACGTCACGTAGCCAAGATCGCTTAGGTCTTCGATGTAGCGCTCGCCGAGGCCATCGATGTCCATCGTGCGGCGTGAGGCGAAATGGAAGATCGCCTGCACGCGCTGCGCCGCGCAGGTCAGCTCGCCGCTGCAGCGCGAGACCGACTCGCCTTCCTCGCGCACGATGTCCGAGCCACAGATCGGGCAGTGTTTCGGCATCTGCCACGGCACGGTGCCGGGCGGGCGTAGTTCCGCCACGACCCGCGCGACTTCGGGAATAACATCGCCCGCGCGGCGGACGATGACGGTATCGCCGACGCGCACATCGAGTCGCGCAACCTGGTCGGCGTTGTGCAGTGTCGCATTCGTGACTGTGACGCCGCCAACCTGGACTGGCACCAACCGCACGGTCGGTGTCGCCGCGCCGGTGCGACCGATGTTGACGTCGATCGCCTCGACGATCGTTTGCTGCTCTTGCGCCGGGAATTTATGTGCGATCGCCCAGCGCGGCGTGCGGCCGACAAAGCCGAGTTCGCGCTGGCCGGCATAGTCGTCGACCTTGTACACGACGCCGTCGATGTCGAACGGCAACGTGTCGCGCATCGCACCGATGCGTGCGTAGTACGCGAGGCAGCCGGCGGCGCCGGTCGCGGTATCGACCAAGGTGCTGATCGGCAGTCCCCATTCGCCAAATTTCTTCAGCGTTGCCGAATGCGTGGCGGGCAATTCGCCGTCTTCGACGACCCCGACTGCATAGGTGTAGAACGACAGCGGCCGCTGTGCCGTCATGCGCGGATCCAGTTGGCGCAGTGATCCGGCAGCGCCATTGCGCGGATTGACCAGTACCTTGCCGCCCTCCTCGCGCATGCGTTCGTTGTATTTCTCGAACGCGGCGCGTGGCATGTAGACCTCACCACGCACCTCAAGCACGCGCGGCACGCCGTCACCGCGCAATTTCAG